>JAICYZ010000052.1 GCA_025933935.1 Chitinophagaceae bacterium
CTTTGGAAATGTCATTTACTATTCCTTTCTGGTTTACAATCGCTGGGGACAAAAGGCATTTGAAAGCAAAGATTTATCAAAGGGCTGGGACGGCACTTTCGGTGGTGAAAATCGGGATGCTGATGTTTTTGTATGGATATGCAGCTATCAATTTGCAGGAGGAAACATAGAGACTAAGAAAGGAACCGTAATGTTGGTGAGATCGATCAGGACGAAGCCGGGTCACATTGCAACGATTGCATTTACGATGGTTGGGGCCGGGTCTAAATGGATACCGGCACACTATGTAGAATAGAATACCAGTCCAAATTGTTTAATCATTATAATTTTATATTTTTATTCTTCTGCTAATTGCAAAAAAGATGGTTGTAAAATTTAGGCCCTTGCTTCTGGTGGTTTTCTCGTTTGTATCCATTTATGCAGGAGCCCAGCTACCAGCAAATGACTTTAGGTATAAAAATTCAAAAGTCTTTTCCCCTACTAAAACCAATAGTATATACCTGGGGCTGCCAATCAATACGTATAAAACTGCTGGTACAACCGCTATAACGGAGGGGCCTGACAGTTGCATAAGAACATTTTTTAAGCAATATGGAAACAATAGTAAGAGTATTTACTCCTCACAAATACTAAAAACAAATGATGGACACTTAATGGTTATATCCAGGGAAAGGGAAAATCCTTATGTTGCTGATGAAGAGTCTTCGGTTACCCTCCTTGACACCAATGGGAATATTATTGCTACTAAATTATTCCCACTTGAAACCCACATTTCTTTTTCAAAAGTAATTCAGTTGCGTAATGGAAACTTTGTGGCTGCAGGTTGCCTTTATTACGGATACAACTCCTTAGACCAATATGTTGTAGAATTTGATCAACATTTAAATATCCTTTGGCAGAAAAAACTGGTTACATCTAAACATTATAATTCGATTGTAGAAATCCTGGAATCAGCTGAAGGTGACCTTTACTGTTATATTTCTGATGACATGGCCCAAATGAAGGAAACAAGACATTTGCTGAAGCTTAATTCTTCCGGAGATCCTGTATGGTTTAAAGATTACGATGCCGCTGACAATATCTTTGCAGGACCTGGTGAGATTGACCCTAAGATGTTAGAATTGGGTGATTACATTTATTTAAAATTTAATAAAGAGACTGATCTGAGCCCGCATCTCATTAAAATAAGCAAATCAGATGGGCGGATACTTTGGGTTAAGAAATATGCAATGAATAGTGATATTCTCAATGCCTACGCTTTTTCTATTTTTTCGATGATAACTGATAAAACCAATATTTATTTGTGTGGCCGAAATTATTCCAACAGCATTATACTGAAAATATCGCCTGAAGGAGAAGAGTTACATTCTCTCTATGTTCGCAATGGCGACGTTAGCATTTCCGGGCTTACTTATAAAGGAGCAAACAAATTGATTGCAACGGTAGGTGTCAACCTTTATCCAAAAAGTATTTACGGAATTCTCGAACTGGATACTGCATTTACCATTTTAAGAAAACAATATTTACAGATAGCCGGGTCAGGCGCCACCTTTGACCTTATAGCTTACAGTGATTCTGTTTCATATGGGGTGGGTAATTTATATAACACCGACCCATATCTTGGCGATTTCACTTTAGAAAAATTTAACTTTAATAGTTCTTTTGCCTCATGTGCAGTTTCCGCCCCGGCGGTCAGCTTTAATGATATTTCTATTCCTGTAATTTCTTCGTCCTCTGATGTGACTGATCTGCCGTTGCCCGAATGCACAGAATATAATGGAAATTTCATTTCTGGTACTACCAGGTTTGAACAGTATTATTGTGGAAATAATTCATTATGCAATTCAATTAAAATCACTGGCAGCAAAATCATTTGCGATACGACCAACATTTATCGTTTTTATTCAAACAGAAACGAAGGCTGTGACGGATTAGTTAATTGGGAATTAGATACTGCACAAGGCCAGGTAGATATAATATCTTCCTCTGATTCTGTGTTAAGCTTGAAAATAAAACGAGCCGGCAGTATTAGAATAAAAGCCAAAATATTTGGAAGCTGCAGTTGGATTGGAGACAGTATGATTGTAGAGGCGGGTACCATTGATCCATTGGCTTTAAATCTTGGACCTGATACAACATTGTGCGCCGGCAACCGGATATTATTAAATGCTCATTCGGGTTTTAATTCATATAGCTGGCAAAATGGCTCGCACGATTCCAGCTTTCTGGTGGAACAGCCAGGCAAATATTATGTAACAACAACAAATGTATGCGGAGGGATGTTTAGTGATTCCATCAACGTTTTTGCGGCACAACCTATTCCTTTTGATATTGGCCCTGATATCTCTCTTTGTCAAAACGATACTGCAATTATTACTGCGCCGGCCGGTTTTTTACATTATCAATGGAGTTCTTATAACATTATTGCTGATACTATGCAGGCAGTGAAAGTATTTCCGGTGAGGAACTTCATGTATAAAGTTTTAGCTGAAAAAACACCCGGTTGTTTTGCAACTGATTCGCTTTATGTAACTGTAAATAGTTTGCCACCCATTCATCTTGGAAATGATACCAGTTTTTGCGCCAATCAATCTGTAACTCTTGATGCGGGACCGGGATATGATACCTATTTGTGGAGCAACGGAGCTACAGCGCAGAAGATTATCGCAAGCCAAGAAGGCGGTTATTCAGTAAAGGCGACTTTACATGGTTGTACTGCCTCAGATACGCTTCATATTCTGAACGTTTATCCTTTGCCTTCTTTTTCCTTGGGAAATGATACGACTTTATGCCAGAATCAACAGCTTCAATATCATTTTAATCTGCAGAATGCAGATTTTAAATGGAACACGGGCAATACTTCAAATTCTGAGATAATACAGTTGCCGGGCACCTACTGGCTCCAGGTGATGCAAAATGGCTGTGCCACCAGTGACACGGTGAAGGTAGTCTACCAATCTGCACCGGTGGTGAACCTGGGTAATGATACAACGTTATGCGAGGGTCGCACTTTATTGTTAAATGCCTATAACGATAACGCAAGTTACCTGTGGCAGGATGGTAGTACAGCTTCTTCTCAACTGGTAAAAAAACCGGGTATTTATTTTATTACTGCAAATATTCATAATTGTATTGCGGCAGACAGCATAACTGTAAGCTATAAAGCCAGGCCCTATTTTTCACTGGGCAGGGATACTTTACTATGCCAGGGTGAGTCTTATGTTTTATCTCCTGTTATTAGCACGAATGCAGCACTGCTATGGCAGGATGGAAGCACCGGGGCGTTGTTTACGGCATCTAAAGAAGGGCTTTATTTTCTTGTTGCTACCAATGAATGTGGAAGTTATAGCGATTCAATAATGATTACTACAAGCTTCTGTAATATCATCATGCCTACGGGATTTACACCCAACGGTGATGGGATCAATGATGTTTTTAAAGTAAAATATCCTTTCCCCGTAAAGGAATTCCGTTTACTGGTATTTGACCGTTGGGGAAATAAGGTTTTTGAAACCAATAAAATTGATCAAGGCTGGGATGGGAGTTTCAAAGGCGAACCTTCCGTTCAAAGTACTTACGTGTGGGTGATCAGTTTTATAGATATAAATAATAAGCCCAAACAATTAAAAGGTATTGTAACATTGTTGAGATAGAAACCAGAATCTTGCATTTTGCCCCGAAATCATTCCAGGAGGGCATGAGTTATATATGGAAGTGCATGGAAAAGGGATAGGAAAGGTATGAGAAAGCGAAAGTATCTTATGCCGTACGTTGCCTTTATTTTTCTTTCGACAATCAAATTTCTTTTTCCGGACATGCTTAACGCCAGCCTAACTCGGGTGCCACATGTTCTAAAATAGCAGACAGCACATGTACATTGTAATCAACTCCCAGCGTATTGGGTATCGTTAGAAGAAGTGTATCCGCTTCCTGGATCGCTTCATCTTTTGCCAGTTCCTTTATCAGTTGAGCGGGTTCAGCTGCATAACTTCTTCCGAAGATGGCCCGTTTATTTTTTTCTATAAAACCAACCTGGTCACTTCGCTCTGCTTCCTGTCCAAAATAATAACGGTCCATGTCATTTACGAGGGCAAAAACTGACCGGCTCACGGATACCCGTGGTGCGCGTTGGTGGCCTGCTTTCTTCCATGCTTCTTTGTATAACCTGATCTGCTCAGCCTGCTGCACATGGAAAGGTTTTCCGCTTTCGTCTTCTTTCAGGGTAGAACTTTGAAGGAACATTCCATTTTCTGCAGCCCATACAGCCGTGGCATTAGATCCGGCTCCCCACCAGATGCGATCGCGCAATCCTTGAGAATGAGGTTCCAGGCGTAATAAGCCCGGCGGATTGGGAAACATAGGATTCGGGTTGGGCTGAGCAAATCCCACGCCTTTCAGTTTATCCAGGAACTCGAGTGTTTTGCGGCGGCCCATGGCTACGTCATCCTCGCCATCACCCGGTTTATAACCGAAGTAACGCCAACCATCGATGACCTGTTCCGGTGAGCCCCTGCTGACACCTAATTGCAGGCGTCCCCGTGAAATCAGATCAGCGGCGCCGGCGTCCTCAACCATGTACAGTGGGTTTTCATAACGCATATCAATAACAGCGGTTCCAATTTCTATCTTGCTCGTTTTAGCGCCGATGGCAGAAAGCAACGGAAACGGCGATGCCAGCTGGGCTGCAAAATGGTGCACCCGGAAATACGCACCGTCTATCCCGATCTCTTCTGCAGCAACAGCGAGGTCGATGGACTGGAGCAAGGCATCGCTTGCTGATTTGACTTTGTAAGAGGGATGGTTGGCCCAATGTCCAAAAGATAAAAAGCCTATTTTCTTCATACGTTATTGCAATTTTTCAAAGTGAAAATGTATCTTGTACAGGTAAACGTTACATGAAGGTAGTTGATTTTTTCATTGCTGTGTAGTATTAGCGGCCATGATGTTTCGTACGGGCGCTGATGCAAATTTGATTGACAATTCCACATCTGCGGGAAGACCGTAAACGATACTTTTTGCCGAAATGCTTGCAAGGAAAGAATTGACGGATTATATTTGCCGCATTCTTAACCCAAAAAAACTGGTACTTATGACCAAACATCTCCCGCTGCTTCTATTTGCATTCATGATCACCTTCACTTTTACATCCTGTAAAAAATCGTCTTCATCAGACAATTCCGGAAGCTATTACATGACCGCTAAAGTTGATGGCTCAGCTAAAAGCTTCAACACAACCGTTGCCGCGCTTAAAGGCAACCTTGGTAACGGCATGTACAGCCTTATCATCACAGGCCTTACTTCCAGCGAAGAATTGAGCCTCACACTGTGGTCTGACAAAGATGATTTTACCGCAGGAAAAACGTTTACGTTGGACGCGCTTGGAGGTACGACGTATAACATTCTTGGCTATGCTGCGCCATTAGGAAGTTCAGAACCTATGTCGCAATGGACATCTACTTATGACTACGGCAATGTACCTGAAAGTTTTCAATGTACCATTACGGAAGCAACTTCTGCCTACATTAAAGGAACTTTTAGCGGTGTTATTTATCAGAATAACAGTTCTGCGGTAGCATCCAAAACCGTAACAGAAGGAAAGTTTTACGCCAAGTATTAAGGTGCAGGACGCCACGCGGCTATCAAAAGATCAAGAGACGATTCAATGAGATCGTCTTTTTTTATTTTAGCAGTTTAGATTAAAAATTTTCAGAGCAGCAATTCAATTTTTCTAATTCTTTTCTTTGATAGCAGTTGCCATAAGTCGGGCAAAGATTGATTTATGAGACCTGGTTAGAAGAAAATCCTACCATCGGCATTATACTTTGCAAACAAGAAAACAAAACCGTTATTGAATTTACCTTACCGGAAGACAATAAAACCATTTTTCCGAAAGAATACAAAGCCGTATTGCCAAGTAAAGCCGAACTAAGAAAACAATTGGAATAAAATAAAAAAAGAAGAAAAAGGAATATTTGTTTGTTTATTGTAACCCGCGGTAGTGGCCACATCCCGCCGACAAGGAGTGGCAGTTTTAGCCGTTTTATGGGGTAAGATATTGCGCCTCTTTCCTGGTCCTGCCTGACGTTCAGGAATCCCCATTGAAATGCTTTTTCCAAAAGTTGCATTCGATTCTAGCCTATTTCCTCATAATCAAAATGGCATTTGCTACTTTCCTTTCGCCGGCGTGATCATATTTTTTATTATCTGTCGGATGGCTTACAACCCCGTTTTCGGGCTCGCCGCTTACCCACATGGTAGTAGAACCGCCTCCATCAAAGTTCAGCGCCGACACACATTTTAGTGCCTTGAAAAGCTGCGCAAACTCGGGAATGCTGACGCCGGCAGATTCTTTCGCATTTCCATCTACCGCCAGTAACAGAAGGTGGTCATCTTTCGTCAGTCCAACGCCTGTTCGGCTATAGCGCGTATCATTGAATTTATGCATCTGCTGCCGCACGATCCTGGAGTTCCATATCAATAAGGGGCCTGCGGAAATAATGGTAGGAAAGTCGTAGTGGTTCTGGTACCAACCCGTGCCCGGCGGTCTGATGATAATCTCAACGCGTTTTCCGATTGCCAGCGCAGCGGAATCGAGCCACGGAAGATACAATGTGCCGTCCAGTTCATCGTGGGTATGGTTGACAACACGACCATCAACTTTTAAAAAGCATACAGAGCCGCCAATATGGGTATTAAAAAAATTGCCATTGACTGCAGCTATCGCATTGTCCGCTTTCCCGAACTCACTCACGGCTTCCAGCAAAGAATCGTTATATGCGATGCTTATTTTAAGAGTCGTATCTGCAAGATCAATGTTGATCATATTTATATTCTCCGGTGCATGAAACAAAGAAGAAAAATACTTGTGAGATAATTGTACACCCGGGCTCACCTCTTTTGTAGCCCAGCCCGATCTTACCTGCTTTTGCATAGTGCTGCAACCTGCGATAAGCAAAGCCATCACAAAAAATAAAAAGCCATGGTGAAATGCAGGCTTTATCAACCGGGGTAATTTCTTTTTATACATTGTAGCTTTTGGAAAGATGTGTTGTGACCAGCACAAATCATGTGTTAAAGAATCACAAGGCAAATTGACAAAAAATATCGCTTATTAAAAAATGATTGAAACATGGTGGCATTACAGGCTTATCAGCCGCTGCTAAACTTTCGAACAAAAGAGATAATTTGCGGATTATATGTCGCCCCAACTTACCGATTATTTCTATTTACCTTCGCAGCATCATTTCACCATAATAATATTCGCAGCTAGATGTACGATAAGCTGGTAAGATATCTTAACAGAATAAATCAATGGCGCAAACAAAGAATATCTAATTCTAATTTTTTAATTTTAGCTGCCGCAGTCGTCGGGATACTTGGAGGAATCGCCTCTTCTGTGTTAAAAGAACTTACTCATTATGTAGCGAACTTCCTGCAGAACGACCTGCATTGGGAATATAAGTACTATTTATATTTTTTCTTTCCCCTGATTGGTATTCTTCTAACGGTTTTTTATGTCCGGACTTTTATCCGTCGCAGTAAATTTCAACATGGAATACCGGCGATTCTTTTTAATATTTCACACAATTCGAGCAAGCTCGATTTTCACAATATTTACAGCCAGGTAATTTCCAGTGCCCTTACCGTTGGCCTTGGTGGCTCCGCCGGGCTCGAAGCGCCTGCTGTAGCCAGTGGCGCGTCCATCGGATCTAATATAGGCCGCTTTTTCGGATTAAATTACCGGGAAACAACGATGCTTTTGGCTTGTGGTGCAGCGGCTGGCATTTCCGGCGCATTCAACAGCCCGGTTGCGGGGATGATCTTTGCGATCGAAGTGATCATGCCGGAATTTTCCATTCCTGCGGTGATTCCCTTATTAATTGCTTCAGCGATTTCATCCGTTATTTCACAGATCATTTATAAAGAGCCACTCTTCGTTCTTATCACCAAAGGATGGGTCATCGATGCTTTCTGGTATTATATTGTGCTGGGTATCATTGTGGGTATCTATTCTATTTATTTCAGCAGGTTGAATAGCTACCTGTTTGGCGTTTTCAGGAAAATAAAAAACCAGTATAAAAAAGCCTGGATTGGCGGTATTACCTTAGGCATCCTGATCGCATTTCTTCCAGCTCTTTACGGAGAAGGTTATATTACCATTCAAAAACTGCTGGATGGTAATTATCCTTCGCTTTTAGCGAACAGTTTCTTTTCCAAATATCAGCAGATTGGATGGGCGCTGGTATTATTTGGAGCACTTTCTTTAGTAGGAAAAACATTTGCCTGCATCATTACCATGGGGAGTGGCGGCAATGGAGGAATGTTTGGGCCCAGCGTGGTTGTCGGTGGGCTGGCAGGCTTTGTTTTTGCTTTTGGGCTAAACCAGACAGGAATGATCCATTTAAACGTTACCAATTTCATTATTGCAGGGATGGCGGCGAGTATCAGCGGAGTAATGCACGCGCCACTAACCGGTATTTTCCTTGCTGCCGAGATTACCGGGGGATACGTGCTAATGGTTCCTTTAATGATTGTTTCTGCCATTTCCTATTTTATTAACAAAGGGATTTTAAAATATTCCATTTATACCAAAGACCTTGCTGCGCAAGGCAACCTGGTGTCACAGGAAAATAAGGACCACAGGGTTTTGAGAAGTATCAAATTAAAATACCTGATCGAAAAGGATTTTGTAATTCTACGCCCGGATGACACTCCACGCAGCAGAAGCGCTGATATAGTACATACGACAAGAAACATTTTTCCTGTTGTTAACCGGGAAGGAGAGCTAACCGGCATTCTGCATAGTGACCGGTTATTAGAGCTTCTTATCAGCAATAAGGCAGAAGATCAGAACCGGCTGATAAAAGACATCGCTCCTCCTCCGGATAAAACCATTGACATTGATACGCCGGTGTTTGAAGTGATGCAAATTATGGAAAGCCACGACACCCGTATCCTTCCTGTTACAGGCACGAAAAATTCGTATCTTGGCTTTGTTACTAAAAACGGAATCTTTAATAAATACCGGCATATATTAAAGAGGCAGGAAGATTACCTCGAATAAGGGGAACAATGTTTGTCAAAGGTGCAGGCGTTTGCCGGTGTTATCCAGAGGACATACTTTCCGGGGTCAAATCAGTAATTACTAAGGATTCGTTTCTTGCCCGCTGATTTTACCTGTCGTTTTTTATTTGCAAGCAAAGAGTCAACAGAGCAAATTCCCGCACCGGTCAGAATAAGAGAAATCAAACCAGAGATGTATAAAAGGTTGATCTCATATCCGGGAGGGCCAAACTGAGGGCCGCGCGACGTGAGGCCAATTGTTTTAACCGAGCTGAAGCCGTAGTTGATTTGTATGCTGAACATGGCAACCAGCATAACACCTATCAAAGGAATGGCCGCTATGCCTACAGAAAAACCCAGTAGTATTGCGAATCCACCTGCCAATTCAATTACCGAGGTTGCCCACGCTGTGAAATGAGGGAGAGGAACCCCTAAAAGGGTTAGTAATTTTTCAAAACCCGCGGGCGTCCCTGTACTGAGTTTCGCCCATCCGTGGACCATGAAGCCAAAGCCAATAGCGAGGCGTAAAAACAAGGGTGCCCATTGTTCATAATTCTTATTTGATCTGTAGAAAATGTTCGTTGTCATTGGATGAAATTCGTTTAATCATTATCAAAAGCAATCACGGTAGAACGCAATGTTGTTGTATGAAAGTTGATCCGCTTTCCGGGTTTTATTTGTTATCAAGCTGATCATCAATGCGTTTTTGAAGCTGCATTTTGAAGTCATCCTCCAATTTCAAATCGGCTTTGCCGGTATGAAACATTTTCCTGGCCATTTGATTGATGACTGCACTTTGCTGCATAAAAGTTACGCATATAGAACACCCGGCCAGGTGGATCTTCAGTTCAAGCTGCTCCCTGAGCGTTATTTTTGCTATTTGCTGCTTTTCTATCAAATAGGTAGCCTTTTTGCAGTTGTAGGCTATTTTCTTTAACTCTGTTTTGTCGGGCTTTTTCATGATCTTAATTAAATCCAGTTTTTTTGAAGGCAGGATCTCAGGTTTACTTTTGTCCTGTGTATAATTACCCAAAAATTTGAAGAAGTTACTTTCAGTTGCCTGCAGATGATATCGGTAGATTCTTCATCAATGTGTTTCATCGTGAATACCGAGAGCCATAATGCCGGCAGTTTCTTCATACAGGCCTCCAATATTTTCTGAAATTCTTTGTTTTCCAGTGCATCGGATTGTTCGATGCCCAACCTGGCAGGCCGGTGGCGGTCATTCCAGTGGCCGTCATCCGGGTCAAAGAAGTCGGTGTCTGTATCTTCAGTGCATATTGTATCAGCTTCTTTTGCAAATCCCGTTGACCTGGACCGGTAAACATCAATCACCTTGTTCTTTAAAATTGCGGTAAGCCACGTTTTCTCTGTGCATCTTCCTTCAAATTTTCCTACGCGTTGCAGCGCTGCCAAAAACGTTTCCTGCACCAGGTCGTGTGCCAGTTCCTGGTCATTTACGCGGAAGACGGCATATGTATAGAGGTAATCTGCATACCTGCTTACCCACCTACGCGGATCAAGCATTTTATGGTCTTTAATATCAATGGCTTCCATTTCCAAATCATCTGTTTCCATAAGTAAATTTAATATTCTGTACTGGTTTTTAATAATTTTCTCTCGATTTGATCCATCAGATATTCTTCAGTCGGAATTGAGCTTGAATCCTTACAAATTTTTTTAAATTTTTGCAAGGAACATTTAAAATCGCTGGCATTTTTTGGAAGTTCAGGTTTAACTCTTTACATGTCGGGTGAGGACACGGCACCTCGATCTTGTGGTAACCATTGTTTTAAAATTCCTGTAAGGAATCCGTATTTTCTACGACCAAGAGAGAAAAAATTTTTATGAAAACAACTAAAATCATCCATTGGACAGTCACAGCACTGTTGCCATTCACATTCTTTGCCTGCAAAAAAGACGATACCAATTTTCCCGGGCATTCAACACACGAGAGTATGATCACTGTACAAAACGTTTTGCAGTCGAAACCACTGGTTGAGTCCGGCACTTTCCAGGGAACCGGAACGCCACTGATTCTACCCGGCCAATCCGCCGCTATTCAATTTTCAGCCGCAAAAGGTGAAGCCATCACATTTGCAACGATGTATGGCGCTTCTAATGACCTGTTTTTCGCACCGGACAATCCCGGAATCAAGGTGTATGATTCTGTAGGAAATCCAATTGAAGGAGATGTATCTGCACAAGTGAAATTATGGGATAACGGTACCCGTATCAATCAAACTCCAGGTGCTTCTGTTAGTCACCCGGGTACCGCTGACAATAAAAATATTACTGAGGTGAACGGCACTGATGCCCAGGGAAATATATATTTACCTGCTTCTTCGCTGGTAAAAGCTTCACTGAAATATAACGGCAATTCTATGTTTACCTTAACTCTCCAGAATACGTCTGGTGGCACGGCGAATGAAACACCTTTAAGCCCCGGAGTTTGGGCCATCTCTTATATTGTTGCCGGGAACCTGCTGAATGCTGCACCTTTATTTACAAATGGCAAACCAACTGCCAATGGACTCACTTCAATTGCCGAAATGGGCAATAATGCGCCGTTAAGTACCTATTTAAGCAGTATTACAGGAATATTTACACCGCTTTCGCCTGTCCTCGTCGTGATATATAACGGCATTGATAACCCTTTGTATAAAGTTGGTGAGAAGGATAGAAATGAAGGGCTGAAACAACTGGCGCAAAAGGGTGACGCATCAGTTTTGGCGGCCTACCTGAAAGGAAAAACCGGCATTAAAGCAGTTTATGTGCTTCCTGCACCGACCACTACCGTTTTGCTTCCAGCAATAGGTGATCAGCCGGGAAGCAGCGTTTCACAGGAGATATCTTTTTCAAAAGGAGACCGGTTGGCGATTGCCACAATGTATGGATTTTCGAATGACTGGTTCTTTGCAACCGGCGCAGACGGAATAGATCCTTCCAAAAAAGGAGATGCGTCTGCAAGCATTGGTTTGTACGACGACGGAACTGCCATCGAACAATTTCCAGGTGCAGGAGTTACGCAATTCAACCTCGCCGGAACACCGCTCGCTGAAAGCGTACCGATTGCAGCGGTGCCCAATCCTAACGCCTTTACTACTTTGCCACCGGTTACAGGCATTATAAAAGTGACCATCCAATAATTGCTTGTTACTTTTTCTGTTGAAGAAAAAGATTCGGGAAGCTTGAAATGTGCTACAAAAAGTTGAAGGAAAACCGGCGCCTTCCGGTTTTCCTTTTTTCGTCTGTTCAAAAGCGGATGGATAATAAAATTAAAAAAATCCCGATTATGATCTTATCATAAATCACGTATTTCTGTTTGCATTACTTATTACTTTTCTTTTTTTGAGGAATAAAAATCTAACTTATTTGTTGGTTCACTATGTTTTGCTCTTTCTTTTGCCTATGCAAAAAGAATTTTCGAAGGATCAGCACCTGTAATAAAAAATAGTGGAGATATTCGTAGTTTTTCAGAGACCGGCATTCGTATTTATACGAAAACGGGAGTAAATTCAGTAGCCTAATAATTAAGCGATACTGCTCTTGCAGACCGTCGAACACGGGTATATCTTTGCACCAGAAGTTGATTGATGTTCGGGAAGCATTAATCCTAAATCCAAATCCTTAGAAAAGTACCATTATCCAATTATCCAATAGAAAAATTATTAAAATCTGGTATCAGTCAACTTCTTTTTTCTTTTATCCAATACCTGAGAATAACCTGTAAAAAAACAACACCCATCCAACCATCCGGTGTAATTATCAAACCATGGAATTAAAAAATTGAAGCCCGCAGTGATATGGGCTTTTTTTGTTACTATACTACCTGTTTTTTATTGCTACAATTAACTTACTATGAATTGGATCACTTAAATTGTAGCCTGTTCAAATAAACATTTTGTGCAATGCCGCCCATTACTCTTAAAAACACGGTAGGAAAATGGATCATGGCATCCGCCATACTCGCTTCTGCAATGGCTTTTATTGATGGCACCGCATTAAATGTTGTATTACCCTCTCTTCAAAAAGATCTGCAGGCCACAGGAACCGACTTGTTCTGGTTATTAAATTCTTATTTACTCATGCTTGCTGCGCTCATTTTGCCAGGCGGTTCATTGGGTGATAAATTGGGAAGGAAAAAAATATTCATGACCGGCATTGCTCTTTTTATGCTTGGCTCGGCAGCAAGCGGCATGGCACCAACGGTTAGATATTTAATTGCATTCAGGGCCCTGCAAGGTATTGGCGGCGCGTTATTGATACCCGGTAGCCTTTCCATCATTACCGCATCATTCGACAAAAGTGAAAGAGGGAAAGCAATAGGTACCTGGTCTGCTATCACAACCATGGTAACTGCTGGCGGCCCCATTCTTGGCGGAGCTTTGGCAGATGCCGGATTATGGCGCATCATCTTTTTTATTAATGTTCCAATAGGCATCATTTCACTAATAATTCTCTGGCGTAAAGTTCCTGAAAGCCGCGATGAAGAATCGGATAAATCACTGGATTATCCGGGAGTATTATCTATAGTTGTGGGTTTGGCCTTATTAACTTTCGGATTTTTAAAAATTCCTGTATCCGGTTTTAATAACTGGCAGGTATATCTTTCTCTTGCGCTGGGAACATTTTCCCTAATCCTTTTTATAATTGTTGAACATAGAAGCAAACATCCGATGATGCCGCTGCGATTGTTCAAAAACAAATCATTTACCGGCGCCAATCTTCTTACCTTTTTCTTGTATGCGGCGCTTGCCAGCGCTATGTTATTTCTCACCTTAAATATGGTTCAGATACAGGGCTATAGCCAGTTAGAGGCTGGTCTCACGTTATTGCCTTTTACTATTTTACTAATTACCATTTCAAGATGGTCGGGCCGGCTGGTTGATCAATATGGCCCCCGCTGGTTTTTGATCCTTGGCCATACTGTTACTGCTGTAGGATTTTTGCTGTTGTCTTTTGTAAAAGAAACGAATGGCCCATCAGCATACTGGACGACATTTTTTCCCGGAATTTTATTATTTGGAACAGGAATGTCTTTTACAGTAACCCCGCTCACCACAACAGTAATGGGTGCCGTTGCCAATCATTATTCAGGAACCGCGTCGGGAGTTAATAATGCCATCAGCCGCATTGCCAATGTGTTTGCCAACGCCATTATTGGCGCATTGGCCATATTATTTTTTACCGGATTTTTAAATACAAGAATGAAACAAAGTCCTTTAAACGCAGAAGACAAAATACAGGTTGTATCCCAGGCCGCCTATCTTGGGGATGCAAAAGTTCCTGCAAATATTACCGGTGTAAACAAAATTAAAATAGCGAGGGTTTATAAAGAAGGGTTTATAAATGTTTATGTAAACGTAATGCGTATTTGTGCTGCGCTCGGTGCTTTATCTGCGTTGATGGCATTTTTGTTTATTAAGAATATAAAAGCTGTCGAATGATGTCATACATTGGGCCAAGGCATCGCTTTACGAAAGGGTGTGATTTAACCGTTCTTTCCGGGTTATTTAATTTTCTTACACTTCATTTCCTTGCCTGACTGGTGAAATACAAAGCCATCTACCTGGTTTGCATCGTTCCTGGTAAACTCCAACTGTACATCTTCTTCTTTTTCAAAGAAAGAATCTTTCTTTTCTGCAAAAAGAGTTTTGGGAGTTTGGCCTGTAGGTATCGCTATCAATACGCTATCCTTTGCGTTTATCTTCACGGTTAAGCCAGGCCTTATCTCATATTCGCCTTCATATTGCTTCATCGTTGGTTCATCAAGACTCACCGCTTTTCTTTCTCTGGGCAGCTCATATTTTTTATGATAGAGAATCGCATAAATATCGTTTGAAATTTTTCCTACGCTTTCATTGGATGCATTGCTAAGCAGGATAATCGTCACCTCATCGGCAGGCACGCGTGATAGTATTGTGATATAGCCGGGGATACCGCCGCTATGAGACAATCTTCTTTTTCCATCAATACTGTCTATCCCCCATCCATAGCCGTAATTATTTTTTACCGGTGTGTACGCTTCATTTTGCTGAGATGCTGACAAGACGGTATTATTCTGAAGCGCCTGGCTCCACTTGTATAAATCGCCGGTAGTGGAATAAATTGCTCCGGCAGAAAACGAAATGGTGGAATCAACAATGGGAGCGCCGACGGTATCATGCGCATTTAAAACATAATAACCTACCGTCTTATCCGGACTTTTCAGATTGGTAAAATCAAAACCACTGTGGGCCATTTTCAACGGTGAGAAAATATAGTTACGTACCGCTTGTTCATAGGGGATATTCGTTACTTTTTCAATGATGTAGCCAAGCATAGAGTAGCCGCTGTTGGAATAACTCCAGGAAGTGCCGGGCGAAAAATCGAGTGGTTTATTTTCAAATAAGGCCATCATTTGTTGGCGCGTTTTGGCTTTGGTAATTTCATTCTTCATAAAATTTTCATCATTGGTATAATTATAAATTCCTGAAGTGTGGGTCAGCAGCTCTTTGATAGTGATGCTGTCGCCTTTTGGATATTCCGGGAAATATTTACTGAGCTTATCGGATACTGATAGTTTGTTTTCGGCTTGTAGTTTTAGGATCACGGCTGAAGTAAACTGTTTGGTAACAGATCCTAATTGAAAGATCGAATGTTCATCATTTAATACCCTTGCTCCGGCGTTGCGGTAACCATAGCCTTTGTTCAGCAGAATGGTCCCGTTTTTTGCTACCAGTGCAGAACCATTGAACTTGCGAAGTTTGTTGTAGGTGTTCAGCAACGTATCAATTTGTGCTGCATCATTTTGGGCAGAGCAGGCATGTTGTATGAAAAGAACAGCTATACCTATGAGAATCTTTTTCATATTCGAAAGTTTA
The DNA here is from genome assembly GCA_025933935.1 of Chitinophagaceae bacterium. Lineage (GTDB taxonomy): Bacteria > Bacteroidota > Bacteroidia > Chitinophagales > Chitinophagaceae > Ginsengibacter. The sequence goes on from JAICYZ010000052.1 coordinate 15,930, forward strand.
TAGACAATAAATATAATGTATAATTAATTTGAATTAATAAAAATTTTGGTTATACGCCAGAGAGGCAAGAAAATATCACATCCAAAAACTTTTGCAGGTACTAATTTTGCATTCATAAGAAGATGCAACTTCCACAAGTTTTCAGGTCGCTGGGCAACCGTAATTTTGCCCTGTTTTTCACGGGCCAGCTTTTTTCCAGGGTAGGCATGTGGATGCAAAGGACGGCGGTTATCTGGGTTATTTATACCGAAACACACAGTGCCTTTATGATTGGCGTCGCCACTTTTGCGGAACAATTTCCTTCCTTTTTATTTTCCATCCGTGGCGGCATTATTGCGGATAAGCACGACCGTTATAAGGTGTTGTTAATAACCCAATCTTTATCTGCATTACAAGCGGTTATCCTGACGATTTTTGCCTTCATGGGGAATTATAATGTTCTCCTTATTCTTGGTTTAAGCGTCTTCCTGGGAATTGTGAATGCTTACGACGTGCCCGTGAGGCAATCGATGATCAATGAAATTATTGAGAACAAAGATGACCTGCCTAACGCGGTAGCATTAAATTCCTCGCTGAATAATATGGCGCGATTGGCAGGACCGGCGTTAGCAGGATTTGTTTTGGCAAGATTTGGCGCAGATTATTGCTTTCTTTCCAACGCCGTCAGCTTCATTGCGGTAATAGGCGCCATCCTTATGATGAGGCTTCCGGCAAATATACGTGGGAGCCACCGACTGAAATCAAAAGGCAATTTTAAAGAAGCGATACATTATCTCTCGGAGAACAAAAATATTGGCGTTGTGATCCTGGTGGCTGCCTTGTCCAGTTTTTTGGTTTTCCCTTATGTTACGCTGCTGCCGGTATATGCAAAAGTTATTTTCAAAGGTAACGCAGCAACGTATGGCTGGCTGAACGCTGCTATTGGTGTGGGCGCCTTAACCGGTAGTTTTTACCTCGCTGCCCTGCCGGCGAGCACCAATTTCAAAAAAGTTATGCTGATAAACACACTTTTAGTGGGAATCAGCCTGTTGTTGTTTGCCTACATTACCAACCTGTATTTAGGCCTTCTATTTGTAGCGGTGAGTGGTTTTGGCACCATTCTGCAAGGCTCCATCATTATGACGATTGTGCAACGTGACACTGCTGCAAACTTCAGGGGAAGAATTATAAGCGTCATGGCGATGGCCATATTTGGAATGCTACCACTTGGAAGCGTTTTGGTGGGTTACCTGGCACCGCTTCTAGGGACGGCGAATACCATTTTTATAGAGGGTGTACTCGCATTAATCATCACCCTTGTGTTCTATAAACATTTAATAAACCCAGCATTTAAATTTAAAAAAAATAGGAAATGGAAAACAACAGAACAGCCCTTTTAGTAATGGATATGCAATTGGGAATTTTGAGCAGGCTGCCTCAAAAAACTGAATTAGTAACAAAGGTAGCAGAGGCGATAAAATACGCCCGTCAAAATAATATTCCGGTAATATTTGTGCGTGTAGGTTTCCAAAAAAATATGCCTGAAATAAATCCGGCGAACAAATCCTTTGGACCAATAAAGAACCATTTAAGTAGTGCAGACCTGGAAACTTTTATGCAAATTGACCTGGATCTCGGCATTGAAGAAACGGACATTATTGTGAACAAAAAAAGAGTTAGTGCTTTCAGCGGCAGCGATTTGGAAATGATCCTTCGTGCCCAGGGTGTTTCCAGTATTGTTCTGACAGGCATTGCTAGCAGTGGCGTTGTTTTATCAACTATCCGGGAAGCTTTTGACAAAGATTACCAGCTAACGGTTTTATCGGACGCCTGTATGGATTCGGATCCCGAGGTTCATCGTATTCTCATGGAAAAAATATTTCCAAAGCAGGCAGAAGTATTGACCGTTAAGGAGTGGGGTTCAAAAGTTTGAAAAAGGAAATTTATTGTTCCTGTTTATTTTTGACGTTGTGTTCCTTATA
>JAICYZ010000358.1 GCA_025933935.1 Chitinophagaceae bacterium
AGATTCTATAAATATTCCTTTTACGCATATTGCTTTTAGCGTGCCTTCGATCGATGATTTTATTGATAAGCTAAAACGTGAAAACATTACATGGTTCGGCGCAAAAGGGAATTTTACCATGGATTACAGAGCCGATGGTGTGCACCAGATTTATTTCAAAGACCCGGACGGCTATGAAATTGAGGTGAATGACAGGAAGCATTGATAAGGTAATTTGAAAACATTTTTTGAGCAAAACCAACACGGAAGGTTTCGTTTTAATGAATCCGCTGGATTTATAGAATGAAATAAAAACAAATGATGCTATCAAAAGAAGATACTACAGATCAGAGTAACCTCTCCCTGAAAAGAGTGGTTGGTTTGGGCAGTGCGATCTTTTTGGTTGCCGGAAACATAATCGGCACAGGTGTTTTTAAAAAGATCGTGCCTATGGCAGCAAGCGGCCTTTCAGAAAAATATATTTTAGTGGCGTGGCTGTTTGCAGGAATTGTTACAATGTTTGGCGCATTCTCCATTTCGGGGCTGGCAAAGCTTACAACGGAAGCTGGCGGCAGCGTTGAATATTTGCGACTTTGTTATGGCAACTTCGTTAGCTTCCTGTTTGGCTGGGGAAACTTTACCATTTTTGGAAGCGGAGCCATTGCTGCTGTTGGTTTTGTTTTTGCACAATCTTTCAATTCTTTATTGCCGGTGCCTAATCCATTCGATTCTTTAAAAAACATTTCAATTGGCTTTATTCATCCGTTTGCTGATTCAGGAATTAAAATTCTGGCAATATCGGTTATTGCCCTATTGACCTGGTTGAATTATCGCGGAATCAAAAAAGGTACACGGTTGAATAATCTTATCACCACCTCAAAAGTATTGGGCATTCTTTTATTGATTGTTCTGGGAATTTTTTTTAGTAGTTCATCAAACATCATTGATGAATCTTCAACACCTGTAAAAACTTTGGAAGGAATTTCATTCATCAGTATTTTTTTTGCTGTTATGCTAAATGCCTTTTGGGCTTATGATGGATTTGCGAGCTTGCCTGCGTTAAGCGCAGAACTGAAAAATCCAAAAAGAAATATTCCTATTGCAATCATAACGGGAGTAAGTGTGGTACTACTATTATACGTTCTGATCAATTATGCCTTTATGAACTCAATGCCTTTGCATCAACTGGCATCGATGGGCGCAAACAAAGTAGCAGCAATCGTTGTTGCAGAAAGCATTCTTGGAAGAGCAGGAAATGTCATCATTTCTGTTTTGATCTTACTCAGCACTTTTGGATTTCTTAATGTAGTGATTCTTATTTATTCGAGGTATTATTATCGTATGGCACAAGAAAACTTTTTTTTCAAAAAGGCTTCATTGGTTCATCCTGTTTACCGTACACCTTCTTACGCTCTGCTCTATTCAATGATCTGGAGTTGTATACTGGTTGTTTCAGGAAGTTTTGATGTTCTTACTGACATGGTTGTCTTTGGTGGTTTCGTTTTCTATATTCTGCTGGCGCTCGGACTCATAAAAAAGAAAAGAAAAGGAATCATTAAAGAAAAAATACCTGGCTATCCTGTCGCTCCCGTTTTGTTTATTCTATTTGTGAGCATCGTGCTGGTCAGTACTTTCATTCATGATCCTGTAAGGACCTTAAGTGGTATTGCATTGATACTGACAGGAGTTCCGTTCTACTATTTTTTTAAAAAAAGAAATTTAAAAAATACCGCAACAATAAAAGTGAAAAGCGATGCAGTTTCAACTAAAGAAGAAATAATGAAATAAAAAACATAAGATCTAATGAAAGAATAAAATTGAACTTATTTGTTGGTTTACTATAGAAAATAAAAAATATGGAAGTACACAAACATCCACATAATGTAACACACAAAAAGAAGTGGGGTGAATACCTGCTGGAATTCTTTATGATCTTTTTTGCTGTGTTCTTAGGATTTGTTGCAGAGAACATACGCGAACATTTTTCAGAAAAAGAAACGGCAAAACAGTATGCGCAGTCTCTTATTCACGATCTTGAAAAAGATACCACGATGGTACAGGTTGATATTAAACAAATCAAGGGGATTATATCAAGAATTGACAGCGTTGCCAATTTTTTAAGAAATAAAAAAATTGGCGATCTTAATAACAGGACGCTTTATTATTATACGAGGTTTGAATGCGATTACAGGCCTTATACCTGGAGCAGAGCAACACTTGATCAGATAAAAAGTTCAGGAAGCCTGAGATATTTCAGTAATGACAGTATCATAATGAGGATATCCGCTTACGATGCTTTTACCAGGCATCTTGACGAAGATTTTAATGGCGATATTGAAAGAAACGATAAAGTGTCTGCAAAAAGGAATAACCTTGTTAACCTGAATTACCCTTTTGAGTTGCCGGACAGCGCTCACCGCGACTCAATTCCACTTTTAAATAATGCCTCTAAAAGCAAAACTGATCTAAAACTATTAACTACCAATATGAATGAAATCAGAAGTCTCGTGAACGATTACCTCGTGATTAAAAATAATTATAAGGTCAGAGGCGAAGGGGAACTTCCACGACTAATTAATGATGCTTCTCAACTTATCTCTATGCTAAAAAACGAGTATGATTTGAAATGAAAGAAATCAACTTGCGTGTTGGAAAATCAAACTGGAACAGGTCGCAAAAAATACCTGTTAATCAAAATCAAATATTTTACCATCAGAAATAAAAAATATGGAAGTACACAAACATCCACATAATGTAACACACAAAAAGAAGTGGGGCGAATACCTGCTGGAATTCTTCATGATCTTTTTTGCTGTGTTCTTAGGATTTGTTGCAGAGAATGTCAGAGAGCATATCGTAAATCATCAGCGGGAGAAAAAATATATACAGAGTATGCTGCAAGACCTTGAAAGCGACACAACCCATCTTGGTAAAGTAATTTCTGTTTATCAAAAAAAAGATGAATTATTTGATACGGTATTTGCTTTATATCCCACACTTACAGCAGCGTACAATCCAACATTGATCAAGAGTATCAGAAAGGGAATGCCTTACCCGGATTTCCCAGCCATGGTTCGTGGCACACGAAACATTTCCAGCCTTAATCCCTGCACAAAAAAGATTTCTTTTTGATTTTAAGTCAGGATTGTAAATTACAGTATGCAAACGTATCCCTCCGGCCAACCTCCTCCGAGGTTCGTGTCTCCACGAACCGGAATAGTAGTATAAATGAGAAGTGATAATTAACTTTAAAGCCACAAATGTATTTGCTCATGGACAGATATTTATTTGCAAAGCGAAAGAGTTATATTGAGATAGGAGAAATATTTTTTTGGACGGCTACCATAAATAATTGGCAACGTTTGTTGTTGAAAGATGAGTACAAAAATGTTATTATTAATTCATTAAGCTATTTAAGTGAATCAGGGAA
>JAICYZ010000398.1 GCA_025933935.1 Chitinophagaceae bacterium
ATTTACAGGAAGGAGGCAATTCACTTTTGATGTAACAAGATACTTTTCTTTATCCTGCTTAGCCACAGGATCACCGACCAGCATCGTGTGAAAACGAATATCCATAATACCATCTTTATTGAGGTCTATGGAAGAAGATCCATTGAATCGCACCTCTTTATTTTCGAGATCGGTATAGATCATTTGCGGATCATGCGTTACAGGTTTATTGCATGATGCAAGGAAAAAAAGAGTACCGAGAATTATCAAACATTTTTTCATATTCATGTTTTTAATTTTAGTATTTAATCTGTGATATTTTTTACGGCAAACAAACAAATAACCTGCATTTACATGTCCTGATTTCCTTTATCGGCAATCGCCAATCAGCTGCTTATTCACTTCTCAAACTCTTCACGGGATTGGCTATTGCTGCCTTGATCGCCTGGTAACTTACCGTGAGGATTGCGATCATTACAGATAGAATCCCCGCCAACGCAAACACCCACCACTGTATGCTGATCCGATACGGATAGGATTGAAGCCACGAATTCATGGCCAACCAGGCGATCGGAGCCGCGATGAGAAACGAAATAAATACCAGTTTCAAAAAGTCTTTTGAAAGAAGGGTCGTAATGCTTGTAACGGAAGCTCCCAGCACTTTTCGTACACCGATTTCTTTTATCCTGTTTTCAGCCATGTAAGTGGCCAGGCCAAATAACCCAAGACACGATATGAAAATAGTAAGTCCGGCAAACAAACCGGCAAGTGTGCCGGTTCGCTTTTCTTCATTGAATTTTTTAGCATATTCCTCATCCACAAAATGATAGTTGAACGGGTATTGCGGATTGTATTCTTTAAAAACATTTTGCGCAATTTGCAAATCTTTTTCGGTAGAATTAGCAGGATTTAATTTGAAATGAATCGTTGTAAACCAACTTTTCGGTCCCATAATTACCAAAGGATTTATTTTTTCATAAGGCGATTCATAAATGAAATCCTTTACGACACCTACAACAGTCCATTGTTTGTTATCCGCGTTTACAATTTGACCAATGGGATTTTTGAAACGCATCGCTTTTACAGCAGTTTCATTCAGCAACATGGCAGTAGAATCTGCCGGATAATTTCTAATATCAATATCTCTTCCAGCAATTAACTTAGCACCCATCGTCTTAATAAAATCCGCGTCAGAAGCCATTCTTACAAAATCTGTTTTTTTATCAGCTTCGTTGCTTCCCTGCCATGTCCATCCCCAGCCATCACTATATCTTTGAGAAATAGGGCTCATCGATTTGGTAACTGCCGATGCCGCGCCTTTGCCCAATAAATCGTTTTTAATGGCTTCATAATGCTTATCTATTTCACCTTCAATTGGTACATACACCAGCTTATCTTTTGCATAACCGGAATCGCGGGATTCGGCATATTTTATCTGGTGTTCCACAATAACTGTACAAATAATCAAAGCAATAGCAAAGGTGAATTGCAGTACCACCAATACTTTTCGCGGGTTTATGGCAGATTGCGCTGACCTGAAAGTTCCTTTTAAAACTTTCACAGGTTGAAACGAAGACAGGAAAAATGCAGGATAACTTCCGGCAATAAAACCGGTAATTAAAATAAACGAAATTGCAAAAAGCCAGAATTGACTGTTTCCAAAATCAATGTAAAGATTTTTTTCAACAAGCGTGTCAAATGAGGGCAACACAAGCTGCACAAGGATTATAGCGATTACTCCTGAAAGAAAAGCCAGCAAGATACTTTCAGAAATAAATTGTACGATTAAAGACTTCTTTTGTGCTCCTACTACTTTCCGGATGCCTACTTCTTTAGCTCTTTTTTCACTTCTTGCAGTGCTGAGGTTCATAAAGTTGATACAGGCGATCAGGAGTATAAGCGCAGCAATAATCCCAAAAGTTTTTACGCGTTCCATTCTACCGGCAACATACTTTCCATTATCATCTTTTCCATAAAGCCATTTATCTTTAAAAGGTTGGGTAAAAACCTGTGTGGTAGAATTGTCACCATCTTTTGTGTGATCGATGGTAATGTCTCTAACCTTATTGTCAAATGCTGTTTCTGTAACTCCCGGCTTTAATAAAACAAAAGTTGTGACAGAATTATTTCCCCAATATTCATCATCCTGGCCGATGGTTTTTAAATAAGACCACGGAAGCAAGTACTCAAATTTAAAAACGGTATTATTTGGCAGATCTTTCATTACCCCGCTCACTATAAAATTTGCATTGCTGTCGATGCGGATACTCTTTCCCATGGCTTCATCATCTCCAAATAATTTTTTTGCCAGTTTTTTTGTAATTACAATATGATAATTACTGCTTAAAGCTGTATTCACATTGCCTTCCAGCAAGGGAAAAGTGAACGTTTTTAAAAAACCGGTGTCAGTAAAGTTGCCGTGAACGTTTAAATGTTTTTCTCCAACAGTAAATAAAAAATCAGCATCAGTAACTCTCACAGCTTGTTCCACTTCAGGATAATTGGCTTTTAAAGTAGGTGCCAGAATTTTTGGTGTCGTTGCCCATGCATG
>JAICYZ010000026.1 GCA_025933935.1 Chitinophagaceae bacterium
TCGACTAATTCCCTGATCATGCTAACTTCAGAATGAAATTCACCAGTAAAAAGAGATATAATTTCAATTCCGGTTTTGAAATTCAATCAAATTTTCTTTTCCATTACATAGTCATTCATAAAAAATCCTGAACCAATGTCGATGTCTTCTTCACGGATGATTTTAAAACCTTGTTTTTCATAAAAATGCAACGCTTTATTGAAACGGTTCACATTCAGTTGCAAGGAAGTTGCGCCCTCGGTTTTAATGGCTGAAATGATATAATCAAGTATCTGTTTACCAACATTTTTACCTTGTTCTGCAGGCAAAACATAAATCTTGTGGAGACGAAAAACTTTCCGGTCATCATGGGCAGAAAATGATGCAAAACCAATAGGAGTATCATCTTCAACCGCCATTATAAACTGATGTTTTAAATTAGCAAACTGGTTTTGGAGTGAAGAAAGAGAATAGATTTTATCAAGCATATAATGAAGCTGTGCTTTTCCCAGAATTTCCTGATAAGCAGCAGGCCATATTTTATAAGCGAGTTCGCGGATTGTTTCCAGGTCATCTATTTCCGCATTTCTGATTTCACTCATTATTTGATCGTAATTTTTAATTCAGGTGCAAAAAAATCCCGTCCTTCTTTGTCTTTTACTACAATATCAAAAAAATAAAGCTGCTCTTCGGGTTGCAAACGCCCCTGGATGTTATTGATCCACACTTTTGGAAGCGGCGTAGAATCGAACCTGCTGGCAGTGATGCTGAATGTTTCTTCCTTCTTTCCCGTTTCATCATTTAAGATCACACTTTTTTTCCGGTAAAGAAAACGATAAGAAGATATGGGATATTGGTGATTTTGAGCATCTACAATTTTCAAAGGAAGCGCTATTAACTGGTTGCCTTCATCTACAGTAACGTGAGCGCCATTTTGATTTATGCCGAGAAACGTTTTTACCACGGGAGGTTTGAATTTCTGCACTTTCGTGATCACTTCTTTTTGCTGCGCAAAAGAAATGTTACCAATTGAAATAACCAAGGAGAAGCAAAAAAAGTATTTGAAAATATTTTTCATAAAATGTTTAGCCTAAAGGGTGCCAACCCACTATAAAGCCGAAAGTGTTTGTTCAATCACTTTAATCTTTGTTTCTGCATCCTGCTTTTTCTTTCTTTCCAATTCAATAACTTCAGGTTTTGCATTCTGTACAAATTTACCATTACTTAGTTTCTTATCCACTGCAATTAGGAAACCTTTAAGATACTTTAAATCCTTTGCCAGCTTTTCCTTCTGAACTGATGTATCTATTACTGCATCTGATTTTATATAAATCTTTTCATTTCCAACAACCGTCATGATGGAAGTAGTGTCGGGTGTTTCATTAAAAATAAGATGGTCAGCATTTGTTTGCTTTACCAAAATTTTCTTGATAGAATGATAAGAATAAACCTCATTTGTTTCAATATATAATGAAACCTTTTCCTTTGGTTTTACATTGTTTTTATTTTTTGCATCACGAACTGCGGTGATGATGTTTTTTAATTTGGTTCCAAGTTTTAATATTTCAACGTCAGCTTCCTGAACCGGCGCAAATTGTTTTACCATCAGGTCATCATTTCTTTCTTTGAGCAAATGATAAATTTCTTCCGTAATAAAAGGCATGAACGGATGCAGCATTTGTAAAAGATGATCGAAAAAAGAAACCGCCTTATCATAAACTTTTTGATCAATAGCGGTCCCAAATTCGGGTTTGATCCATTCTAAAAACCAGCTGCAGAAATCATCCCAGATCAGGGAATAAATGGTTTTCAACGCTTCGCTTAAACGAAACTGGCTCATGAGAATTTCCACTTCATTGCGTACTTCATTCAAGCGGTTCTCAAACCAATTAATAGCAAACACTTCACCGCCTTCAGTTTCGTCAGTTGTGCCTTCTCCGTTCGGCTTTTTGCCTTCCTCCCACATTTTCAACAACTTCATCGCATTCCACAATTTATTATTGAAGAATTTTCCCTGCTCCAGGCTACTTTCATCAAACAATAAATCATTTCCGGCTGGTGCTGAGATCATAATTCCAAAACGAACTGCATCGGCGCCGTATTCATGAATGAGCGTTAAAAGATCAGGACTGTTGCCCAAACTTTTGCTCATTTTTCTTCCCATTTTATCGCGAACCATTCCGGTAAAATACACATCGCTGAATGGTTTTTCCTGCATGTATTCCATTCCTGCCATGATCATTCGGGCCACCCAGAAAAAAATAATATCCTGCCCGGTTACTAAAACGGAAGTAGGATAATAGTAATTAATGTCCTTGTTATTCGGCTCCGTAATTCCACGAAAAACCTCTATGGGCCAAAGCCAGGAAGAAAACCAGGTATCGAGAACGTCTTCATCGCGCTTCAATTGAACATTGGTTGTTGAATATTGTTTATTGTATATTTCGTTTGCTTCATTTTCATTTTCAGCAACAACAAACCTTCCTTCTTCATCGTACCATGCCGGAATTTGTTGTCCCCACCAAAGCTGCCTGCTGATGCACCAGTCCTTTACATTTTCAAGCCAATACTTATATGTGGCATTAAATTTCTCATTTGGATAAATTTGGATTTTTCCGGATGCAACTTCTTCTAATGCAGGCGCAGCAAGGTCTTTCATCTTCACAAACCATTGGGTAGAAATCTTTGGTTCTGCTACTACATTTGTCCGCTGGCTGTAGCCAAGCCTGGTGGTATATTCTTCTTCTTTTACCAGTAAACCCTTTTCTCTTAATTCCTGCACGATTTTTTTTCTTGCGGCGAAACGATCTTCACCAATAAAAATCTGTGCTGCATCACTCAATGTACCATCTTCATTCAAAGTGTCTATTACAGGAAGATTATATTTTAAGCCAATATTGAAGTCGTTGATGTCGTGAGCCGGAGTAATTTTTAAAACACCGGTTCCAAAATCTTTGTCAACATAGTCATCAAAAATCACCGGAACTTCTTTATTGATCAAAGGAACGATGACATTTTTCCCTTTCAAATTTTGATAACGTTCATCATTGGGATTTGCACAAACAGCGACGTCACCCATGATGGTTTCCGGCCTTTGCGTTGCAATTACAATAAAGTTATCGGCTGCCGCTTGTCCTTCATCTGCAACCTTATACTTTACATAATACAACCTGCCGGTCACATCTTTATATTCTACTTCTTCATCACTCAATGCTGTCTTAGCAGCCGGATCCCAGTTGATCATTCTTGCTCCACGGTAGATCAATCCTTTTTTATACAAATCCACAAAAACTTTGATCACTGCTTTATAATAATGATCGTCCATCGTAAATGAAACCCTGTCCCAATCAACACTACAACCCAATCTTTCAATTTGGTTGTAAATAATATTTCCATATTTCTCTTTCCACTCAAAAGCATATTTCAAAAATTCTTCGCGCGATAAATCATTTTTATCAATTCCTTTTTCTCTTTTCAGCATGTCCACCACTTTCGCTTCGGTAGCAATTGAGGCGTGATCACTTCCGGGAACCCAGCAGGCGTTGAAACCGCTCATGCGTGCTTTCCTGATTAAAATATCCTGGACTGTCTCATTAAGTGTATGGCCCATATGCAGGACGCCTGTTACATTCGGCGGCGGTATTACAATGGTAAAAGGCAGTCGCTCATCTGGTTCACTTTTAAAATAATTTTGTACCATCCAGTGTTTGTACCACTTTTCTTCCACCGTTCCGGGAATATAATTTTTACTTAATTCCATATTATTTCAAAAAAAATTTATAGCCTGCAAATGTAATACAAACATGGTTTAGTACCTTGCTAACTCAATTAGCAAAACCCTATTTTTAACTACTCTTGTTATACGCAGTTGTTGATATTGAAACTACAGGCGGCTATGCTGCAAGCAACGGCATCACAGAAATCGCCGTTTTTATAACTGATGGAACATCGGTTGTCACTAACTTTCATACTTTGCTCAATCCTTATTATACCATTCCGCGTTATGTCGAATCACTCACCGGAATCACCAATGAAATGGTAGAATATGAGCGAGATTTTAAAAGCATTGCTGATCAACTTTATGAACTATTGCACGATAAAATTTTCGTAGCGCACAATGTAAATTTTGATTATTCCTTTATCAATTATCATTTGTCCCAATGCGGCTATAAATTGAATTGCAAAAAATTATGCACGATTCGGCTGGGACGAAAAATAATTCCGGGATTAAGAGGCTACGGCCTGGAAAAAATCTGCAATCATCTTGGAATTCAAATAGAAGAAAGACACCGGGCAAAAGGCGATGCTGAGGCAACTGTAAAATTGTTTCATCATTTACTAAAATGTGATATGGACGGCCATGTCCAAACAATGCTAAAAGCCGGCAGTAAAGAGCAATTTCTTCCACCTAATATTCCTGCTGCTGAAATAAAAAAATTACCGGCGCATCCGGGTGTTTATTATTTCCATGATAAAAAAGGAAAAGTAATCTATGTGGGTAAAGCCAAGAATTTGTGCAAAAGAGTAAACAGCCATTTTTCCAACAATAAAACCAACAAGCAAAAGCAGGAATTTTTAAAAAAGATTTATCACGTCACCTACCAGGAAACAGCAACAGAATTGATGGCTTTTATTTTAGAAAGTATTGAAATAAAAAAACTATGGCCGGAGCAAAACCGCAGCCAGAAAAGATTTGAACAGGTTTATGGAATGTATTCATTTGAAGACAGCAAAGGATATTTAAGATTATGCATCGAAAAAAAGAAAAAGAATATTAAGGCATTATACACGTTTAATTTACTGGTAGAAGGCTACAATTTCCTTCGCAAACTCGTGGATGAATATGAGCTGTGTCCGAAACTCTGTTTTCTTCAATCTTCCACAATAATCTGCCAGTCATTTGCAGAAAAAAAATGTAACGGAGCCTGTGAACAAAAAGAATCTGCAAAGGATTATAATGAAAGAGTCTTGGAATGCATCAGCTATCTTGAAATGCAGTTACCAACATTTGCGCTCGTGGATGATGGATTAGATGAAGATAAGCAAAGTTGTATTTTAATTGAAAAAGGAAAATTTTATGGAATGGGATATTTACCTTCTGAAATAAACAGTTATGAGATTGATGACCTAAAAAATTACCTGACACCCTACACGGAAAATGATTACATCCGCGGATTGATTTTGCATCATGCGGAAAGGTATCCTTATAAAGTGAATGAGTTAATGTGCTGATATCTTATTTTGCTTGTATGTTGATGTTCATATCAGCTTCTTCAATAATTCAATAAATTCTTTTCTCGAAATAAATTCAGCACCGAGGCTCTCCAGATGGGCTGTATAAACCTGGCAATCGATCAACTCAATTCCGTTTTTTTGCAATACCTGCGCCCAATTTATCAATGCAAATTTGCTCGCGTTGCTTTTATTCGAAAACATGCTTTCACCAAAGAAAACTTTCCCAATCAACACTCCATAAAGTCCGCCAACCAATTCATTATTCTCCCACGCTTCGGCGCTATGCGCAAAACCTTTTTCAAATAAATTATTATAAGATTCTTCGACTTCGTCACTGATCCATGTACCCGGATCGCCATCCCTTTTTGCTGTCCTGCAATGTTTAATTACTTCTGCAAAAGCCTTATTAACGTTGAATTTAAAGAGACGTTTGTTTAAAACATTTCTCATGCTGTGGCTTATTTTTATCTTATCAGGAAAAAGAACAAAACGCGGATCGGGACTATACCATTGAATGATTTCACCAGGATTGTACCAGGGGAAAATTCCTTTTGTATAAGCGTTTAATAAAGTGCCTAAAGAGAGATTACCGCCAACAGCAACAAGGCCGTTTTCGTTTGCAGTATTTACGTCGGGGAAATCATACACAACTTCTTCATCCAAGAGTCCGGATTTAAAATTTAATAAAATGAGGACAATTACCTTTCCGAAAGCTCCTCCACTGTCGCGCCGATGCCGCGTTCGGTAATCGCGTCACACATTGGTTTCAAAGTATTAAAAGAACCTTCTTTTACTGCATATTTGCCTTTGGTATGAATGATCATTGCTGATTGTTCAGCCTGTTCAGCTGTATGGCCGCAAATATCAATCAAAGTTTCGATCACCCAATCAAAAGTATTCACTTCATCATTCCAAACGATCAACCGGCAATTGTTTCCATCATCTATCAACAAATCGGCCTGATCTTCCTCGATACTAAATGGTTTCGTCGTATTCATAATCTGATTCTCCTGCAAAATTACAATATAAAACAGGCAAATAAAGGAGTTGCATTTGTGAACAAAAATAAAAGTGCAAAAAATAACGTTTCCATTAAAATATAAATTCGGTTTTTTTGTTTGTTTATTGGATCAATCATAAAAAAAGATGCAACTTTTTTCTTTAACATGGCATTAATCTTGAACAATATAGTTATCCTTTAAAAACTTCGTTTCTTTGACAAGATTCTTGACAAAATGACAATGAGTAAATTATTATATGAATAAAAATTATTTCCTTGATGGGCCGGAAGACGAGATGGAATTTATGCCCATGATTCCCTTACACGAAGACAATGACGGAAATGACGAACAACTGATTCCTGCTGAATTACCGCTGCTTCCTTTGAGAAATACCGTGCTTTTTCCCGGTGTGGTGATTCCGATTACTGTAGGCCGTGATAAAAGCATAAAAGCTGTGACCGATGCTTATAAAGCTGACAAATTGATCGGTGTGATCTCACAAAAAGACAGTCAGGTAGAAGAGCCAAATGTGAGCGATTTGGTAAATGTTGGAACAGTAGCAAAAATCCTGAAACAAATCAAAATGCCGGACGGTGGAACGACTGTTATTATCCAGGGCAAAAAGAGGTTCAAAATTGATGAGATCACTTCTGAAGAGCCGTATTTCAAAGCAAAGATCACTGTGCTTCCTGATGAAGAATTGAAAGAAGATAAAGATTTTGACGCCATGGTTTCTTCTATAAAAGAACTTTCCGGACAGATCATTCAGCTGTCGCCGAATATGCCTTCAGAAGCAACCATTATTTTAAAAAACATCGAAAATCCGGCTTTCCTAATTCATTTTGTAAGCAGCAATCTGAACAGCAATGTGATCGAAAAACAAAAGCTGTTGGAAATTCAAAATATCAAAGCAAGAGCTGAAGTGTTGTTGAATTTGTTACAAACGGAATTGCAATATGCAGAATTAAAAAATAAAGTAACCAACAAAACCCGCGCAGAACTTGATAAACAGCAGAAAGATTATTTTTTGCAACAACAATTAAAAGCGATTAAAGAAGAATTGGGCGGCGATAATGTGGCTGAGGTGAAAGAAATGCAGAAAAAAGCCGAAACTAAAAAATGGCCGGATGCTGCAAAAGATATGTTTAATAAAGGCATTGAAAAGCTCGAGAGAATGCATCCTTCAACACCTGATTATTCGGTTGTTTATAATCACCTCGATCTGATGCTGGACCTACCGTGGGAAGATTATACCAAAGACCAGTATGATTTTAAAAAAGCTAAAAAAATCCTTGACCACGATCATTATGGAATGGAAAAAATCAAACAAAGGATTTTAGAATACCTGGCTGTTTTAAAATTAAAAGGCGATATGAAAAGTCCGATACTTTGTTTTGTAGGTCCTCCGGGAATCGGAAAAACTTCGCTTGGAAAAAGTATTGCCAACGCGATCAACAGAAAATATGTGAGAGTCAGCCTTGGAGGTTTGCACGATGAAAGTGAGATCCGTGGGCATCGTAAAACCTATATTGGCGCAATGCCGGGAAGAATTTTACAATCTATCCGCAAAATAAAATCATCCAACCCGGTGATGATTCTCGACGAAATAGATAAAGTAGGAACCGATTTTCGCGGCGATCCTTCTTCCGCATTACTGGAAGTTTTGGATCCGGAGCAAAACAATAATTTTTATGATAATTACCTGGAGCTTGAGTATGATTTAAGCAAAGTACTTTTTATTGCAACAGCAAATAATTTACAAAATATTCAACCGGCGTTGCGCGATCGTTTGGAAATTATAGATCTCAGCGGTTATGCAATTGAGGAGAAAATAGAAATTGCCAAAAGGCATTTGTTGCCAAAGCAAAAAGAAGCTCATGGATTAAAAGATGTAAAATTTAAAATAAGCGACGCGGTTTTGGAGAAAATTATTGCCGATTTTACACGTGAAAGCGGCGTACGCGAATTGGACAGGCAACTGGCAAGCGTGATGCGTAATCTTGCGCGGGAATATGCTGAAAAAGGAAAACTAAAACCGACGGTAAGCATCAATGATATCGATAAAATTTTAGGGAAATCACGCTACAGTAATGAAGTATATAAAACGGCAAACATGGCCGGAGTGGCTGTGGGACTGGCGTGGACGTATGTAGGCGGTGATATTTTGTTTATAGAATCTGCCACCAGCGATAACGGAAAAGGCGACTTAAAACTCACCGGTAATCTTGGAAATGTGATGAAAGAAAGTGCTTCGACCGCACTCAGCTATTTGCAATCGAATGCAAAAAAATACGGAATAGATCCCGAAATGTTTTACAAGAAAAATGTTCATATTCATGTGCCGGAAGGTGCCGTTCCGAAAGATGGTCCAAGTGCAGGAATTACCATGATGACAGCACTTGCTTCTTCATTTACCGGTCGCCGCGTAAAACCATATATGGCAATGACCGGCGAAATTACTTTACGCGGACAAGTGCTTCCGGTTGGCGGAATTAAAGAAAAAGTTCTTGCTGCAAAAAGGTCAGGAATAAAGGAAATCATCATGAGTGCACAGAATGAAAAGGATGTAAATGAGATCAATCCAAATTATATAAAAGGATTAAAAGTAAATTATGTAAAAACCATGCAACAGGTGCTGGATATGGCTTTGATGTAATGATAATGTGCTGATAAGGTTAATTGATTGAATGCAGAATCTGATTTTGAAAATTTGGATTCTGCATTTTTTATTTGTTTACTGCGAGAAGATGCCTAATCATTGTAAAAAAGTGGTGCAATTCGTGGTAAGAAATTTGTCTTGATTGGAAATATGAACCAGATTTTTTAAAGAAAAACAACCTTTACCTTCCGCATGGAGATTTATAATATCATCACCCTTATAATCGTATTGACTGCCATTTTTGGATATATCAATAACCGGTTTATAAAATTGCCACGAACGATTGGCATCATGCTCATTTCCCTTATCACCTCGTTGGCGGTAGTAGGTATTGGAAATATTTCTCCTGAATTCTTCGCAACGACAACCCGGGCCATCAGCCTGATCGATTTTCAAACGGTATTGCTAAAAGTAATGCTGAGTTTTCTACTATTTGCTGCTGCGATCCATGTAGATTCCAAAAAGTTGCAGGCCGAGCGTACTTCTATTATCACCTTTGCTACGATAAGCGTCGTAATTTCTACTTTTATAATCGGCGGATTGTTATATTTTACAACGATACTTTTTGGACTTTCCATTAATTTTCTCTACTGCCTTTTGTTTGGCGCATTAATTTCCCCGACCGATCCGATTGCTGTGGTAGGTATTTTAAGAAAGGCAAAAATTCCAGAATCTCTTGAAACGAAAATCAGTGGCGAGAGCTTATTGAACGATGGTGTTGGAGTCGTTTTGTTCATCACATTTTATCAGATTGCGCAGATTGGTGTTGAAAATATTTCTGTTTGGAAAATTATCTGGCTCTTTCTGCGCGAAGTTGGTGGCGGCTTACTTTTTGGATGGCTTTTAGGGTACATCGGCTACCTTGCCTTACGCTCAATTGATAACTACGTAGTAGAGGTAATGGTCACACTGGCCATTGTAATGGGCGGATATTCGCTTGCGGAAATCATGCACGTCAGCGGCCCGCTGAGCATGGTTGTTGCCGGAATTATCACAGGCAATAAAAGCATGGATGTAGTAGCCAGCGATGTTACAAGAGATTATATCGGAAAATTCTGGGAAATGATAGACGAGGTAATGAACGCGATTTTATTTCTACTGATTGGTTTTGAAATGCTGATCATTCCGTTCAATCTTACTTTATTGTTTCTTGGCTGTATTACCATTGTTATCGTATTATTTGGGCGCCTGATTTCAGTTTCATTGCCCATACGCTTTCTAAAATATAAAAATTCTTTTCACAAAAATACCATTCCTATTCTTACCTGGGGAGCGTTGCGAGGTGGCATTTCAGTCGCGCTTGCACTTGCTGTTCCAAAATATATGTACGGCGATATGTTTGTTTCAATTACCTATATCGTGGTATTATTTTCGATCATCATTCAAGGACTTACAATCGGAAAATTTGCAAAAAAATTAGAAGAGCCTGATGAAAATTCTTTAAGCGAAAAAAGAAATTATCTATAATTCTTCGGCAGTTGTTTCTTTTCTGGAAAAATAAATAATTCCAATAATTCCGGTTATTACCAAGGCAGCAGATATTAATTCTGCCTGTGTCGGATGAATTCCAAAAATTGAATAGGTAGTATTTACGCGGATTGTTTCTACTAAAAATCTTTCTACACCATTCAAGATCAGGTAAATACAAAAAAGCACTCCCGGGACTTTGATCCGTTTGCGTATTAGCCACAAAACAGCAAATAAAATAAAGCAAGCGACTATTTCATAAAATGGCGTGGGAAAAACGGGCTGAGGCAAAGCGCGGCAATATTTTCCCTGGCAACCAGGCAATAAAATTCCATCTTCGTTAACGTTATGCGGATAGGTAAAAGCAAACATCCAGGTGGGCAAAAATTTGGGACCCCGAAAACTTTTATGCGGTACTTTATCCAAAGATTCTTCATGGCGATCGGTGACCATTGTAGAAACTCCAGGTCCATCGGTTACCGTTCCATTTAAAAAATAAGTAGAATTTTCTCTCAATTTTTCCTGAAATTGTTCAGGAGTTGCAGGAACTACGTGACCGGGAACATCACTGATGTAAGCGCTGTTAAAAATACCCCAATCACCATCACCGGCGGTTTGGCAACCCATTCTTCCAATTGCATAAGCAATCATCAACGCAGGAGCTGCTGCATCGATCAAATATAATAATCCAATTCCTTTTTTTCGTGCATAGATCAAAATGGCAATCGTTGCACAAATAAGTCCGCCATAAAAAGTAAGTCCGCTCGGCGCTATTAAATTCGCAATCGGATCCTGGATAAAGCGGTCCCAGTTTTCTAAATTATCAAAAATCTTCGCACCAATAATTCCAAAAACCAAAGCAAAAATCACAATATCGCCAACCCGGTCATGTGGCCAGATGCGGATGATCCTTTTCTCCGGCTTTGCCAATTTCTGCTTATCCTTTTCTTTATATTTTAAATAAGCGAGAACGGCTGCGAGAATAAGACCGCCAAGCCAGCTACCTTGTGATGAGAAAATATAATCCTGCAGATCGAGGCCGGATTGACGGCTTGCAATAAAAGCTCCGATAAGTTTATAACCAAAAATAAACCCGATCAATCCGTTTATAAATAAAGAATAAATGGATGCCGGCTGACCTGTCGTGATCGTTTCTTCGCGGGGAAGTAAAAGCCCCTGTTTTTCTTTTCTTTTTAATTCAAGGGTAAATAAATAAGCTGCTACTATGAACGAAAGCGCTACAAAAATTCCGAAGGTATAAAAGATTTTGAAGGCGTTTATTTTCCAACCAAACCAGTCATTAAAAACAAAATATAAATTGGGATACATGGTTTACCTTTTAGTTTTGGAAACAACTTTCCTCATCTTTTTTGCACAAGATATTTAAAAAAATAAAAAACCTTCATGTTGAAGGTTTTTTATTTTGTTTCGTTTAGCAATACGCTTCAAAAGCTGCTGTAAGATTATTGGCGATCATTTCTGCTGAAGCGCCTTCAATATTATGCCTTTCTAAAAAATGAACCAACTGGCCATCCTTGAATAAAGCAATTGATGGCGAAGATGGAGGATAAGGAAGTAAAAGCTGACGGACTTTATTTACCGCATCGTAATCAAAACCTGCAAAGGAAGTTGCGAGGTGATCTGGTTTTTTTGCGCTCGTTTCAAGGGCGAGCAAAGCTCCCGGACGCGCTGTTCCTGCAGAACAGCCACAGACAGAATTAATTACAAATAATGTTGTGCCTGGTTCATTTATCGCATTTTCAACCTGTTCTGCTGTTATCAAATCTTCAAAACCGTTTTCAGTTAATTCTCCTTTCATCGGAATTACTATTTCTGCTGGATACATATCTTTTTAATTTAAAATTTTAGACTGCAAATTTACGATACTTACTGCTTTTTAGACGCATCAATTTGTTTACGAAATTGGAAATTTTGTCATTAAAAAAACTTTAAAAAGCCATTTTGTCTTAAAGAATCGGTAAAACCGCCTTTTTTTTGTAATGGTCTTTATTTTGATTAGGTATGGGAAATTAAAATTAAAAAACCTTAAAAAATAAAAGCTATGACTACAGTAACATTCAAGCAGCCTTCATTGAAAACTTTGGATTTTTTCCTGGACAACTTATTAAATGAAACACCTGCCTCAAAGAAAAGCACTTTCAATTTTCCTCCCGTAAATATTGTTGAATCAAATGATAGTTACGAATTGGAGATAAATGCTGCCGGCAGAAAAAAAGAAGATTTTAAAATAACTGTTGACAAAAATATTCTCACAGTTTCTTTTGAGAAAAATGAAGAAAAGAATGAAGAGAAAAATGAAGGTCAGCAGGAAAATAAAAAATTTATTAAGAAAGAATTTGTGATTTCCTCTTTCAAAAGGTCTTTCACTCTTGATGAAAAAATAAATGCTGAAGATATCGCAGCAAAATATGAGAATGGTATTTTAACTCTTACTCTTCCTAAAAAAGAAGAAGTAAAAGTGCTGCCAAAAGAGATTGCAGTGCAATAAAAATGTACCATGTTTGGGTTAGGTATTGATAAAAACCTCTTCAGGAAAGAAGAGGTTTTTTTATTGATCTCATTAAGCAAAGCAACAAATAAGTCGAATTTGTGCTTTGCCTGTTTTAAAATTTATCACCTTTATTTTTCTTTTTTCTTCAGCAATTTCTCAGGAGAAGCCAGTTGGGTGATAAAATGATCTGAAATTTTTAAAGCAGTTGCAATATCATTTACTTCTACATTCTCCTCAGGATAGCGGCTGTTGCCTTTGAATGATCTTACAAGCAATATTGAAACTGGTGTTATTTTACCCATGACCGCTGCATCTTCATCAGCGCCGGTTTCCACACTTACAACCGGAAAGTTATTTTGAAGAATTGAGTTTGACAGTAGCTTTTTGAATTTTTTATTACAAATCACCGGATCTGTTTCCTCAATCAGTTTCCATTCAAAATAAATATTTCTTTTGTCACAATTTTTTTCGCAGGTAGAGTAGATAAATTCATACGCATCAGACAATAATTCTTCCTCATCGCTCCTTATCTCAAGCGTACAATTTACAAATCCCGGAACCAGGTTTGCTGCTGAATCTGCTACATTTATTTTGCCCACAGTTGCCCGCAGTTTTCGTTTTTCGCCAGTAGCATATTTTTCTACCGATAAAATAAATTTTGCTGCCGCACACAAAGCATCATTGCGCTCGTTCATAGGTGTAGTGCCGGCTGCCCTTGATTTTCCAATAAAATCTATGTCAATTCTTTTTTCTCCCAACATAGAATTGATTATGCCAACCGGAATTTTTTGTTCATGTAATAGAGACTCTTTTTCTACCTGTATTTCATAATATCCCAATAAATTTTCAGCATTGATGGCATCTTCTTTTATTTTTTCGATATCATAATTCAGGGATTTTAAAACGCTTGAAAAAGTATTTCCCTGATTATCTTTTAAGTTCAGATATTTATTTTTAAAAAGCCCGGCAATTACCCTGCTTCCTAAATAAGGACAATTGAAACGGCTACCTTCCGAATTACTAAAAGCAATCAGCTCAATATGAAAAGGAAAGGAAATATTTTTAGAAATGAGATTTTCCAAAAGATCAATTCCTGTTACAATTCCCAAAACACCTTCATATTTACCACTATGAATTGCAGTGTCAAAATGCGATCCGATTACAAACGTTTTTGCTTCCGGATTTTTACTTTTTAATTTTCCCCTGATGTTTCCAATGTTATCAATACGCGTTTCTAATCCTGCTTCACGCATCCAGGAAGCGATTTTATGACCACATTCTATAAAAGATGCTGTGCCAAAAACCCTTGTAATACCCTGTTCATCATCAGTGTAAGCAGAAAGTTCATTTATCCTTTCATTTACAAGTAAAGCTCTTTCTGAATAATTTTTCATGTTAATTTAAGACTGACCACAAGAATTATAAGCGGCACTTGTGATATTTTTTGTGCGAAGTAAATGAATTTTTATCACGTCAAAAGGATTCCTTTGCTTTATAAAAATATTTGAGGAATAATCGCAGGCCAAAAAGAAATATGGTTTATTAAGTCCGTGCCACCGGATTTCTCAAAATAAAATTATGTCCTTGAAGAAAATTATTTTTTTAAAAAATAGGAATTCAAATTATTTCTTTCTTTGCTGGTTGAACGTATTTCATTTGCATAAAAAATTCATAATCCTTTCAAATACTTTCTTTCAATTGCAACGAAACGATATTTTTGAAGGTCAATAAAAGTATGCGCGTGAAACTGGTCATTCTTCTTACTGCTTTTTTATTTTTCGCTTTGTTTGCCGGCGCTCAAAATGCGTGTACCACCCTTGGGCAAAATCCTGCAACGGCTTTTCCGGTTTGTGGCACCAGTGTGTTTTCTCAAACGACGGTTCCCAATTGTGGAGGTAAGCGAATTCCCGGACCTTGCGCCACAACTGACAGCCTTACCGATACAAACCCTTTCTGGTATAAATTCACTTGTTTCTCGCCGGGAACGCTGGGATTTTTAATTAAGCCCGTTGACCTTGGAGATGATTACGACTGGCAATTGTTTGATGTTACCGGCCACGATCCCAATGATGTTTATACAGACAAGACTTTGTTTGTTTCCTGCAACTGGTCGGGCAATACAGGGCTTACGGGTGCATCGTCTGCCGGACGCTCATTAAACAATTGCGCCGGCACCTCCTATCCTACTTTTAGTTCGATGCCTACTTTAAAATTGAATCATGATTATCTTTTGCTGGTAAGTCATTTTACAAAATTTAAACCAGGACAGGCAGGCTATGAGCTTAGCTTTGGAGGCGGCACTGCAAGTATTACAGATACGATTCCCCCCGCTTTAAAAAGCCTCAGTTCTTCATGCGATGCTACAAAAATTTATATCAAACTAAATAAAAAAATGAAATGCAGCAGCCTTGCGGTGGATGGAAGTGATTTTATGATTTCACCGGCTGTTGTAAAAATCAATTCTGCAACTGCTTTTTGCAATGGCTTTGACATGGATTCTGTGGAATTAAATTTAAACGGACGTCTTCCTGTTGGTAATTATACAATTTCTGTAAAAAATGGCGCGGATGGCAATACGCTTTTTGATAATTGCGGAAGAAATATTCCGGTTGGAAATTCACTGCCATTAAATATCTTGCCTTTGGCACCTACGCCAATGGATAGTATGGTTCCCGTAAAATGCGCTCCGAAATCTTTACAATTAATTTTTAGAAAAAATATTCTTTGCAATTCTGTAGCGGCAGATGGAAGTGATTTTACGGTTGACGGTCCGTCACCAGTGAGCGTAGTAAGTACTACAATAAATTGCGTCAACAACGTAACAAAAAGCATTACTTTGAATTTGTCATCGCCAATTGTTAATGCAGGAACTTACCGAATAATATTAAAAACCGGGAATGATGGAAATACAATTGTGGATGAATGTTCAGAACAAACTCCGGTGGGATCAGCATTGAGTTTTAATGTAAAAGATACAGTGTCAGCAGATTTTTCTTACCGGATCGCGGCGGGTTGCAAACAGGATACGGTGCTTTTTATGCATGACGGGAAACACCAGGTAAATCAATGGTTGTGGCAATTGGATTACAATGGAACGAGTAATTTGCAAAACCCGGTTACCTACTTCAATTCCTTTGGAACGAAGCAAATCATTTTATCCGTTTCCAATGGATTTTGCAGTGATACGGTCACCAAAAACATTATCCTCGATAATGAATTAAAAGCCGCTTTTGAAACGAACAATACTTTGTGCCCGGAAGATACTGCCGTTTTTAAAAATACGAGTATCGGTAATATCGTTTCATATGATTGGAATTTTCAGAATGGAAATTTCAGTACCGATGAAAATCCTTTTCCACAAAAATATCCGGTTCTGCTTGCCGAGAAAAACTATCTGGTAACACTCGTCGTGAAGAGTAACCTCGGTTGTTTTGATACAGCGGTAAATAATATCCGCGTGTTGAAAAGCTGTTACATCGCTGTTCCCAACGCATTTACTCCTAACGGTGACGGCCTAAACGATTTTCTTTATCCGCTCAACGCTTTCAAAGCTGATAATTTAGAATTTAAAGTTTACAACCGTTTAGGCCAGTTGGTTTTTCACTCGAATGACTGGACTCAAAAATGGGATGGAACTGTGAAAGGCGATCCCCAGGATGCCGGTATTTACGTATGGACGTTAAAATACATATTGCGCGATACCGGCAAACACATTTTCTTAAAAGGTTCAACTGTTTTGATCAGATAAAGCTTTACCAAAGTCGGCAGTGGAATTATTTTCCGTAATTACCTGGTGTTGTCTGCTCACATTAATTTCATCTTTTGACAAGCTGTTATCTGTATGATAGCTGATTCCAAATACAAATAAAAAAGGAATAAATAGTCCGATCGCTAATACTTTAGCAGAATAAATTACCTGGTTTGCAATTTCAAGAATATCTCCTGATTTGTTGCTGAATGTTGTTTTCATTTTGATTTGTTTTAATTGTTTTCAGTTTGAATTACATAACAAAGATATGGTTTAAAATAGGTACTATGCAAAACATAGTACATGAATATGCATATTGGCTATATAAAAGGCAAAAAATCGATTGTGAATGGTAATGGGCAAAAGAAGCAGGTTTTATCTTACGTATTACTGCTTATATTCGCAGGAAACGCAGAACTGTATTTACTTCAATTAAAATTCATAAGCCTCTAAAAATGAGTTTACAATTTACGAATTCACCAATTGGGAGATTAAGATTTATGGGAATTGCAGAAGGAATTTCTTATTTGGTATTGTTATTTATTGCGATGCCGGTAAAATATATGGCAGGAAATCCGAACCTCGTTTTGTATACCGGCTGGGTACACGGATTACTTTTTATGCTCTATATTCTCGCGTTGATATCAGTAAAAATAAATCTGGAATGGAAATTCAGAAAAACAATGATTGCTTTTCTCGCTTCTTTGATTCCATTTGGAACTTTTATTTTAGATAAATCATTGCGCAAAGAAGAAATAAAACTTCATACACAGAAAGCAGCGCCATTGTCAAAAACGATAGAAACGGTGTGATTTATTTTATCTACAGGACGAAGTTTTATGCAAATAATCAGCCCAATGCCCTGGCTTTTATGGGCTTATCTATTGGCCGACTAATTTCTCCCGTATCTCTCACTTTTCATTGTTTTCTTTTACTTTTATTCGCGTTTTATTAAAAGTGCACACATCATTGTGGCTTTTGCACTGTTCATTCTAAAAAATATTTTATGAAAAAATCTTACATTTCTCTATTCTTCTTTTTCTTTTTTATTACCACAGAAATTTCCGCACAGCAGTATCAAATCAGTTCTCCTGATGGCCATCTTATCATGAAAATTGAAAATGGAAAATCTTTACATTTTTCTCTTATAAAAAATAATCAAACAATCGTACCTTCTGTAGAAGTGGCTATGGTACTGAAACAGGGAATTATTCCGTCAGAAAAAGATAAAATATCGAAATCAGTAAAGCAAGAAATAAGTCAAAATATTATCCCGGTCGTGGCTATCAAAAATTCCACTATTAAAGATGAGTATCATGAATTAAGATTGCAGTTTAAAAATCAATACAACGTAGTATTTCGTGTTTATAATGATGCATTCGCCTACCGTTTTGAAACAAATTATCGTGATAGCATTACGGTGATGAATGAACGTTTTAATGTTTCGTTGCCTCAAAATTCATCTGCATGGTTTGCTTTTGCGCACCGGTGGATGAACAGCTATGAACATATTTATCAGAAACGCCCGATAGATAGTTTAGGAAAAAATAAAACCGCTCAATTGCCTTTGTTACTGGATCTGAATGATCAGGGTAAATTATTGATAACAGAGAGTGATCTGTATGATTATCCCGGCTTGTATTTTACAGGAGATAACGGAAACGATTTACAATCTGTATTTCCGCCTGCAGTTAAAGAAGAAAAGAAAAATGATCCGACAAAAAACTGGGGCTGGGACCGCACTTTCGTTCCGGAAAGTGTGTTTGATTATATAGCACATACTAAAGGAACGCGCACTTTTCCCTGGCGCATTTTTGCAGTTGCCGACCGCGATGATCAATTATTAAATAATGAAATTGTTTATAAACTGGCAGAGCCAACACGGATCAAAAACGCAGATTGGATCAAACCCGGACAAGTAGCGTGGGATTGGTGGAATAACTGGAACGTTACCCATGTTGATTTTCATGCAGGAGTAAATACACAAACGTATAAATATTATATTGATTTTGCTTCCCGGAATCACATTCCTTACATTATAATGGATGAAGGATGGTATAAGTTGGGAAATATGACCGAACGCGTTCCCGACGTAGATGTAAAAGCAATAGCAGATTATGGAAAACAAAAAAATGTAGGAGTAATTCTTTGGTGTGTTTGGCGCACTTTGGACAATCAGATGAAGGAAGCAATGGATCTTTTTGAACAATGGGGCGTAAAAGGAATCAAAGTCGATTTTATGGATCGGGATGATCAGGCGGTAGTTAATTTTTACTGGCGCTGTGCTGAAGCTGCTGCCGCACATCATTTGCTGGTGGATTATCATGGAGCTCATAAACCGGCGGGAATCCAACGTACTTATCCGAATGTGATCAATTTTGAAGGGGTTCCCGGTCTTGAGCAAGATAAGTGGACCGATTCATTGGCAACGCCGTGGATGGCCGTTACATTGCCTTATATCCGGATGTTTGCAGGCCCGATGGATTATACACCAGGCGCAATGAGAAACGCGCAGCAAAAAGATTTCGCGCCCATCAATGATAATCCGATGAGCCTTGGTACGCGTTGCCAGCAATTGGCGATGTATGTAATTTTTGATGCACCATTGCAGATGCTTGCTGATAATCCGACGGCTTATGAAAAAGAAAAAGAGTCTTTGGATTTTATAACAAGTGTGCCAACCACCTGGGATCAAACGATTCCCTTGGATGGAAAAGTTGGAGATTACGTAGCGCTTGCCAGAAGGAAAGGAAATGAATATTTCGCGGCAGCAATGAATAATTGGAAGCCGCGCGATATTACTTTGGATTTTTCTTTTTTACCTGAAGGAACCTATCATATTTCCATTTTTGAAGACGGAATTAACGCTGACAGGAACGGGACTGATTACAAAAAAATCGAAAAGACGATTACAAAAAATGATCAAATAAAAATTCATTTAGCGCCTGGCGGCGGATGGGCAGCAAGAATTTATAAGTAGAAATCAATAAACGAAAAATCGTTTTGCAGTAAGGCAAAAAATAAAACTGGTTTGTATTTTATTCAATCAGTCGCAAGAATATTTTTATTAAAAGCATTTTCCTAACCGGTCTTTGCAATTTTGTCTATTTACATCTTCGAATATTACTGAAAGGAAAGAAGTTGAAATTCGAAACATATCACCTTGCCGTGTAGCATCATAACTTGGAACCACTTTTGTGATAAAAATTATTTTAAAATTAAAATAATAATGCCAGTCATGAACAGCACTTTGGAAAAATTAAAGGATGTTAAATCTGATTGTTGTGTAACGATTCAATTGCAAACGCACCGCACACCACCCGGAAATCAAAAGGATGATATCGAACTCAAAAACCTGGTAAGAGAAGCAGGAAAGAGGTTAACAAATGAATGTGATAAAGAAAAAGCATCGGTTATTACTGATAAAATAAATAAACTTGCGTCAGATATTGATTACCGGTTTAACCTGGAAACCCTGATACTTTTCGTGAACGAGGACCTTGCTGAATATGTTCGTTTACCCATCAGTATTAAAGAAAATAAAGTAACCATTGGAAAAACCTTCGCGACAAGAGATTTGGTAAGGGCGCTTCACCAGGAACTCTATTATTATATTTTGGTTCTGAGCCGCGACAAGGCAAGACTGATAGAAGCGATGGCTGATAAGGAAGTGGCTGAAATCACTGATGGTTTTCCTGTTGAAAATACATTCAAAGTTCCCGGGATAAATGCTAAATTAGAGAGCAGCGAGGTGCTTGAATTTTTTAACCGTGTAGATAAACAATTGAATGAAACACTGAAAGGAAATGATTTACCGGTTTTTATTTCTACAGATGAATCAAACTATTCTGACTATTTAAAGGTAGCTGATCGCAAGGAAACCATCAAAGGTTTGATTGCAGGAAATCGCGATTTGGAAAATGCGCATAACATTATCGACGCTGTGTGGCCGGTAGCAAAAAAGTGGAACGAACAAAAAAATCATCAGCGGCTTGAGGAATTGGACAAAGCAATTGGCGCCAAACTTTTTCTAACTGATTTGACGGAAATATGGAGAGCGATATTGGAAGGAAGAGGCCGTACTTTATTTGTAAAAGAAGGATATTTTCAACCGGCAAAACTGGAAAATAATGTAGTACGGGCGGTGTCTTCGGATAATATGGAAGAGGCAAATGTGGAAGACATCATTGATGATATGATTGAAAAGAATATCGATTTTGGCGGCGATGCGGTATTTATTTCCGGTGATGAATTAAAGGCTTATGACGGCCTGGTTTTGGTAACCAGATATTGATAAATCATTCGGGAAGAATTCATCTATCCTTCCTTCATCAATGAAGTGATTTCATTTAAGATTCATTCTATTTGAAAAATGTTTGCTCATCGGTGTACAAAAATTCGGTTCACAGTAAAAAAATAAATAAATAGAATTTCTGTTTTCGCTGCCATAGCCTTTGAAACAATTTAAAAGGCGGCATAAAAAACTCTTTTTACATTTGCCGCAACCTCAATCGATATGATTCTGAAAGAAAAAATAAAAAAACTGGCAGAGAATTATGCAGATGAATTCATTCAAATCCGCCACCATCTGCATCAATACCCGGAATTAAGTTACCATGAATTTGAAACTTCAAAATTTGTTCAACAAAAATTAGCAGAATTCAACATTGATTTTCAAGTGATGGCGACAACTGGTGTCATTGGAATTATCAAAGGAAAAAATCCGGATAAAAAAGTAATTGCTCTTCGTGCTGATATAGATGCGTTGCCGATTTTGGAAAAAAACAACGTGGATTATCGTTCAAAAAATGAAGGTGTAATGCATGCTTGTGGTCACGATGTGCATACAAGTTGTTTGCTGGGTGCTGCGAAAATTTTGAATGAACTAAAAGATGAATGGGAAGGCACCATTAAATTAATTTTTCAACCGGGAGAAGAAAAAAACCCGGGAGGTGCAAGCCTTTTGATAAAAGAAGGTGTTCTTGAAAATCCAAAACCTGATGCCATTTTTGCCTTACATGTTCATCCGAACCTGGAAGTAGGAAAACTGAGTTTTCGTGGCGGAATGGTCATGGCAAGTGCCGATGAAATTTATATCTCTGTAAAAAGTAAAGGTGGCCATGCAGCAGCACCTCATTTAACCGCCGATACCATTCTTGCAGCGTCACAACTCGTCGTAAATCTTCAACAGCTTATCAGCCGCATGAATAATCCTTTTAATCCTTCTGTACTTTCTATCACTTCATTCAATGGCGGCAATACGACGAATGTTATTCCTTCGGAAGTAAAGCTAATGGGCACTTTCAGGGCTATGAACGAAGAATGGCGATTTAAGGCACACGAACTGATACGCAATATTTGCGAAAAAACCGGCGAGATTTCCGGAGCTCAGATTGACGTTGAGATCGATGTCGGCTATCCTTTTGTAGTAAATAATATCGAACTAACGGAGATGGCTATACGAAAAGCTGAAGAATTTATGGGTAAAAAAAATGTAGAAGAAACAGAAATGAGAATGGGCGCCGAAGATTTTGCATTTTACTCTCATTTGATACCGGCGTGTTTCTTCAGGCTCGGCGTTGGAAATATTCAAAAGAACATTAGCTCCGGTGTTCATACTCCAACTTTTAATATTGATGAAAAAGCGATAGAAAACGGAATGGGAATTATGGCATGGCTGGCTGTTTCTATATGATGGGAAAGGTACTTTAACTATCTTTGAATTTGATTAAGAAGCGTTTAGAAGAGTTACAGAATTAGAATGGTGTGGTATGGTTGAGAAAAGCCCGAAAGTTTCTGAGGGTTTAGAAGAGTTTAGAATTGCTTTAGAAGATCAATCATACTTTTATAAAAAAGAAAAATCACCGGTTAACAGTTTTTGGTTTAATAAAAATCTATGCAAAAAAATATTCGTAAGCAGGAAGCGCTCGATTATCATTCAAAAGGAAGACCTGGCAAAATAGAAGTCATCCCAACAAAAGCTACGAAAACTCAAAGGGATTTGTCGCTGGCTTATTCTCCGGGTGTGGCTGTTCCGTGTCTGGAAATAAAAGAAAATCCTGAAACAGCTTACCAATACACCGCCAAAGGAAATTTAGTAGGTGTTATCAGTAACGGAACGGCAGTTTTGGGGTTGGGAAATATCGGTGCTGTTGCCGGGAAACCGGTAATGGAAGGCAAAGGAGTTTTGTTTAAAATTTTTGCTGACATTGACGTTTTTGACATCGAAATAAACGAAACAGATCCGGAGAAATTTGTAGAAATTGTTGCTTCACTGGAACCGACTTTTGGTGGGATTAATTTAGAAGATATTAAAGCGCCGGAATGTTTTTATATCGAACAAAAATTAAAAGAACGTTTGCACATCCCCGTTATGCACGACGATCAGCATGGAACAGCGATCATCAGCGGGGCGGCACTTTTGAATGCTTTGGAAATTCAAAAAAAGAAAATCAATAAAGTAAAATTTGTAGTGAATGGAGCTGGAGCTGCTGCTATGGCTTGTGTACAATTGTATGTTTCTCTCGGCGCCAATCCGGCAAATTTTATTCTCTTCGACAGAACCGGTGTGCTTCATTCCGAACGCGAAGGATTGAATGAAACAAAAAAACAATTTGCTACAACAAAAAATAAAGATCTTACCCTTGAATCGGCGATGAAAGACGCTGATGTTTTTATCGGCTTAAGTGTAGGCGATGTGGTAACGACGGAAATGATAAAAAGCATGGCAAAAAACCCAATCGTTTTCGCTATGGCAAATCCTGATCCTGAGATCACTTACGACAAAGCAATTGCTACAAGAAAGGACGTGATCATGGCCACAGGCAGAAGCGATTATCCCAACCAGGTAAATAATGTTTTGGGGTTCCCTTACATCTTCCGGGGTGCTTTGGATGTTCGTGCCACTCAGATCAATGAAGCGATGAAACTTGCAGCAGTAAAGGCTTTGGCAGAACTTGCAAAATCGGCAGTACCGGATATTGTAAACATGGCATACAATGAAAAGAACATTGTTTTTGGTCCGAATTACATTATTCCAAAACCTCTTGACAGTCGCTTGCTTACTTCTGTAGCACCAGCTGTAGCAAAGGCGGCAATGGAAAGTGGTGTCGCGCGCAAACCAATTAATGATTGGGAAACGTACAAAGTAGAATTAAATGAACGCCTTGGCATTGATAATCATTTGTTGCGGATGATTGGAGCAAAAGCAAGGAAAAATCCGAAGCGTGTTGTTTTTGCAGAAGCAGAAAATCAAAAGATTTTGAAAACAGCGCAGATGACTCAGGACGAGGGAATTGCTTTTCCAATTCTATTGGGTGATAAAGAAAAAATTGAAAAAATTGCAACCGATGCAGGAATTGATATTTCCGGAATGCGGATCATTGATCCAAAAAGTGATGAAACGCATGACAAGAGAATGGAATTTGGCGAATTGTTTTTTGAAAAGCGCCAACGCAAAGGCTATAATGTATATGAGGCCAAAAAAACAATGAAAGACCGAAACTATTTTGGCTGTATGATGGTAGAAACCGGCGAAGCAGATGCAATGATATCAGGGCTTTCAAAAAATTATCCTGATACGATACGGCCGGCATTGCAAACGATCGGACTTGAACCGGGATCAAAAAGAGTAGCGGGAATGTATATCATGATGACCAAAAAAGGCCCTTTATTTTTAGCTGATACAACCGTTAATTTTAATCCCACAGCAGAAGAACTCGCAGATATTGCGATTATGGTTGCTAAAGAAGTGAAGAATTTTGGAATCGTGCCAAATATTGCCATGTTAAGTTATTCAAATTTTGGAAGCAGCAATTCGCCGGAAGCGAAATTGGTTGCGCATGCCAGGGAAATTGTCAAACAAAAAGAACCTTCATTGGTTATTGATGGTGAAATGCAGGCGAATGTTGCATTCAATAAA
>JAICYZ010000294.1 GCA_025933935.1 Chitinophagaceae bacterium
AAAATCCTGTTAGCCGCGGGTTGCATTTTACCGGAACACTTTTGATAATGGTTTGTATTATTCTTGGGATCGTTAGCGGCAAATGGTTTTGGTTCATCATTATTCCTCTTTGCGGATATGGATTTGCATGGTTTAGACACTTCTTTTTTGAAAAAAATAAACCCGCCACATTTGTTTATTCACTGTACAGCCTGGCAGCGATTTTGTTATGTTCTGGCATATACTTACCGACCGGATCAATGCGAAGCTTCGCCATGCTGAAAAACAGTTTCGGCTGAATAATTCAAATTTTATTTTGATAGTTTATTGAATAAGTATTTCGTTATGGATAATAAAATCCGTAATTTTAGGCTATGCCTGAAACATTAATTCATCCTCCTAAGACAATGCTTGAAGTTTGGGAAAGGCTTCCGGAAGGAACGTTATGCCAACTAATCAATAACAAACTAATTATGAGTCCTGCGCCTATTATCATTCATCAGCAAATATTGAATGAAATAAACATTGAAATTTCTAATTTTTTAAGAAAGAATCCAATTGGAAAATTATTTATTTCACCTATTGATGTTCATTTTTCTGATGAAAACATTTTACAACCGGATTTACTTTTTATCGAAAATAAAAATTTGAATATAGTTCACAAAAAAAGGTTGTATGGCACACCGAATCTCATTATTGAAATACTTTCACCTTCTACTTCTCAACTTGATTTTGAAGAAAAAAAATCGGTGTATGAAAGATTTGGCGTACAGGAATATTTTATTGTTGATCCCAATACAAAATCTGTTGATTCCTTCTTTTTAATAAATAATAAATTTGAACAACAGAAAGATTTGACTGGCAAAATCGATTCAAAAATATTAGGAACAAAAATTCTTTTTTAAAAAAATTAATCCAACAGATCCTGCCTTCGTTCTTTTGTCCTTTCAAACGATTTTTCATTTCGCCACTCTTCAATTTTAGCATGATTTCCACTCATCAAAATTTCAGGAACTTTCCATCCTCTGAATTCTTCAGGCCTTGTATAAACCGGAGGCGCCAATAAATTATCCTGGAAAGAATCAGTAAGGGCGGAGGTTTCGTCATTTAAGACGCCTGGAATTAATCTTCCGATTGCATCTGCTAAAACTGCTGCACCTAATTCCCCACCACTTAAAACATAATTGCCAATTGAAATTTCTTTGGTTATAAAATGATCGCGAACCCGCTGATCAATTCCTTTATAATGTCCACAAATAAGCAGCAAATTATTTTTTAACGATAAGTTATTGGCCATCTTTTGATCAAACAATTCTCCATCAGGCGTTAGGAAAATAATTTCGTCATAGGAAGTGTTTTTTTGCAAACTTTCAATCGCATTTACCAAAGGTTCTATCATCATCACCAAGCCGGCCCCTCCACCAAATTGATAGTCATCTACCTGGCCATGTTTGTAATTGGTAAAATCTCTTAAATTAAAAATGTTTATTTGCAGCAAACCTTTTTCGTTCGCTCTTTTTAGAATAGAATGCGCAAAAAAGCTTTCCATTAACTGGGGCACAACAGAGATGATGTCTATTTTCATCCAACAAAGATAGATGCTGGAATAAGAGAAAAATCTTCGAATAATTAATTCATTATATCCATTCGTAACAAAAAACACCTGTTAATAACTTCAACAAAAGCAGAAATATATTTGTTTATTATTTTTATTAGATTTGTTTTACATTTAGAATGTATTACCCAAAAATATTGGGTCATTTATAAAACTGCCAAATCCTACTAAAAAACTTTCTATATTAACCCTGCGAACATTTCCTTATTTATTAAAACAAACTTATGCAAAAGAAAATGCTTTTTCTGCTGATGGTTCTTTTTACCGGCGCCAGCTATGCCCAGACTTCGCTTCCGTCCAATTTTTTTCTTAAAACCTTGGCTAACGGCTTGCAGGTATTAGTTATAGAAGATCACAGTGTGCCGCTGGCTACTATTGAAATCGCCACAAAAAATGGTTCGTACACAGAACCACCCGAGTTCAATGGCTTAAGCCATTTATATGAGCACATGTTTTTTAAAGCGAATAAAGATTATCCGAGCCAGGAAGCTTTTATGGATAGAATAAAGGAGTTAGGTATTTCTTTTAACGGTACTACGAATACTGAACGAGTGAATTATTTTTTTACCCTTCCAAAATTTAATTTGACAAAGGGATTAGAATTTATGAATTCGGCTATTCAATATCCAAAATTTGATACTGCCGAAATGAGAAAAGAAAATGTAGTAGTAGATGGTGAATTTCAAAGAAATGAATCCAATCCTTTTTTCGCTTTATACGATTCGATGAATCATCATTTATGGGGGGATCTTTACAGCCGAAAAAATGTGATCGGCAATCATGAAGTGATCCTCACGGCTACTCCGGCCAAGATGGAAGCTATTAAAAATAAATATTACTGGCCAAATAATTCTCTTCTTACCGTTGCCGGTGATGTACAACATGCGGATGTTTTTAATGAGGTAGAAAAAATAATGGGAAGCTGGAAACCATCCGGATTTGACCCTTTTAAAAAATATCCGATCCCGGAATTTAAGCCTTTACAAAAACCGGATTATTTTGTCGTACAGTCGGAAAATGCAAAGGTTCCTGTGATCCTGTTTAACTGGATGGGACCGGATACGCGCAATGACATCAAGGCAACTTATGCGGCCGATGTATTTTCTTATATTCTCAGTCAAAATTCTTCAAAATTAAGCCAGGCTTTAAAAGAATCAGGATTAGCACTGCAGGTTGGTTTTAGTTATTTTACGCAAAAATATGTTGGTCCTATCAGCCTCAGCGTGATACCCAATCCGGCAAAAGTCAAGGAATGTTTTGAAGAAGTAGAAAAACAAATAAGCATGATGGATAGTGATGATTATTTTACTGATCAGCAATTGGAAACTGCTAAACGCCAATTGGAAATAAATGATGTAAGACAAAAAGAAATCACGTCTGAATATGTTCATACTGTCTCTTTTTGGTGGTGCTCTGCCACACTCGATTATTATTTTAACTATATCAAAAATTTAAAGAACGTTTCGAAGGCCGACATTCAGCAATATGTAAGAAAGTACATAAAAGATAAGCCTTTCGCTGCCGGCTTATTAGTAAGTCCACAAATGGACCAGCAACTACATCCTGAAAGTTTTTTCACATCTAATAATCCTTTAAAAAAATAATCATGAAAAATAATATTTTTTTTATTTTACTGATGGGTTTTTTAATTTCATTTCAACCTTTAGCAGCGCAAAGCAACGCTCAAAAATTCACGGTTGATGGCATTGAGATAATCATGAAACCAACTGTAAAGGACATCATCAATGTAAGTGTTTATTATCGTGGAGGCGTTACCAATTATGCTGCCGAAAAAGCGGGCATTGAAAATCTGGCTCTGGCAGGCGCACCGGAATGTGGTACCAAATCATTTTCCAAAGATGCTTTTAAAAATAAGGCTGATAAATTTGGTATTAATGTTTATGGATCCTCAACTTACGATTATGGAATGATCGGTCTTAACTGCATCAGCAAGTATTTTAATGAAGGTTGGAGTTTGCTTGCAGAGGCTGTAAGAAATCCTGTTTATAACGAAAAAGATTTCGATCTTTTGAAAAAGCAAATCCTTGCGGGAATAAAAAATGCTGATGCGGACCCTGATAGCAAAATAACTAAAATGGCCGTGACCAGTACATTCGAAAATACTCCTTATGCGACCGATCCTGTAGGAGAAACAAATACGGTGAACGACCTTAGTGCAAGGGAGATAAAAGATTATTATTATAATATATTGCTGAACAAAAACCGGATGTTTATTGTGGTAGTCGGCAAAATCTCTAAAGAAGAAATTACTTCAAAAATAAAAAAAGCATTTGGCGATATTCCTTCTAAAACCTATACTTCCTTCGCATATCACACTCCGGAAATAACTTCCAACAGCGTGAATATAGAACCAAGAAAATTGGCGACCAATTATATTATAGGAGTAGTAAACGCGCCCTTATTTACCTCTGCTGATTATGCGGCAAATAGCCTTGCTTTCAGTGCATTTAGTGAAAATTTATTTACGGAAATAAGAACCAAAAGAAATCTGTCTTATGCTCCTTATGCAGTTTCCGTACGTCTAAAAATGCCGTACAATTATATGTATGTAAGCACTACTGATCCGAAAGCTTCGGTAGAAGTAATGGTGAATGAAATCAACCGGATATTAACAAAGGGATTTTCCGAGAAAGAATTTCAAGATACCAGAAACCTTTATATCACCAGCAATTATTTAAAAGAAGAAAGCACCGATAGAATGGCTGCTTCTTTAGGAAGAGGAGAAATATTAGGCAACTGGAAAATGGATGAAGAATTTATTGGTAAGATTCAAAAAACAACTCCGGCTGATATGACTAACGTTTTCAAAAAATATATTAAGGGAATTAACTGGAATTATCTTGGTGATGAGAAAGCCGCGGACGAGGCAAAGGATGCTTTCAACATGAAGGTGGAATGAGATAAATAATTAAGCAATTTTTAAACCTGCAAAAAACTTTTTTGCAGGTTTTTTTTACTATAAATCTTAATTGATCGATACCCTTGCATCTACATTTTATTCCAAAAAATCATCCAGCTTTCTCTTCTCTTTTTTTGTCGGCCGGCCTTGCTTGCTTTGCC
>JAICYZ010000401.1 GCA_025933935.1 Chitinophagaceae bacterium
AGTGTTGCGCCGCGGCCTATCTTTGTTCTCAGAAGTTGATTGATGTTCAACAAACATTAATCGCCAATCCAAATCCATTGAAAAATACCGATTCCTTTAATCCAGGAAAAACCAATAATCCGATATCAGTCAACTTCTTTTTTTTTTGAACCTATCCTTTTGAAAAACATTTATCCCAATGAAAACCGGCCTTAATCCAGCCGTAATTTATCCAAAGAAAACCAAAAACCTAAGAGTCAAATTTTTAAAAAACTTTCGCCCACAAAGCGGAAGTTTTTTTATTACAACAAAATTTTGTTTTATTTATGTATATAAACAAAGGCAGCCTTTCGACTGCCTTTAATTCAATTACTGCAAACATATAAGCCGGATTCTGTGGTCCGCCAGGCGACGGATGGTTATCATTTATCTGGCTGTTGCATTACTACAACAATCTTGCTGCCTACCCTTCCCGTTATTCCGCAAAAGCGGAAATATAAACGAGCAGCTTATAATGCCTTGCGACATACCGGGATTTACGTGGCATTGCAGTACACAAGGTTTACCCATAATTACAATTACTTGTAATTATCGTGAGCTCTTACCTCACGTTTTCACCCTTATCCCGATAAAAATCGGGACGGTAATTTTCTGTGGCACTATCTTCCCGGTTTACCGAAATCTCAGCGCCGGACCGGCTATTAACCGGTGTGTTGCTCTATACTGTCCGGACTTTCCTTTCGTTCGAAAAATCAAACGAACGATAACCCGTTTGCAGCACCTGCGAATATACGATTTTAAAACTCCTTTTCCAATCCAGAAAGCTAATACTGAAAGTAGATTTCAGTGGCGCCAAAACCAAATCTTTCATGATATTGATTGGCAAAAGTTCTTACTTCTTTTTTTGTCTTCAGTATTTCGTGTATTTCATTTCTAAGCTTGCCGGTACCTACTCCGTGAATCACCACGAGATTTGGCTGACGGTGGGCAATTGCCAATTGATAATATTTTTCAAAATGATTTAACTGAATGGTAAGAATTTCAAAATTGCTGAGCCCTTTCCAATTGTCTATTAATTTTTCAATATGCAAATCTACCACGGAGCGGGCAGGCTCCAGCTTTTGCCGCGCCCGCGAAATATTATAAAATTCAGTTGACTTATTATAATCGGGAACTACATCATCCACTTTATCCGGGTAATGGTCAAAAAGCTGAAATGCAAAAGTGGGTTCATTTTTCATTTTAATTTCTTCAATCTTCTGAAATAATTGTTTTGCTTTTATTTTGAAAGTTGTTTCATAATGGTCAGCCTTTTTTTTGTTAGAGTTTATTAATTCAAAATCAAATTCAAATTTTGGTGCATCATTCATTTCTTCGAAAGGAATATCATGAAGATAAAATTCTTTAAAGGGCAGGATCGAATTATTTAAATGAAAATCTGATGAATCTTTAAACCTTACCTGGTAATTAAAACGGTAAGATTCGTTCGTTTGATTAAGAAGATAAATCTTAAATTTTTCTACCACGTCATCTTCAAAAATGTCCTTCTCAAAAACCGGCAGAAAAGAAAGCCAAACGCCTGAATGAATTTGACTTTTTTTGGTAGCCTCCTCTTTTTTTAGATTATCTACATAAACCTTTTCTCTTTTAGGAACAACAATTTTTTTCTCTGAAAATCTTTTAAAATAGGGAAAATCGATCTGGTCAAAATATACAGGAAACCGAACGCCATTCACATCTACCAAAACCATTTCTGAATTGATAATTTCCACCACTTCACCTTCTTCCTGTGAATGTAATATCAGAACTATATCACCTACCTCGTATTTCATTTTCCAAAGATACTTTGATTTGATTTTTGCGGATTTACTCACCAATCAATTAACAGCAGTAAAGCAATATTTATCGTTCTTTTTTATTTTATAATGATGATTACGTCAGGAAAGTACCGCAAGCATTTACTTCAGATTATTAAAACAATTTACAAAGGCATTCCAAATTGAATCCCTGTCAACATTAAACTTTTTACATTTTTTTGTTGGATGAGCACTTTGAATTTTGTTCCCATATCCATTAATAATTTTTGGATTTGCCATATCGCTGCGCGGTTATTTTCCTGA
Organism: Chitinophagaceae bacterium; assembly: GCA_025933935.1. GTDB lineage: Bacteria > Bacteroidota > Bacteroidia > Chitinophagales > Chitinophagaceae > Ginsengibacter. The sequence goes on from JAICYZ010000401.1 coordinate 2,100, forward strand.
TCACGAAGCTCGAAATTTCTTAAATAATTCATGAGCCCAAGTGAACGAAGAAAATTAGCCTGAGTAGTAAATCCGGAACATTCCAATCCAGCTTTTTTGCCCCAGTGGCTCAATGCAGAAAAATTTACATGCGCCGTAATATCCTGGCTGCCGATGTCGGTATAAAAAGAAGTATTTACCTGGTGATTTTTATAACAAACAATAGTTCCTGTATTTCTTTTCGGGTTATAAAGCTCTTCAGCCGCGTAACCATAATCAATCGTTAGCACAAAACCTTTTTCTAAAGTTTCAGAAATTTCTTTTATCCATTCAATAGCTTCAAGATTAATTTCTGTTACGTATCCATAAGGGAGTTCAATATGTTGTTCGTTTAAATAATTCTTTAATTCCCGCGAAGCAGGACGAAGAACTTC
>JAICYZ010000384.1 GCA_025933935.1 Chitinophagaceae bacterium
CACTCGACCGAATGGGACAGGAAAAAGGTGTATTTCTTTATTTGTCGTTGCTGGATGAAAACAAAAATTTGCTCGACGATAATTTATACTGGCTGCCAGATTCTACCGGCAATTACTCCGGCTTACAGCAGATGAAAAAAGTCAGCGTGCAGATGTCAGTGCAAAAAATAAAAGAAGGCAAAGTAGAAGTAATGATCCAAAATGAAAAAGAAAATCCGGTTGCCTTTTTCAACAGGCTTTCAGTGGTAAATAGCAAAACGAAACGAAGAATCTTGCCGGCATTTTACAGCGATAATTATATTTCCGTTTTACCCGGCGAAAGCAAAAAAATTACCATTGATTATACGCCTACCCCTGATGATAATGCGGCTGTGGAAGTGAAGGGCTGGAATGTTGGGGTAAGAGCAATTGAAATAAAGTAACGTTATCGAAAGCAATAACTAAGCCGACGGTGACCCCACCAGCGCATAGCTTTTATTAGGAAAATAGAGATAATTGTTTACCGGTATAGATGACTTCAAGCAATAGCAAAGCCGGCAAAAAAGAGCATTGTCATTGAAGTTACCGTTTCTTCTTTGAATGCGACGAAATCCCGAAAACCTGCGACTTAAAGGTGACTTCGATTTTAAACCGAAGGTTCAATAATCCATCTTATATACATTAAATCACCTTTTTAAATTTACAATTATGAAAAAGATCTTTACAATTATCCTAGCTGCAGCCGGAACTTTTAGTTTCGCTTCTGCACAATCTTTTAATGGCAAAAATGTTGTCTTTAATGGGCATAAAAAAGTGGTTGCCGACCATGATCAGCGTAACAGCTATGGAGAAACCAACAGTGTTAATTACAACGATGCCAAATTTGCGTATAATCAGAAACAGACTAAAATTGCGGCCATCAACCATCAATTTGATCAGCAAATTGCGTTTGTCAAAAATAACCGTCGTTTAAATAACCGTGAAAAAAACAAACAAATCCAGGTGTTACAAAATGAACGTAACAATGAAATAAAAAAGCTGGATTTCCAATATGCGGCAACTGATCATAAAAGCGATAGCAGGAACGGCAAATCCCGGTTTTAGCTGATATTGCTGTAAAATAATAAGGGCCGTCATTAGCGGCCCTTATTGTTTTCGATAATATTTATTTGTGAGGTGCATTTTTCCTGTAAACAATTTTATTTTACCGGTATTAGCCTGTTTAAAAATGCTAATTTTATCTTTTAAAAAACATCTTTTGTGGACAAAATCAGGCCTGCGCTACCTTCCGACGCTTCTTCTATTCTTGATATTTATGCGCCTTACATTTTAAACACCGCAGTTAGTTTTGAAACAGAAGTTCCGTCCGCCGCGAATTTTTCTGAGAGAATAATTGCGAATGAAGAATCATGGCCGTGGCTTGTCTATGAATCAGACGGGCTTATTGCCGGTTATGCATACGCATCAAAGCACCGGGAAAGAACTGCGTATCAATGGTCTGTTGAAAGTTCGGTTTATATAAGTGATCGTTTGCAACAAATGGGAATTGCCACGAAACTTTACCAAACTTTATTTCAAATTTTAAAATACCAGGGTTGCAGGAATCTTTATGCCGGCATTACCTTACCAAATGAAAGAAGCATCCGTTTTCATGAAAAGATGGGGTTCAAAAAGATCGCCGATTATAAAAATATTGGCTACAAATTCAATGGCTGGCATACCGTCAGATGGTACGAATTGCAATTAAACGATTATACTGATTCGCCTGCTCCGTTTAAAAAGTGGAAAGAAATTGGATCAACGGAACGGGACGCACTTATGAAGCAAATAGGATAAAATGAAAATGAAGTTATTCATTCGTTTACCATAACGTTGTTTTTTTCAATTGCAATGATTTGAACCGCTGCAGCTTTTTTGAAAAAAGCTCGTCTTTATGAATCATAATTTCCTCTTACTCGATCCTCAGACTATTTGCCGGGTTTGCCATAGCCGCTTTTACAGAATGAAAGAATACGGTTATAACTACCGTTACTACAATTACCAAAGCAGAAATCACAAATGGGATACCGGAAAGGCCCGGATTAGAAGGAAATACTTTTAGCCAGTTACTCATAAAATACCATGGTAAGCCCAAAAATATTGAGCAGTGTGTACCTTTTATCTTTTTTGAAATTGCGAACCGCAATGCGCAACAGGTTTTTATCATGGGGATTGCTTGGTAAAACACAGCTCTTTCCTCTTATATGATACGAGTGGATGAGGCAGAAAGTTACGGTTCTTGTAAATAATTTTTTATTGGTAAAATAAGCAGTAAAGCAAGAAATACATAAATTTTTTTGGTTATACCAATTAATGTAGTTTCAACAAAAGATATAACGCGAGCTCCGCCACTTTTACCTTTTCCCTTGCTTGAAATTCGTAAGCGTATTTTATAAACGTCTTGTCCCAACGAAGTTCCGAGTCTGGGTGTTACTATTAATTCCTTTTCAAGCTTCAGTAAGTCTTTGGATAAAGAATGATATTTTTTTAGAAGAGGTTTTGCAGCAATAGTAAAAGATCTCGTGATTTTACTGTGACTTTCACGCAAAAAATCTTTTAAAGTTTGCAACTTTTTTCCCGATTGCTTTGCTTCCCGTACTTCAGCTAAACCGTCTTTTACCTGAAGTCAAAACATTAAGTTTATTTTGAAGTTTTTTGTAGTCTTGATTTATTTTGTCCCACTATTTTACAGGTACTAAAACAAAGGTCTTTTCGCCTTTTTCGTCAACCATATATTTTAAAGCGCTTGCCATGTGAATCTTTTTTCAAAAGTACCAAATATCTCTGATTTTGGAATTCTCGTTGCACTACTGCTTACGGTAGGCCTAATTTCTAACAGGTGTTCCTGCAAATAATGTTTTA
>JAICYZ010000256.1 GCA_025933935.1 Chitinophagaceae bacterium
AAAAATATCCAAAAATTCAAACGTCATATCTCGTAGGCGCCAATAATAAAAAAACAGCGCAGGGATATATTGATGAACTCGGTTTTAAGCCAGATATTTTCAGTCCCGAATTTTCTTTGGTTACGCCGGAATTGGTAAAAGCATTTCACAAAAAACACATTCTTGTTATTCCATGGACTCCCGAGACCTTGGAAGAAATGCAACGTTTAAAAGATATCGGAGTTGATGGAGAAATTACAGATTATCCGGAATTATTTCAGCAATTGAAATAAACTTTTTATTTTGAAATGGAGCCATCATAAAAAGCATTTGAATGAAATATCGAATTCACAATTAAATAGAAAATCTTACTACATGAAACGTTGTGCTTCTAACTTCCTGGTAACAAACCGCTTTATTATAATCGTTTTTTTTGTTACCGTTATTGCGGGCTGTGCGTCATCTCATATACGCCATAATTCTAAGCCTTTCAACTTCTTTCTAATGTCTGATCCGCAATTTGGCATGTTTACAGACAATCATGGCTTTGAAAAGGAGACACAAAACTTTGAAAAAGCAATTGAAGCCGCTAACCGGTTGCACCCGGCATTTGTAATTGTATGTGGCGATTTGGTTAACCGCACCGGCGATGCAGCTCAAATTGCTGAATATAAGCGCATCGCAGCGAAGTTAGATCCTGCAATTCCTCTTTATAATGTTGCCGGCAATCACGATGTTGCAAACGCACCAACGGCTGCATCACTTGCTGATTATCGTAAAAATTTTGGCCCGGACTATTATACTTTTCAACAAGGCGATCTTTATGGAATCGTGCTCAACTCATCGCTGTTTTTTGATTCTTCCAAAGCGCCAGAGGAAGCCGCCAAACAAGATGCATGGCTGCACTCAACCCTTGAAGGAACGAAGAAGTTAAAAAATAAAAATATCGTAGTGTTTGAACACATCCCCTGGTTTATTAATGAGCCGGATGAAAAAAACGGCTATTTCAATATTCCCATAGAAACCAGAAAAGCCTACATCAGTTTGTTGAAAAAACATGGGGTGAAGTATGTATTTGCCGGACATTTGCACAAGAATGCGCTTGGCTCTGACGGTGATCTGACCATCGTTACTACCGGCCCTGTCGGCAAACCATTGGGAAAAGATTCATCAGGTTTTCGAATAGTGACAGTAAACGGTCGTCAACTAAACTATCCATATTACAGTTTAGACTCAATTCCTGATCGTATCAAATAAAGTTTTTTAGAAAATGATTCCTGTTTTTTGAGAAAGAAATATTGAAAATATTTGCCTGAAAACATTTTTAAGTCTACAGATTCGCTTCAAAAAAATAACTTACTCATGTTCTGTTTCTGCTTTTTTTCCTTCGCATAATGATTGATGCTCCAACAGCAAACGAAGAAATACGTTCGATTTGTGTTGTCACTTCTATATTCACTAAACCGAATAATCACATTTCCATTTTTCGCTGTTTATAATTCTCCACTTTTCAATTTCAATAACCGGCAACCTTTCCAATAATTAATCCGATTTATGGATAATGGAAAGGAAAACTAAAAGAAATATTTTCTCAATTTTTATTGCAATCATTGTAATAGCAGCAGTCATTGGCTTTATGATGTGGAATGAGCCGCACCGCGACATCAAAGATGCAACTGCATTGAAAACCACTGCAGTAGTGCTTTACAGCAATCTGACGAAAGACAGCGCCCGAATGAAGTCAAAGCTTGTTAACCAGGTTGTGGAAGTTTCCGGTGAAGTAAAAAACGTTTTAAAAAACCAAAAAGGCGATCAGATCATTCTTTTAAAAACAAATACTTCCGGCGGCTCTATCAATTGCACGATGGAAGAAAAAATAAGTAATGTAAAACCCGGCGATACAATTTCAATTAAAGGCATTTGTAGCGGCTATATCGGCGGCGATCCTGATATTGATTTGCCGGGAGATGTTTTTTTAATCAGATGTTACCCTTCAACTTAAAATATAATTCAATGATGCACAAAATGATTCTTTTATTAATGCTGCTTGCCTTTAAAAATATAAATGCAGATGCGCAGGTTTATTATACCAAAAATGGGAACATTTCTTTTTTTTCGAAAACAGTTCTTGAAAATATTGATGCGGAAAATAACCAGGTGATTAGTGTTTTAAATGCTGGAACCGGTGCACTGCAATTCAGCCTTTTGAATAATGCCTTTCACTTCCCGAAAGCAAAGATGGAATCAGATTTTAATGAAGATTATATCGAAAGCGATAAATATCCCAGGTCAACTTTCAAGGGAACGATTACCAATCTAAGCGATGTAAATTTTAATAAAGATGGAAGTTATCCAGTGAAGGTAAATGGTGATCTGACGGTTCATGGTGTCACAAAAAGTATTTCCGTTCCCGGAACAATAGTTATAAAAGACGGAAATGTTTCTGCCACTTCTTCTTTCAAAGTATTGGTAAGTGACTATAAAATAAAGATTCCCTCAATTGTTTCAAATAAAATAGGTGAAAGTATTGAAGTAAAAGTAGCCTGCAATTATCAAAAAAAATAAATCATCTAATTCTCTTTTTATGCCCATTAAATTTTTATTGCTGCCCATTTTATTTTATGTTTTTTCTGAACAAGCTTTTTGCCAGGATTCAACCGACATCATGAATCAGTTGATCAGTCAGAGCGAAAATAATAAAATTCATTATGCTGAAAACACCTTTAAATATACGCGTGTTGTCGATGGACATTCAGTTGAAAATTTGCACAAGCAAGTGTTGGACGTGAGAATTTCACACCGCTTTGATCCGATAAACAGTGGCATTTACAACTTCTTCGGATTGGATGTAGCGGTGATGAGGCTTGGCTTTGATTATGGGATCAGCAATAATTTTATGATTGGTGTTGGCCATAGTGTGTATCAAAAAACTTACGATGGATTTTTCAAGTGGCGCATATTGAGACAATCAACGGGAGCGGTAAACATGCCAATCACTTTATCGTTTGTACCGACGATCGCGGTCAATACGTTAAGGCAATTTGATTCGGTAAAAACCAGTTTTCAAGATCGTGTTTCATCCGTATTTCAATTGCTGATTGCAAGAAAATTTTCAGAAACTTTTTCATTGCAGCTGATGCCCACATTTATTCATGCAGATAGAATTTCTTTTAACCATATTAAGCAAAACATCGTTGCAATCGGTATTGCAGGCACTCAAAAAGTTTCAAAACGAATGAATGTCAATGTTGAATACTATTATCAATTGCCGGAAGACCAGGCACCCGGAGCGCACAATGTTTTATCACTGGGAATTGATCTTGGTACAGGTGGCCATGTTTTCCAATTGCATTTTACCAACTCTCTCGGTATGACTGAAAAGTCTTTTATTTCCGAAACACCAGGTCAATGGAGTAAAGGCGACATCATGTTTGGGTTCAATATTTCAAGAGTTTTTCAATTAGGGGAACATAAGAAAAAGGATTGGAAAGCGAAAGAATAATACACAATTCAGGGCAACTATTTTCCGGAGTTAATAACAGAGAAATTGAAAAAAATAATTAAAAATATTTGCATTATTCTTGATCAGAAAGAAAAGAAAAATATAATTGAACTTATTTTTCTCGACATCGTTATTAGTTTGTTAGACATTGGATTCCTGGTAATGCTGTTGTATGTAATCCAGTTTTATACTCAACAAAATGTTACCCGGTTATCCTTTTTGTCAAAGTTTTTAAATCACAATTCTCTTCCTTTGATCGTCGTTTTTTTTATTTTGTTTACTGCAAAAAATATTTTCGGCTTTCATGTTTTACAACGACAACTGAAATTTGTTTATTCAGTTGCTTCAAGACTTTCAGGGCAAAATCTCATGAATTATTTAGACGATTCGTTTAGCAATTATGTCTCCATCGATTCTTCCGTTCAAATCAGGAAAATCAGTCAGCAGCCAATTGAATTTTGTCATTATGTGTTAACCGGATTTCAACAAATTATTGGTCAGTCGTTTTTAATTCTACTTACTGTTATTGCGTTGCTCATTTATAATCCGCTTTTATTTCTTTTCCTTTTTTTAATTCTTACGCCTGCAATTATTCTTGCAGGTTTTGTAATGAAAAAGAAATTAAACGTGGTTCGTAAAAATGCAAAATCATTAAGCGAGCAAACATTACAACATTTAAAAGAAGCGTTATCCGGTTTTATTGAAAGCAATATATTTCAGAGTAAAACATTTTTCTCAACCCGGTATCGCAAGTCGCAGTCACAATTTAATAAAGTCCTCGCCGATCAATTGGTGATCCAGAATATGCCATCAAGGCTTATTGAAATTTTCGCCGTCATGGGCTTATTGCTTTTGATGATTATTCATTCGTTTACTGGAAGCAGTTCAATTTCAGTAATTACAATAGGAGCGTTTATGGCAGCGGCTTACAAGATCATTCCGGGCATTGTAAAAATTTTAAACAGCAGTGGACAGATAAAAACGTATGAATTTACAATTGACGATTTACTGAAAAACAAACGATTTACTTCTAAAAGTATTTCTGAAAATAAATCGTCTTTTGATTCAGTGGAATTTAAGAATGTGTCTTTTCAATTTAAGGAAGAACCGGTCTTGAAACATGTTTCTTTTTTTGTTTCAAAAGGAGATTTTGTTGGCTTATCAGGAATTTCAGGAAAAGGGAAAACAACAATGATGAATTTGTTATTGGGATTTTTAGAACCGGACGAGGGAAGAATCCTGGTAAATGGAATTTCCGTTGAAATGCAGCAAAGACAAGCTGTTTGGCAAAACGTTTCTTATGTAAAACAACAGCCGTTGCTAATCTATGATTCTATTTTAAAGAACATCACCTTAAATGAAAGCGTGTTTGATTTTCAAAAATTAGAAGAAGTGTTACGGGTAACAGGATTGAAAGAAATTGTATCCAATTTTCCGGAAGGTTATAATAAGATCATCACCGAAAACGGCAAAAATTTAAGCGGCGGCCAGCGCCAACGAATTGCCATTGCAAGAGCATTATATAAAGATGCAGACCTCATCATTCTTGACGAACCTTTTAGTGAACTCGACCGGCATTCTGAAGATGCGCTGCTAAAATATTTTGGCGGACTATCCAGCCAGGGAAAGATCATCATACTTATCACTCATAACCAGGAAAGCCTTTTATTCTGCAACAAAATCATTTCGTTAGATGAAAAAAGATCAGCGCTCATTGGTGATATTGACTCCTGGCTTTCCTGAAGACGAACTGGATACTTCCTGCCTTCCTTTTCTTCAAGGTCTTATCAGGACACTCAACAAAGATTTTTCTTGTATCAAAATCATTGTTGTGACTTTTCAATATCCTTATACATCGGCAGAATATATCTGGAATGGAAACACCATTTTTTCTTTTGGAGGAAGGAACAAAGGAAAATTATCGAGACGGTTTTTATGGTTCAGAGTTTGGC
>JAICYZ010000217.1 GCA_025933935.1 Chitinophagaceae bacterium
TAGCAAAGAAAAAAGCACAATTGTATAATCTCCTTCAAACTCTGGTTTGGTTTCATTGATCTGAAAATCTTTTGCAGAAAATTCCTGTCTGAATAAGTCAGATAAACTTTTTATTGCAGCTGATTGTATAACAGAAATGAAACTCATGATCAATAATTGAAATGAAAATTAACGGCTCTCAAATTCCTTCCGGATAATATTAAGCGCTCCACCGGCTTTAAACCATTCTATTTGTTGCTGGTTATAAGTATGATTTACTAAAAAAGATTCAGTGCTTCCGTCTTTATGATGCAAAATAACTTCCAAAGGCGTGCCTGGTGTAAATTGCTCCAAGCCATTGATATCAATTACATCATCTTCAAGGATCTTGTAATAGTCTTCTTTGTCAGCAAATGTTACTCCCAGCATTCCCTGCTTCTTCAGGTTCGTTTCATGAATGCGTGCAAATGATTTTACGATCACTGCTTTTACGCCCAAATGTCTTGGTTCCATTGCTGCATGCTCGCGTGAAGATCCTTCTCCATAATTTTCATCAGCAACAATCACGGATCCAATTCCTTCAGCTTTGTAGGCTCTTTGTGTGTCAGGCAATGGGCCATAATTTCCCGAAATTTGATTTTTTACCAAATTGGTCTGATCATTAAAAAAATTAACAGCGCCTATCAAAAGATTGTTACTGATGTTGTCCAGGTGTCCGCGGTATTTCAGCCATGGGCCAGCCATAGAAATATGATCAGTGGTGCATTTGCCTTTTGCTTTTATCAGAAGTTTTAGATTCTTCAAATCATTCTCTTTCCATGCAGGAAATGGCTCGAGCAACTGCAAACGGTCAGAAGTAGGAGACACCTCCACCTGCACTTTACTTCCGTCTTCTGCCGGTGGTTGAAAACCTGCATCTTCCACTGCAAATCCTTTTACAGGAAGCTCAATTCCTTCAGGTTCTTTCAGTCTTACTTTTTCACCATTTACATTCGTCAGGTAATCAGTAAGCGGATTGAACTTCAAGGTGCCTGCAATGGCCATAGCAGTAGTTATTTCAGGTGAGGCAACAAACGCATAAGTATTTGCATTGCCATCATTTCTTTTTGCAAAATTCCTGTTGTATGAAGTAACAATAGAGTTTTTCTTTTCAGGATCGTTTGTATGACGGGCCCATTGCCCGATGCATGGGCCGCAGGCATTTGCCAAAACAACACCGCCCATTTCTTCAAAGATTTTCAGATAACCATCGCGTTCAACCGTATATCTCACCTGCTCAGATCCTGGTGTGATGGTAAATTCTGATACGGTGCTCAAACCGTTGTCTGTCGCTTGTTTGGCAACAGAAGCAGCACGGGTAATATCTTCATAAGATGAATTGGTGCATGAACCAATTAAGCCAACTTCTAATTTTTCAGGCCAGTTATTTTTCTCAACAACTTCTGCAAATTTTGAAATAGGCCAAGCCAGATCCGGAGTAAAAGGCCCGTTGATATGGGGTTCTAATTCTGATAAATTTATTTCAATTACCTGGTCGAAATATTTTTCCGGATTTGCATAAACCTCTTTATCTCCGGTAAGATTTTCAGATAATTTATCTGCTTCATCAGCTACTTCAGCTCTTCCTGTTCCACGCAGGTAATCGCCCATTTTTTTATCATAGCCAAAGATAGAAGTAGTAGCGCCAATCTCTGCGCCCATATTGCAAATAGTTCCTTTTCCTGTGCACGATAATGAATTAGCGCCTTCGCCAAAATACTCAACAATGGCGCCTGTTCCGCCTTTTACAGTAAGAATGCCAGCTACTTTTAAAATGATATCTTTTGATGAAGTCCAGCCGTTTAATTTTCCGGTTAATTTGATCCCGATCAGTTTTGGAAACTTCAATTCCCATGGCAAACCCGCCATTACATCACATGCATCTGCGCCACCAACTCCAATTGCTACCATTCCCAAACCACCGGCATTTACCGTGTGCGAATCTGTACCAATCATCATTCCACCAGGAAAGGCATAATTTTCTAAAACCACCTGGTGAATGATTCCTGCGCCCGGTTTCCAAAAACCAATTCCATATTTATTAGAAACAGAAGCCAGAAAATCATACACTTCTTTATTTTGTGATTTAGCCCGGGTAAGATCAGGAATGGCGCCAATCTGCGCCTGTATCAAATGATCGCAATGAACGGTGGATGGAACTGAAACTTTGCTTCTTCCGGATTGCATAAATTGCAGCAAAGCCATTTGTGCAGTAGCATCCTGCATGGCAACCCTGTCGGGTGCAAAATCGACATAATCTTTTCCTCTTTCAAAAGCTTGTGTGGCATTACCATTCCAGAGATGAGCGTATAAAATTTTCTCAGTAAGCGTCAGCGGGCGATTAACAATTTTACGGGCAGCTTCGATTTTTGCTGCATATCCTTGATAAAACTTCTTAATAATGTCAAGATCAAAAACCATTTTTATTTTTTATTTTTAGTTAGAAAAATTGTGTGTTGATCCTTCTTTAAAAGATCAGGGCGGGCAAAATTACTTAAAATACATGGATGAAATTTGCATAATCTGCGTTAATTGCTTCTAGTAAGGGAAGAAATAAATTGAATTTATATTCGGACGCATTTTTAATTATTAAACTCCTTTCTGACTTCAAAGGAATCGATAATGCCGCAAACTTATACTTTTCAAAAATGCATATTTCCAGCATAAAATTTTTTCAACCTCATCGGGATTTATAATTTCCATTCAATATCTTTCGTTTTTATTTGAAGAAAGATGAAGAATATTTTCGCTGTTGTCGTTTTGAATATCCTCTGTTTATTTCTGTTTGTAAATAAACTTCATGCACAGCAAAAACCAGATACAGTAAAGGTTGGAATTTATATTACCAGCGTCCACGATATTGATTTTAAACAAAAAGAATATGCCGTTACCTTTTGGCTTTGGTTGAAATACAAAAACAAAGATTTTGATTTTATGCAAAATCTTGAAGTACCGCAGGCCAAATCTGTGTCCAGATCATTTGCTACAATAGATAGCAGTAATAACCAGGTTTATCTTTTGATGAAGATGCAATGCGTGATGAAAGATAGCTGGCGCATCCGGAATTTTCCGTTCGACAAACAAAAGCTGCGCCTTTCACTCGAGAACTCACAGTTTGACTCAAAATCTCTTGTTTTTGTACCAGATACTCTTGGCAAAAATTATGATCCACGCTTTACGCTTAACGGCTGGACGATCAATAATTGCGTAATTTCTATCGGAATAAAAAAATATGAAACCACTTTTGGTGATCCAACTCTTACCGTTCCGCATAGCGAATACAGTTCTTATAAAGTTGTTTTAAATATCAGCAGGGATGCAGCCGGTTTATTTTGGAAAATGTTTCTTGGAATGTATATCGCTTTTCTCATCGCCTACATTTGTTTTTATATTGATCCCGATGAAATGGGCTCTCGCTTCGGACTCAGTGTTGGCGCGCTTTTCGCGGTGATTGGTAATAAATATATCATTGATTCTTCTTTGCCCGAAACAACTTCTTTTACATTGGTTGATACCCTTCACGGGCTTACTTTATTTTTCATTTTCGCGATTATCGCAGCTACTTCTTATTCACTGAGATTGATTAAAACAAATAAAGAAATAAAAGCGCGAAAATTTGATATGATTGCAGCACAGGTTTCCCTCGTTTTGTATGTTTTATTGAATATTTATTTTATTAGCCAGGCTGTATCGTAAAACGTTCTTTCCTGTTAAAAAAAATAAGTTTTGGCTTTATTTATTTCTTTGCTGAGGAAGAGATTCGAAAAAAGCTGTTTAATAGTGAAGTAACTTTTCTAAAAAAAATTAAATCTGTAAATTGTTTTGTCATCCATTTTAAAAATCAAAAACTTCCAAGATGAAATTATTAAAATCAAATCTGCCCGTTTTATTATTAATGCTTTTTTGTTGTGCAAGTGTCAATAAAACAAATGCGCAGGCATCAGTTTTCAGTTATCAGAAATATATTGAGAAAGGAGACACACTCAATTACAGGGAATTGTTTCCTGATTTTGATACGCTTCGGAAATATCCTTTGGTTATTTTTTTGCACGGCTCCGGCGAGCGCGGAAATGATAACGAAGCGCAATTGAAATGGGGTGTCAAGAATTTTGCAACAGATGAAATGATGAAACTTCATCCGGCGATTGTAATTGCTCCCCAATGCCCGGAGAAAAAAGGCTGGTCTAATTTTTCACGAACCAATAGCACCGAAATGTCTTTGCTGCCAACTCCTTCCAGGCAAATGGAAATGCTGATAACGCTTGTTCATCAACTGATTGAAAAATTACCGGTTGATACAAACCGCATCTATATCACCGGGCTTTCTATGGGCGGTTTTGGTACGTTTGATGCGATTGAAAGGTATCCAAATCTTTTTGCTGCTGCTGTTCCCGTTTGCGGCGGTGGAGATGTATCAAAAGCAGCATCAATCGCACATATTCCCATTTGGATTTTTCATGGAGCAGAAGATGCAGCGGTAAATCCTTTACTATCGATCAATATGATGAATGCATTAACAAAAGCCGGTGCTCATCCTGGTTTTACGATGTATCCCGAAACAGGTCATTTCTCCTGGATCGCTGCTTATAGCGATCCGATGATGATGGAATGGTTATTCAGGCAACATAAATAGGAGTTTTTCTCCTGTCTTATCATTTAAAGACCTGGCAGATTTTAAAACCTGTCAGGTCTTTAAAATTTCAACAAACAAACAAATAACTCCAATTCTTATTTTCAAAAATCACAGGTTTCTGGGATCTCTCGAAAATTTAAAATCGTATTCTTTAGGATGATCAGCGCCCAGAAGATTTTTTACAAAATAATCCCATCTGCGCCGCATCATATACATGGAAAATGGCCCATAACCATGACGGCTGTTCGGAAATATCACAAGGTCAAAATCTTTATTCGCTTTTTCCAATGCTTCTACTACCAACATCGTATTGGATGGCGGCACATTATCATCGACTAATCCATGAGCCAGCATCAGCTTGCCTTTCAGATTTTTTGCATAAATTTCATTTGCCTGCGGCTCATAATTGGATACGCCATTTTCACCAATTTTCAACAGGCCGATATATCTCTCGCCCCAATCATCTTCATAATTTCTGTTGTCATGATTTCCTGATTCTGAAATGCCTACTTTGAAGAAATCAGGATAACGAAACATGGCCGCAGCAGTTGCAAAACCGCCACCTGAATGTCCCCAGATGCCAACACGAGAGGTATCTAAATAGCCATATTTTTCTGACAGCTGTTTGATACCCGTGATCTGATCCGGTAAGGTGTTTTCTGCCATGTTTCCATAGCACATATCATGAAAACCTTTCGAACGGTTTGGGTTGCACGTTCCTTCGATCAAGACTACCACGAAGCCAAGTTCTGCCAATGACTGATGATCGCCCCGCGAAGCTACAAATGACCAGTTTCCTACACTTCCGCCCTGCGGTCCCGGATAGATATAGTCAATTACGGGATATTTTTTATTTGGGTCAAGTTTTGTTGGCGTAAACATGATTCCATACAAATCCGTTTTGCCATCCTGCGCTTTTACCGTAATTGGTTTCGGCGGTTGCCAGCCGGTAGCTTTCAGGCGCGAAACATCTTCTTTTTGAAGGGTTGAAACCAACTTTCCATTTAAATCTCTCAACAATGTTACAGCAGGAACATCCGGCTGTGAATAGCTATCTATAAAATATGTTTCTGAAGGAGAAAAAGTTATGGAATGATTTCCTGTTTCCGGCGAAAGTGGCGTCAAATTTTTCCCATTAAAATCTATCCTGTAAAAATGAGTAAAATACGGATTGACAGGATCTTTACCATCAGCAAGGAAATACAATTGCCTTTTTGCTTCATCCACTTTCAACAATTTTGTAACAACAAAATCGCCTTTGGTTATTTGATTTTTCAATTTGCCTGTACGCGAATCGTACAAATATAAATGCCCCCAATTATCTCTTTCGGAATACCAGATAATTTCATTGGATTTCGGTAAATACCGCCAATTAATAGCTCCTTGGCCGGATTCATATTGGGTGGGAACTGTTTCTTCAAACACATCACGAACGGTGCCGGTCGCAGCATCAGCAATGCGCAATTTTTCTATCTTATGATCGCGCGAAGTAGAAACAAAAGCGAGTTCATTACCATTTGGATTCCAGTCAACATCGTCGAAAGTGCCGCTACTGGAAATATCATCACTTAAAGTGCCGCGGTGAAAATCAGGGGCAACCTGCAAGCGGATTACTTTTGGTGCGTCTACGTTGATGATGATCCGTTGAATCATGATCACATTTGAATCTCCGGGCAACGGATATTTCCATTCTTTCAATTCAGGATGGCCAATGTTCGTTGTTACCAGATACATGTTTCCAACCTTGCGTTCATCCTGCTGAAAAGTGGCTATTTTTTTCGAATCAGGCGACCATCGAAGAATTGCGGCATTGCTATGTTTCCATCCTGCATTGTCTGTCGCATATCCAAAGTTTTTCACTCCATCTGTTGTAAGCTGCGTTTCTTTTCCGGTTGGTACATCTTTTATCCACAAATTATAATCCTTAATAAAAGCGGATTTTGTTCCATCAGGAGAAAGCACTTCATTTCTATCA
>JAICYZ010000175.1 GCA_025933935.1 Chitinophagaceae bacterium
CGCATTCAATCTCCAACTACTATCAGCAATAATGATTATCCACACGCATTTAAATCTATTGCACCATTGCAACTCACATTCGGATATAACTTTTTTTATAAAAAAATAAAATGAAATCAATAAGATCGATCGCTGCAGGCTGTATGATTATTCTTTTGTTATACTCATGTGGCAAAAGGAACTTTTATCCGGATGCTGATGATCCGGGATTGAGTATTTTATCTTCTTATGGATTTAATATTGCTTCAGTATATATAAACAATGTGGCTTACGTAAATCCATATAAAAGAGGAATTATCGGTGGTATTGTAAATTATGCTCCTACACTTCGCAAAATCCAAACTGCCGGCGCGGTTGATACATTGAGCCTTTCGTGGCTGATTAATAAGAATGATAACAGCACGGGTTATAATTCTCCATACCAAAATATATCTTTATTAATTCCTGTTTCGAAATCTTTCTCTGTTAATGATTTTATTGCTTTGAGTGGAAAAAGATTGGCTGCCAATTCAAATGCAATTGCGGTAAATTCTTTTTACAATCCTGCGAATCCAGGAAGGTCGAACCTTTATTTCATAAAAATACACGTTGATACTTCTGCTCTTTATTTTTCCGGTTTATTTGATGGGAAGATCGGTGATAGCATTGTCATAACAAAAGGAAGATTTGATTTTAAAATTGATAAGAATGCAATCAATTTTTAGACATCTGTGTTTCCGGATTAGGTAAAGCAATAAATAATCGCTATTCCTGTTTCATTACCCTTTACCCCTTTTTACCCAATCAAATGAGGTGGATAATCTACATTATCTGTCATGGATCTATCTTTTAAAAATCGGTTGTTTTTCAGCAACTTATTTTTTAAAGGAAGAATAATTTTTAAACGCAATTTGCGTGTAATGCGGTATAGTATTTGTTCTCATCGAAAAATAATCTTATTTTATTTAAAAACTAACGATGAAAAAAATTTTACTTCTCTCTTTATTTATGGGGATATTTTTTTTCGGTTGTTCTCATGATGAAACGACTGTTCAAATTTTGCGCACACCTTTATTGTCATTTAACTTCAATGGTTCTTCAACATGGAAAGCAGATAATTATTCCTTCGCACCTGTTTCGAAAGTTGTTGTTTATCCGGCAGATACTTCACAAACCGGGCAACTTTTTAACCGCTACACGCTCCAGGGAACCGGTAAAGACAGCGCGGGAAACACTTATCAATTGATTATCGCTTTTGATAACGCAGATCCGGATCTCTTGATCGGCACTTATAAGCCTCGTTATACAAATCAAAACGGGCTCGTACAGGTTCAATTATTCAATCTTACCAACAGCAATGACCTTGCTGCATACAATCTTTGCGTAGATGACACTGCGAATGCAATCCTACAGATCGAAAAACAAAAACGAGATGAAAGATTGATCACAGGTTCATTTCAAATGATGCTTTGCAATTCGCGTGACTCATCAAAGAAAATAAATATTACCAATGGGATTCTTAAAGATATCAAATACTAAATTTCATATGAATAAACTGATTCTTCTTTTTCGTTTAACCGTCACCGTTATGCTGCTTACTTCAGTAACTGTTTACGGACAAACTGATTCTCAAAAAGTAGTGCTACAAAAGCCCATTCCTCCAAATGCCGGTTTTGATGTCATCGTAAAAACCAATGGGGATATTGTTTATGGGTTGGTAAAAGAAGTAGGCCCTTATTTCATTTCTTATCAGCGAACAGATATTCCGGACGGACCTATTTATACCATTCCAAGAAATGAAGTTTATGTAATTAGTTATCGCAACCAGGTAAAAGATTATATCACTCCTGTAAATGATCAATTTCAGGAGCAGCCTTATTATTCACAGCGCTTCATCAATTATAAAAAGGATACCGGCTTGTTCAAACATGGTATTGTTCGCATTCAATTTGGATTTATAAGAAGTTTTACCAAAGTAAAAGATGTAAAAAGTTATTCTTCTTCGGGATCATTTCCCGTTGTTTCCATTGGCTATGAAGTTCTTTTTAAACAGAATCTGAATCTGGGCGTACAAATTGGCTTTGGCTCACACAACTTTTCCCGGCAACAATTCAGCGCTTATGACAGTACTCGGACAGACGTCACTTTGAAAGAAAATATTTTTGCATTGTACCTATATGGACGATATTATCTTTTAAAGAACACGTCGCCGCTTCAGCCTTATATTGCAGCAGGACTGGGCATCACAAGCTCCAACATTATTTCTAATAATAAAATCAGTTTTACAAACGACAACTCACAAGTAATTCTTGTAAAATCAGGCGAGCGATCAACCGGGCTGGGCCTGATGGCAAGAGCAGGAGCTGAATACTTTATCAGCAATCAATTGCAGCTTTCGCTTGACGCCGGCTACGGCTTATCGGTAATTAATGCCGGTGTCGCTTTCACACTAAAATAATTTTACCCCTCAAAAAAATTACCATGAAAAAGATCACCATTTTTATAATCGCCGCTTCCATTTCTACCTGTACTGTCAATGCCCAAAATAACAGGAGGGATTATAATAATAATTACAAGAACGATAATCCAAGAAGCAGTGGCATTGCAGTTTCCATTGGCGCTGCCGCAAATTATTATTATGGACCAGGGGATGAGAACTTCGGCAAGTATGACAACGACCGTTTAAACTGGCAGGCAAATGCAATGCTTGGTTTGACGATTGCGAGAGACCGCAACGATCACCGTACGATGATTGCAGGATTTGGAAGTTTTGGAATGAATAATGCAAAAACCGTAGGACATATTTTAGATGATCAGGGCTATGTAACCACTGCGCTTAATCAAAATTCTTCTAACAATGTTTACCAGCTGGAAGGTGGATTGCTGATAGCAGAAGTGTTCAGAATCAGTACAGGCGTAGGTCAGCAGGTTTTTAATAAACAAAATCTTGCTTCCATCGATAATGGAATAAAAACCGGCGCGACTTCATTAAAATATAATTCAACAACTGTTGGTTTTAATTTGAATGTTTCAGCAGTTGCCATTACCATCAATTGCAACTTCGAATACGGGCAGGACTTTAATAAAACAGTAATCGTTCCGTCGGCAGGACTGATGCTGCGCTTTTAAAAAACTATTTAAAAGAAATAAGAAATACACTTATTTGTCCTTTTGCTGAAAGAATGAAATGACTTTTATCTTTTCGAATCAAAAACAGAATCTATCTTTTCCTGAAATATTGGAAAGCTGGTCACATTATTATGTGTTCCATTTTGTAATGTTATAAATTCATCTCCCTTTTTTAAAACCTTTTTCAGTTTTGCTGCATTCCGGTAGGGAATTACTTTGTCGGAAGTACCAGAAAAGATAAGGATTGGTTCTGTCACTTCTTCCAAATATTCACCTACAGGAAACTTAAAATGGGACATCCGGGATGTAGGATAAATCGGTGCGTATGTGCTGAAGAGGCTTGGAATACTGTAAAAAGGCGTTTCTAAAATCAACGCGGCACATTTTTCTTTTGCGGCAATGTAAGAAGCAACTCCGGTTCCTAACGATTTGCCAAATACGAAAATGCTGTCGGAGGAAAATTTGGAATGAGCCAACTTATAAACTTCTTTCGCCTGCAAATACATATTTTGTTCTGTTAATTCTCCTGTTGTCTTTCCATAAGTGGGATAATCAGGAATCCACACTTCATAACCTTTTTTAGTAAAAATTTCGGCATTCTTTTCATAGCGTATTACATTATCACTATTGCCATGAAAATATAGTACAACGCCTTTTATCGCTGAATCTGCCGGCAAAAACTGAATCATATTAACTGTGTCCGTCTTATTCATCGGAATATTCACTTCTTTGAATGCCACATCAAATTTGAACTGAAAGTTTTGTGGCAAAGTAACAGGATGAAATAAAAGCTTTTCCTGCAAATGATACAACGCAATTCCAACAGAGCAATAAATAAGTGTAATTATAATGATCACTCGGTATATTTTTCTTTTAGCAGAAACCTGACGTTTCTCCTGCTCGATATTTTGCTGGTTACTTTGCTCAGTGTTCATTTCTGGCTCATTCTCCTTTTTCTTCATCCAGGAATACGCGTTTTAATTTCAACTTTCGAACCGGTGCCACGATCAAAGGAAATTTCTCAATGATTACATTACTTTGATCCAAACCAAAACCCCTTTCCTCGCCCAGGCTAACCTTTTTTATCCAGAAATATAACTTCATGATCAGCTTTTCAAAAAACGGTAATTCATTATCCTGCGAAAGGAATTTCTCCATTACAATAAACTGAAAATCGCCCACCACATTATTCTTCTGAAGGCTTTCATATCGGCTCGTAATATTCACTTCTTTATTAGCAACCATATCCTGAACTACTTTTTTAAACATCAGGTTAATGCGCGGTTCCATCCTAAAACCGAGGCGCAACTCTACGCGGATCACTTCATTCGGAATGATCGTATCAACGGTATAATCGGCTGTGTACGGATCGTCCTGGGTATCCACATGCACAAACCAATAAATATCGGCGCGTTTTGGTTTTCGGTTTAAAATCGAATAAACAATTTTATGTTCGATTTCCTTTGGATTATTCGCACTTGTCAAATACACCAAATGTGTCGCATATTTAGGAATACTGAGATCATTGCTCAGCTCCTGAATGGTTTGTAAATACTGATCCAGCCGAACAAATTCAACATAACGGTTTTTAATTTTGCGCGCCCTGAACCAAACATACATTACCGTAAATAAACCGCCGCCAATGATCAGCGTTACAAATCCTCCGTGAGGGAATTTTTCCACCAGGTTGGCCACTAAAAAACTCAGTTCGATGGTGAGATAAACGGCAAGGTATAGATAAACAAAAATTTTCGGCGTGCGCCGGGAAACCAGGTAATTGGCAAAGAGAATAGAAGTAGCCAGCATACACAAAGTGATGGCAAGGCCATAAGCTCCTTCCATATTTGACGATGTTTGGAAATAAATAACCACACCAAGACAGCCAACTAATAATAGCGTATTAATGCCCGGAATATACAATTGACCCCGTTCTTCGGTAGGATAATTTATTTTCATTCTTGGCCATAGATTCAGGCGAATGCTTTCGCTGATCAACGTAAAAGAACCACTGATCAAAGCCTGGCTGGCAATAATCGCTGCAATCGTTGCAATCGCAATTCCAATAATTTTAAAAGCATCCGGCATTATTCCATAAAAAGGATTGAAGCCATTATCCATAATTTCTTTTGTAAAAACGCGGCCTTTATAATTTGCGAGAAGCCACGCGCCCTGGCCCAGATAATTGATGATCAAAGCGATTTTTACATAGATCCATGACACACGGATATTTCCCCTTCCGCAATGTCCGAGATCGCTGTAAAGCGCTTCCGCACCTGTTGTGCAAAGGAAGACAGCTCCAAGTATAAAAAAACCATTTGGATAAAGCGTTAAAAGTTTGATAGCATAATAAGGATTCAGCGCTTTGAAAATGTTCAGATTATCAAAGAGATGCATCCCACCCAATACCAACAGCATCAGGAACCAGAAAAACATAATTGGCCCGAAAAATTTTCCAATTTTCGCCGTTCCAAATTGTTGTGAAAAAAAAAGGGCGAATAAAATAATGATGACAATATATATAATCGTTGTTCCGCTGATATTGCTAAAAAAAGAGATTTGTTTTAAACCCTCTACAGCTGATGTGACGGTAATTGGTGGGGTGATCATGCCGTCCGCCATGATGGAAGCGCCGCCAATCATCGCGGGAAAAACCAGCCATTTTTTTTGACGCCGGATCAATGCATACAAAGAAAATATGCCACCTTCACCATTGTTATCTGCTTGCAATGTGAGGGTAATATATTTTACCGTTGTTTGCAAGGTTAGCGTCCAGATAATGCAGGAAAGCCCGCCGAGTATGAGTTCCGGGGTAATTACTTTGTCTCTGATAATAGC
Organism: Chitinophagaceae bacterium; assembly: GCA_025933935.1. GTDB lineage: Bacteria > Bacteroidota > Bacteroidia > Chitinophagales > Chitinophagaceae > Ginsengibacter. The sequence continues at coordinate 5,944 of JAICYZ010000175.1, forward strand.
GTTGAATACATATAGCGGGGAAGTACCAAGATCGCCGTAAACAATTCCTAACGCAATGATCAAACCGATTGGCGTTGCTTTATTAAAATTTTTCTTCACTCTGTTACTTTAATAGTTTCTACAACACATGATCGTGTTAGCATGTTATGTTCGTGCGCAAATAATCTGCAAATGTAGAGTGAAAGTTATTATGCAGCAATGATTTTATTTTCCTATAGATTATTTTTTAATTCGATCAAAAATGATTTGATCTTTTCCAGAGATTCGATCATCTCATGTTTTTCTCCGGCGGCTTTATTATTTTTAATAAATTCTTTTGCGCCTTCAATCGTATATTTTCTTTCGCGAAGTAAATGATAGATCATCTTCAGGTTTTTGATGTCTTCCGGGCGGAAAAAGCGATCACCTTTTTTATTTTTTTTTGGTTTTAAAATTGAAAATTCATTTTCCCAATAGCGGATCAAAGAAGTATTCTCTTTGAACATAGCCGCCACATCACCAATGGAATAATATTGTTTTTGAAACAGAATCTCATCTTCCGGAATTTCCAGGTCATTTACCTCTGTATGAAATTCTTTTATACTTTTTCTGCCCCGATTAGATTTTGGCTTTATTTGTTGCTTTACTGCTTCCTTAATTTCATTTTTCTTTGGCGAATCTTCTTCAAACTCAAAGTTGATCTGGGAAAGTTCCATAAATTTTAATCGAGGCTTTTTGCGCTTCCGGTGGAAGCAATTTTTAAAATACGGTCAAATTGTTCCGGCGTCAGATCATTATAAAAAAAATAAACCGGATCTACAGGCTGGCCGTTTACATGCACTTCATAATGACAGTGAGGGCCGGTACTTTTTCCGGAACTACCCACCCAACCTATTATTTCACCACGCTTTACGGGTTCTCCTTCGTGCACTTTTACTTTCAACATGTGGCCAAAAAGAGTTTCATATCCATAACCATTGTTTATAATTACATGATTGCCAAAACCACTTTCGTCAAAGCCAGCCATTTCTACCTTTCCATTTCCGGTCGCATAAATCGGTGTTCCCTGTGGTGCGGTAAAATCAAGCCCTTTATGCATTTTTAAAGTTCCATAAACAGGATCAATTCTTACGCCAAATCCTGAAGCGATGCGGGTAAGGTCACGATTGCTTACTGGTTGTATTGCAGGAATACTGGCTAATTTGTCACTTTGATTTTTAATCAACTTTTCTATTTCATTATAGCTTGCATATTGATATTTGATCCGTGCGCTGATATTATTTAAAGTATTGGCCAGCTCATTTCCCAGTTCTTCATCATTAATTACTGCAATTTTTTGAAATTCATTTTTCTTTTCGATCAATTTGGCTCTTGCAGAATCAGGAACAGGATTGGCTTCAAAAATAGAGCGGTAAACCTGGTTGTCGCGCTTTTCAAGCGAGGCCATTTCTTCTTGTAAATTCCTGGTTTGCGATGCAAGTGTTTCATAATTCTGCCGCATTTTTTCATATTTTAATTCCGCCAGTTTTAATTGAGGTGAAGGAATAAAACGAAACACGAGAGAAATAATGATGAAGGCAAAAACAAATACCGCGAGGATGAAACCAAAGAAACGCAGCAGTTTGACGTGCAACGGCGTTACTAATTTTTCATAACGTAAAGTTTGTGTATTGTAATAAAACTTTAATTTTTTCATCCCTTGAAAAGAAGCAAAGGTTTTCTCATTTTAAAAAACCGTTATGTTTGTAAATGCATTCAAAGCAAATACCTTTGCGGCATTAAAATATTTTTAAACGCAACAAAGATAACTTCTTCATACTCTAAATCATTCTTAAAAATTCCCGACCTCCATGAAGCAAAGCGCAGAAATCAGACAGCTTTTCCTCGATTTTTTTACAAACAAAGGCCATCATATTGTTCCTTCTGCACCCATCGTTATCAAAAATGATCCTACTCTGCTTTTCACCAATGCGGGAATGAATCAGTTTAAAGAATATTTCCTGGGGAACAGACCTGCACCGTTCACCAGGATTGCCGATACACAAAAATGTTTGCGTGTGAGCGGCAAGCACAATGACCTGGAAGAAGTGGGTGTCGATACGTATCACCATACGATGTTTGAAATGCTTGGCAACTGGAGCTTTGGAAATGCTGTTGGAAACAAGCCGCCCTATTTCAAAGAAGAGGCGATTGCCTGGAGCTGGGAGTTGCTTACCGAAGTTTATAATATTCCAAAAGAAGATTTGTATGTTACCGTTTTTGAAGGCGATGCAACTGATGGTTTACCCGCTGACGAAGAATCGTTAAACATCTGGAAAAAACACATCGCAGAAGACCGGATTCTTTTGGGAAACAAAAAAGATAATTTTTGGGAAATGGGCGA
>JAICYZ010000263.1 GCA_025933935.1 Chitinophagaceae bacterium
ACAATGGTCGCACGAAATGAACCAAAACCTTATTACCTTATGTTCTTTTGTTTCCGCTATTTCTGACGAAGCATCTAAATAATGTTCGATTAAACCTTACCAACACCGCTTGTGTCCGGCAATTCAATTACAAATGTGGCGCCTTCATTTAAATCCCCGGAAGCGGTGAGATAGCCATGATGTTTATCAACAATTTTCTTGCAGATTGACAATCCAATTCCGGTTCCTTCATATTCATGATAACTGTGCAGCCTTTTAAAAACCATGAAAATCTCTTCCGCATATTTTGCGTCAAAGCCGATACCGTTATCTGAAACCGAAATTTTATAATAAGGGACTCCGCTAATATATTTTTCTTTTATTTGAGAATTGTCGGGATCGATATTTTCCAGGGAAATTGTGATCACAGGTTGGCGGTCTTTTCGCTGAAATTTAATCGCATTACTAATTAAATTGTAAAATAACTGGCGCATCAATTCAGGCACCGCGCAAATTACGGGTAACGGGTCCAGCTTTATTTCAGTATTGCTTCTTTCTATATCTACCTCTAATTCATTGATCACCTCTTTTACCAATTGATGCAAATCAACTTTTACAAAATCTGCAGAGTTTACAGAATGTCTTGAAAAATGCAGTAGATTGTTGATCAGCAGCTGCATTCGTTCAGATGACCGGCTGATCTTAGCAAGATATTTTTCTACTTCCTTATCGTCCTGTTTTATCGTGGTTATTTTATCACTGAATACCCTGATTTTTCTCAACGGTTCCTGCAAATCATGTGAAGCCACATAAGCAAACTGATCCAATTCTTCATTCACCATTTTCAGGTGCATATTGTTTTCGATCAATTGTTTATTCAGCAGGTTTATTTTTTCCTGCGAGCGTTTGCCTTCTTCAATTTGTTTTTGTAAACTTTTGTTGGCTGCCAACAATCTTTTTTCATGGCTCAGCAACTGATCATTCTTACGATAGAGATCCACAAATACACTCACTTTGGCCCGCAGCAATTCCGGATTTATAGGCTTATAAATATAATCGACTGCACCCATTTTATATCCTTTAAAAATATATTCTTCATCATTGGAATAAGCAGTAATAAAAATGATCGGAATTCCCTTCAACTTGTCCCTTTCATAAATGATCGTGGCTGTTTCAAGTCCGTTCATATCAGGCATCTGCACATCCATGAGGATCAGCGAAAAATCGTGACGCGTAAGCAACACTTTCAGAGCCGCTCTTCCCGAATTGGCTTTAATGATATTGTATTCATCTTTTTGAAGAATAGCTTCTATTGAAAGAAGATTGTCCTCGCGGTCATCAACTACTAAAATATTTATATCAGGTTTATTTTTAAAAACCGGTTCTTTTTCAATGTCCATTTTTTATTTTTTGTACAACCATACTCTCATTAAGGACATTAGCTGGTCTATTTTTAAAGGCTTCGTGATATAATCAGACGCGCCCGCCTGGATGCACTTTTCCCTGTCGCCTTTCATTGCTTTTGCAGTAACAGCTATTATTGGAAGTGAACTATTCTGATGCTCCCGGCGGATTTTTTGGGTAGTTTCATATCCATCCATTTCAGGCATCATGATATCCATCAACACCATATCTATTTGATTGTTTGCACTGAGGATATTCATGGCTTCCATGCCGCTTTCGGCAGTAATTGTGTTGATATTATACCTTTCAAAAGCTGTAGTTAATGCAAATAAATTTCTAACATCGTCATCTACGACCAGTACACTTTTATTGGTTAAAACGTCTGTTTTTGAACGCAGCCCTTCAATCAGTTTTCTTTTCTCAGGCATCAGGTCCTTGTGATCCAGGTGTAAAACCATGATCGTTTCTTCAAGCAACAAATCCAGTGAATTAACTCCTTTGAGGATGATCTTATTTGCATATTGCTTCAGCTTTGAATTTTCACGCGCTGAAAAATCTTTTGCAGAATAAATTAAAACGGGCGTCATTTGCTGCTTCATATTGGTGCTGATCTCTGTGATCAGTTCCATACCACTGATATCCGGCAACATATAATCTACAATAATGCAATCATACATTTTTTCCTTTATTAAGTCTAATGCCTGTTTGCCTGTCGCTGCAATTTCAATATCAACCAAATCGCCATTTTGTAAAATTTTTGCCATTTGCGAAGCATCAAATTCATTGTCTTCCACAATCAGCAGGTTGCGCATTTCACGATTACTAAATTGATCTATATCGGAGAATAATACTTTTAGCGCTTCAGATTTTAATGGTTTTAAATGAAAGCTTTTTGCGCCACGGTGCATCGCCAGCAAACGGTTTTCTTCGCCTGAAATAAGATGAATCGGAATGTGTCTTAAATTAATATCATTTTTAAAAAGATCTAAAATCCGCCATCCGCTTGCATTGGGCAGTTTTACATCGAGAGTTACAGCGCATGGAATGTGTTTATTGGTTAGCTCGAAAACTTCTTCAAAATTGGTTGCGACCATCACTTTCAGATTTTTTTCATGCGCCTGCTCCATCATGATTTTTCCGAAACGAATATCGTCTTCAATCACAAGTACTACTTTGTCACCTTCAACAATATTATTCCGGTCATCACCGATTTCGTTAATGATTTCGTTGATAACACCGAGGTTTTTGGACTCAGCAACTTTAGGTGACATAACCACCTGGTTCAAAGTAGTGGAGGTATTCTCAGGGTTGTATTTACTTTCATTCTTGCTGACCTTTTCTTCCTGTTTTGATATGGCCATGTTATAATCAATCGGGAGGAATAACGTAAACACACTCCCCTTACCAACCTGGCTTTCGAGTTCAATTGTTCCACCCAATAAATCGGCCAAACCCCTGCTAATAGAAAGTCCGAGTCCTGTTCCACCATATTTACGACTGGTGGAACCTTCAGCCTGTTGAAATGCTTCGAAAATAATGTTTTGCTTATCTTTTGAAATGCCAATTCCTGTATCTGTAATTTCAAAAGCCACTACACGCTTTGCATTATCAAGTCCCGGATGGCTTTGCTTCCAATTGTGAGCTGCTTTGTAGATTCTCAGCCTTACCTCACCCTTTTCAGTAAATTTAAATGCATTGGAAAGCAGGTTTTTCAGAATTTGATTCAGCCTTTGAGCGTCGGTTTCCAGGCTTGCGGGCAGTGTATCATCCATCTGAATACTGAAGCGCAAATTTTTATTTTCAGAAACGTGTTTGAAGGTTGTTTCAACAAAGGCAGTAACCGCACTGAATTTAAGATTTACAAAATCAGTAGAAATATAACCGGATTCAATTTTAGATAGATCGAGAATATCATTGATCAACTGGATCAAATCATCGCCACAGCTATGAATGGTTTTTGCATAATGAACCTGTTTTTCAGACAAATTCCCTTCATGATTCTCGTATAACTGCTGCGCTAATATGAGCAATGAATTTAATGGCGTACGCAATTCATGCGACATATTCGCCAAAAATTCTGATTTGTATTTGGAAGTAAGTTGCAATTGCTCGGCCTTTTCCTCCAATGATTTCCTTGCTTCCTCTACTTCTTTGTTCTTTGCCTCCACTTCTTCTTTTTGTTTCACCATTAGCTGAGCTTTATCCTGCAACTGTTCATTGGTTCTTCTTAATTCATCAGCAAGTGATTGCGATTGTTCCAATAACCCTTCCGTTCTTGAGTTTGCTTCAATGGTGTTCAATACAATACCAATACTTTCTGTCAGTTGGCTCAGGAAATCAAGATGGGTTTCACTGAACGTATCAAAAGAGGCGAGTTCAATTACTGCCTTTATTTCTTTTTCAAACAATACAGGAAGAATGACCAAATTGATCGGATTGGCTTTTCCCAGCCCGGAACTGATTTTAATGTAATCTTCCGGAACATTTGTCAACAGAATTCTTTCTTTATTTACTGCACACTGTCCCACTAACCCTTGTCCCAATGCGAATTCCTGAAATAAGGTGGAATGATCCGAATATGCATAGGCCGCGAATAATTTCAATTTGGAATTTTGGCCGTTTTCATCCTGCTTCAAAATATAAAAAAGCCCTTTTTGTGCGTTTACTACCTGCGCCAATTCCGACAAGATCCGCTGCGTTACGGTATTTAAATCTTTCTGCCCCTGCAGCATTTGAGTGAATTTGGCGAGGTTTGACTTTAACCAATCCTGCTCCTGGTTTCTTAAAGTAGTCTTCTTCAGGTTTACGATCATTTGGTTGATCGTATCCTTTAATTCTTCCACTTCTCCTTTTGCTTCCACTCTGATCATTTGTGTAAGGTCCCCTTTTGTTACAGAAGAAGCAACATCGGAGATCGCGCGAACCTGGGTGGTCAGGTTTTCTGCCAATTGGTTTACATTTTCTGTAAGATTTTTCCAAATGCCTGATGCGCCCGGTACGCTAGCCTGGCCACCGAGTCGTCCTTCAACGCCCACTTCGCGGGCAACGGTAGTAACCTGGTCGGCAAATACCGCCAACGTATCGATCATTTCATTAATCGTATCAGTCAATTGCGCCACTTCCCCCTGCGACACAATCGATAATTTTTGTTTCAGATTTCCCGTCGCAACGGCTGTTACCACTTTTGCGATTCCGCGAACCTGGTTGGTGAGGTTTGAAGCCATCATGTTCACTGAGTCGGTCAAATCTTTCCAGGTACCAGCAACTCCCTGGACTTCCGACTGGCCGCCCAGTTTCCCTTCTGTTCCTACTTCCCTTGCCACACGGGTTACCTCGTAAGCAAAAGAGTTTAACTGATCTACCATCGTGTTGATCGTATTTTTCAGATCGAGAATTTCTCCCTTTACGTCAATGGTTACTTTTTTGGAAAGGTCTCCGGACGCTACCGCTTTTGTAACTTCTGCAATATTTCGAACCTGTGAAGTAAGGTTTCCGGTCATTTGGTTTACGGAATCCGTAAGATCTTTCCATGTTCCCGCAACACCGGGCACAAATGCTTGTCCACCTAATTTCCCATCCGTACCAACTTCACGGGCTACACGCGTAACTTCGGATGCGAATGCACGCAACTGATCCACCATCGTGTTCAGTGTTTCTTTTAATTGTAATATTTCTCCATGAACATCTACGGTAATTTTTCTCGACATATCACCATTGGCCACGGCAATCGCAACGTCGGCGATATTTCTTACCTGTGCGGTAAGATTTCCGGCCATCTGGTTTACAGAATCCGTAAGATCTTTCCACGTTCCGGCAACGCCAGGCACATTCGCTTGCCCACCCAATTTTCCTTCGGT
>JAICYZ010000389.1 GCA_025933935.1 Chitinophagaceae bacterium
CAAAGCAACAGGGTAAAATTGCAATTAGGCCCCCAGTTTGGAAGCCTGCTCAATCAGCATGTTGACAACCTGAATACCGATAGGAATATTTTTAAAAAGAGTGATTTTTCTGCTGTGGGCGGCTTGTGGATTCAGCTTCCACTTGTGAACCTGGGCGGCCGATATGAAATCGGGCTCAACAACATTAATGATATTGATAACTCGGAAAAATGGAGAAACCAGGCCTTCACCATTTTTGTGGGAATTACTTTATAAACATCATTTTGATAAAATTTATAAACCCGTCTTACGTGATGGGTTTTTTTGTACATTCAATTACAAAAACTGTATTGAATGAACCAAATAGCGCTTGAGAATTTGCTTTTAATTGATATTGAAACCGTTTCGGAGAAAGAACATTACCATTTGTTAGATGATAACTGGAAAGAATTATGGAACGAAAAAATAAGCAGGCAACTGCCTGCAGATACATCGCCTGAAGAATTTTATCCGATGAGAGCCGCTATTCTGGCTGAATTTGCCAAAATAGCCTGCATCAGTTTTGGCTATTTTAAAAAAATAAACAATGAGTGGCAATTGCGTATAAAATCGTTGTGTTCAGAAGATGAAGTGCAACTTTTAAATGATTTTCTAATTACGCTGAAAAAATTACATGTTACTAATCAAAGATGGATTTTGTGCGGGCATAATATCAAAGAATTTGATGTGCCGTTTTTGTGCAGAAGAATGTTGATTAAGCATATTCCGCTGCCTTCCTTCCTTGATTTTCAAAATATGAAGCCCTGGGACACTCCGGTTCTTGATACGCTGCATCTTTGGCGCTTCGGTGATTACAAGCATTATACTTCTTTGAAACTTTTAGCCGCCGTGCTGGGCGTTCCCTCTCCTAAAGATGATATAGATGGCAGCCAGGTAGGAAATGTATATTGGAAAGAGAAAGACCTGAACCGGATTTCCATCTATTGCGAGAAAGATGTGGCTACGGTAGCCAATATTATGTTAAGATTTAAAGGCTTACCCTTATTAAAAGAAGAGCAGGTTGTTTTTGTTGACCGCTGACAAAATAAAAAAAGCAGGAATTTTCTGCTTTACTGTATTAAAAAAAGCTGCCAGGGGTCGACAGCAAATTATCTTTTAAAAAGAATTCGAATTTTCAGGAAATCTTCTCTACCTGCATATAGCTCAACTCTACGGGTGTTGCGCGGCCAAATATTTTAACCTGCACTTTCAATTTTTTCTTTTCGTCGGTCACCTCTTCTATTACCCCATTAAAATCATTGAATGGACCATCGATAATTTTTATGGTTTCTCCTACTATAAATGGTTCGCTCATTGTCATGCCGCCCGCATCAGCCATCTCATCTACTTTACCGAGCATTTTGTTGACTTCTGATTTTCTAAGACTGATAATTTCGCCTTTTGAGCCTTTGCCATCAGTTAAGAAATGCATTATATTGGTAGTATTGCTAAGGTGCTGAACCATTTCGCCGGTGAGCTTTCCATCAACCACTTCTATCATCACGTAACCCGGGTAAAAGTTTCTCTCCCTCATTACTTTTTTGCCATTCACTACTTTATACACCTTTTCCACCGGCAAAAAAACCTGGAGAATATCCTTATCCCATCCTTCCCTTATAATATCTTTATCGAGGTATTCTTTTACCTTTCTTTCTTTACCACTTACCACCCTCAGAACATACCATTTGGTATTCTTTTCGGGAGAGGCAGACTTAATCTCATCCGAAGCGACTTTTTGTTCGTTTTCTTGATTTTCTTCTGACATGATTATTTAAATAAGGAATAAATAAATTTTAAAACGCCGTTCGACACAAAATCCATCAGTGCTACAATAGCTGTAATGATGATAGTTGCAGCCAACACTATCATGGTTGATTGTTGCAACTCTTCCCATGTAGGCCAGGTTACTTTATGCATTAATTCCTTGTAGGAATCACGAATATATAATGCAACTTTATTCATACATATTAATTTATTAAATTAGCTAATGTGCTAATGTGCTAATTGAGGTGCCGTAGCATTAGCATATTAGCTAATCAGCACATTATCACATTAACTTGCACGGGCACAAGGATTCGAACCCTGATCAAAGGTTTTGGAGACCTCTATTCTACCATTGAACTATGCCCGTAAAAACCAAATTAGCTAATTAGCAAATTTGCTAATTAGCTAATTTTATAAATTTAAAAGATAAAAATCCTATTTTAAGATTTCTGTCACCTGGCCAGCGCCCACTGTACGTCCGCCTTCACGAATAGCGAATTTCAAACCTTTTTCCATCGCAATCGGCTGGATTAATTTTACTGTAAGTGAGGTATTATCACCTGGCATTACCATTTCTGTTCCTTCAGGTAAGGTTACTTCTCCTGTTACGTCGGTTGTACGGAAATAAAACTGAGGACGATATTTGTTGAAGAATGGAGTATGACGTCCGCCTTCTTCTTTGCTCAATACGTAAACCTCACCTTTAAATTCTGTATGCGGAGTGATAGTCCCTGGCTTGCAAAGTACCATACCACGACGAATTTGGCTTTTTTCAATTCCGCGAAGTAATAACCCTGCATTATCTCCTGCTTCACCCTGGTCGAGTAATTTCTTAAACATTTCAACACCGGTAACAGTAGATG
>JAICYZ010000250.1 GCA_025933935.1 Chitinophagaceae bacterium
AAACAAATGTGTGCTATTAGCATTTGCAAATTCATTGGTAAGAAATGGCATCATTGCATCTAACACTCGTTTATCAATTTGTGTGGTGGCATTATTGTCTAAATAAATAATTTGCTTTTTGATTTCCATCTGTGTTTAGCAAATTTATGATATTATCCTATCGATGGTGGTTCTATGAAGTAGGAAACTTCTAAAAATACATCCTCCTGCTCCATAAATAAATAGTGCCAGTCCTTGTCTATACATTTACACAATTGAGAAAATATATCACCTTCTTTAAATTCACGAATTATTTCTGCTCTTGCTCCGCAGCGCGGGCAAGTAACAGGTTGGTCGGTCATGATAAAAATATCCTTGATTGCAAACTTAAGAGTACGATAAAAAGAAGCGGTATATTCTGAAGCACAAACCGTTTAGGGAGTTGATTTTCCGAAAAAAAACAGCTTTAATTGTTCCTTTACTCCGATAAGTAACGGGCAGTCACAGTCAGGACACCTGCCGGTGTGGAAAAATTTATTTCGTTTATATTAGCGAATTTTGCTTTGGATGATATATCTTTAAGCTTGCTTCTAACACCACACTGAAATTGCCGGCTTTTTATACCAAATAAGCATCACCTTTTCATTGTGTTGTTATGAAACAACTCCCTTTCTTCCTCATTGCATTCAGATTTTTACTTGCCCCGGTAATGCTTTGCCTTGGATATTTTTACCACACTACTTATAGAAAATTAATTGTTGTGATACTTATTGCCGGCTTGCTGTCGGATATTCTCGACGGCATTATTGCCCGCAAACAAAATACTTCCACAGCTACTCTTCGCAGGCTCGATAGCCAGACAGATATGGTATTCTGGCTATCTGCCGGGTTTACTGCATGGTTTATCTGGCCAGGCGTAATAAGAGATAATAATGTTGTCATCTATATTTTATTGGGGATGGAAGGGTTATGTTACGTGGTTAGTTTATTAAAATTTAGAAGAGAAACCTGCTCGCATGCTTACTTGTCTAAATTCTGGGGACTAACTCTATTAGCCGCATTTATAGATCTTATCTTAAATGGACATGCAGGCTTCCTGTTTTACTTCTGTCTTGCAGCAGGAATCATATCTCACCTGGACAGAATACTCATCACACTTATCTTACCAACCTGGCAGCACGACGTGCCCAGTACGTATCATGCATGGCTTATACGCAAGGGAAAAGCTTTTAAAAGATTCCGATTGTTTAATGGTTAAACTTACTACTTCAGATGAATTTATTTCAAGGGGTAAAATACTTTTATTTCAAAAATATATACTTTAAGAAGTATATTAAAATGGTTCATCACAACAGGTATGCCACTGCAGAATGCCAGGAAATTGTTTTTAACCATCTGATTGCAAAGGCAGCAAATACAGAATTTGGCAAAGAACATTCTTTCAGGCAAATAAAAACTTACAACGACTTCAGAAACAAGGTTCCCATAAGAACTTATGAACAAATGCTGCCTTATACAGAAAGAATTTTTAAGGGTACAAAAGATGTTTTGTGGCCAGGATCTCCCGAATGGTTTGCAAAAAGCAGTGGCACCACCGGCAGCCCAAAATATCTTCCGGTTACGGCCGATCATCTAAACTGCACCCAATTTGCCGCTCGTTATATGATTGCCAACCTGGTTGATCAATTCGGCACTACCGATTTTATAGGCGGCAAAGTTTACTACCAGGGGGATCCACAGGTTTTTGAACTGAAGAATGGATTTAACTGCGCTTCAATATCTGCAATAAAATCTGCGGGGATGCCACGCTGGGCAAAGTTGTTCGCCTTGCCGGGTGAAAAGGTTAATAGCATTCCGGATCTGAATGAAAAACTAAAAAGAACCATTGAAGCATTATTACAACAGCCGGTAAAAGCTGCTGTTGCGCTACCAGTATGGCTTTCACAGTTATTGATTGAAATGGAAAAAACGACAGGCAAAAAATTCAAAGAGCATTTTCCCTTATTTAAAATATTGTTTTTATCCGGGATGAATTATGAGCCTTATGAGAATTTTATAAGAGAACAAATGGGAGGTGATATTTTTTTGATGGAAAATTATACAGCTACCGAAGGCAATTTTGCCTACCAATGTTTGCCTGGCAAAAAAGGAATGGAACTTATTTGCAACCAGGGCATTTTTTATGAATTTATTGCTTTAGATAATGAGGGAATGATGGAGGCGGAAAGAATTCGTTTAGACCAGGTAGAATTAAACAAGCAGTATGTCATGGTGATTTCCAATACCAGCGGTTTATGGGCTTACCGGATGAATGATGTGGTTTCTTTCGTTTCTGTTGCCCCATATCGCTTGTATGTAACCGGGAGGCTTGGAGAAATTTTCTCTCCTTTTGGCGAACATTTAATGCCACTGCAGGCCGAAAAAGCTTTGGCTTCCGCTTGTAAAGTAACCAACACCAGCATGGTTGATTTTACCATACTACCCGGATTTGATTATGAAAACGGCCATCATTATTTATGTTATACAGAATTTGAAACTGCTGAAGTGGACGTAAAATCATTTGCGGAAATCCTGCACCGGGCTTTGGCCGAAGAAAACAGTTACTACGACGAATTCAAAAGAGCCGGTATTTTATTAACGCCTGAAATCATTTTCCTGAAAAAAGGGTTTTTTAAAAGTTATTATAAAGCGAAAACAGTACAGCATAAAATCCGGCATTTGATAAAGGAGCCGGAACTAATAAGCTGCTTTAAAAATTTCCATGAAAACTATTAGCGCGCATATTATATCTGATACTGAAAAATGGAATTGCATTACCCATGCTGCCGGTGTCTTATTTGCAATACTATTTATACCAGGGATGCTGTTGGATGCATATGAGGCCGGCGATAAACAACAGTTTCTGAACATAGTGCTGTACTGCATTTCCTTTTTTTCTACTTTTCTTTCTTCAACCATATATCACGGCCTGGCATACCCGCAAATGAAAAACCGTTTTAGAAAAATCGACCAGGCATCAATACATTTTTTAATAGCCGCAACTTACTGGCCACTAATTTTCAAATATATGAATACAGTCAAAGGCCTGTTATTGATGACACTCGTGTCCGCTTTTGTACCAGTTGGCGTCGCCATGATAAGGCACTATAAATCGAAGTATTCCTCTCTGATGGTTACTATATATGCTTTCCAGGGATTGATGTACTTTTTTTTCTTCAATTCTTTTTTCAGAAATATGCCTTCAGTTACAGAGCAAATGATTCTTGGGGGTTCCATGATTGTTGTTGCCGGTATCTTTTTCTTCAAGTGGCAAAAATGGAGATATAGCCATGCCATCTGGCACTTTTTTGTATTGAACGGAAACATCTTCTTCTTTTTCGCTATAGAAAGTAGTATTAATAATATTTAATCTGCGGCAAAGTAACGCTCTTGCACAGGTCAGGTGAGACCTGCCAGAGTGGGAGTAACAAAGTCAAAACAGCAGCCAGCTCTTATCTATTGCTGGTCGACTTTTAAACAATCGTAAATCAACTTCGTGAGGCTCAAGAGGAATTTTCAGAAGATGTGCCGCCTTTTGACACCAGATATCCGGACAGGCTTGATAGTATAATAAATCAATTTAAAGCAACTATTTTGGAATTGAGTTATATCCAGGTTTGGAAGAAAAAGCCGCCAGACTTTTTTATTTAATCAATAAGAATCATCCCTTTTTAAATGGAAATAAGAGAATTGCGGTAATGGCACTCTTCGTGTTTTTATCGTTAAACATAGAAGAACTTTATTTCGATGAAGAAACGATCAACAATGAACTTTTTGAAATTGCGACTATAACTGCGGCAAGTTTACCGGAACAAGTTTAGGACATTATTGAAATGCTCACCATAAAAACGTATCAATATATAAATTTTAAGTAAAACAACGCCCACTACGTACCACCTTTTAAACGTCCATTTTACCGGAAATGAAAAACCGTTCTAATTGTTCGTTTACTGACATTTCAGATAATCGTTCAACAAAAGCAATTCTTACCCGTACCGGTTTGCAACCTACAAACGGCTTCGTTTTTTCAACAGCTATCAAAGGCGACGGCTTCGCTAACTCACGCGAACATCAGCATATTCACCAATTCGGCAGTATCAAATGAGCACATGGAAAACAAGCCCATTAATGTGCTGATACATTTGGGGCCATTCTTGCGGAGCGGGCTGTTTTTGCCGATAACGATGTTGCGCTTTAGCGTAGCCGCCGCTTCCTGTTTCAGGTAATACACCTTTCCATTCTCTGTCAAACAGGTGGAGGAGAGGTAACCGCCTTTTTTTAGGTTGTTCAGGACGCGTTTGCAAACCTTCAATTGGTCACACATTTCCTGGCTGTCAAGAAAAATGTCGTTGAGGGCTACGCCGGGTGGAATTTGAAGCAGGTGCAGATCAATAATTTCTTCTCCTGGTTCCGCCGAACGTTCTATTTCCGGTTGCGGCAGCGGAGTTTTCGGTTGTTTGGTTTCCTTTTTCTTCATAAGGTTTGGCATTAAAGGATCACTGTTTAGTTTATTGGTAATAAGAATTCAAATCTAATATAGACAGTATCCCGGCAATATCAAAATATTTCGGTAAATAATTATAGGCCATGTAGCAAGCGGGGAAATATATGGAATAAAAGGCTAAAGGATGGAACTGGCCGTAGCAAATCATGAAGTTTAGGTACGCCGCTATTGCAGATGGGTTGCAGATTGTGGAATAATTTTCGGCGCTATTGCAGCACAACTCCAGGCGCATTATTATTGCCTTATGCTTTTGGCAACTGCCTCACAGCAGCGGATGAAGCCTCAAGCACGGTATCTTAATTTTTTAACAACAAAATCCAATTCTCATGGCAACATTTGAAAAAGGCATTTTGGGAGGATTTTCCGGTAAGGTCGGAACCGTAATAGGCGGCACCTGGAAAGGGATAGACTACATGCGCAGTAAAGCAAACAAGCGCACGTTTGAACCCAGCCAGAAGCAGCTTGAAGTGCAATTGAAGTTTGCGCTCATGATGCGGTTCCTGCAACCTATCTCCGGGCTTCTGGAGGTAAGCTTTCACGATTTGGCTATCCGTAAAACCGGCACCAACGCCGCATTTGCGTATAACTACAAGGAAGCGATTACCGGAACCTTCCCTAATTATGCCCTAAATTATGAAAAGGCACTGATAAGCAAGGGCAACCTGCCAAACGTGCTGGGGCCATCGGTAATTTCCGGGGCAGGAAGCATCCTGACCTGGAGTTGGACTGATAACAACAGTTCAAAGGCTGATCCAAACGACCAGGCGATACTGGTAGCTTACTGTCCCGAAATGAGACAGGCTATCTTTACCACCAACGGGGCAAAGCGGAGTGATCTGACTGCTGACTTAAACGCGCTGACCTTTAAAGGGAAGGCCGTGGAAACCTATATCGGTTTCATGTCAGAGGACGGCTACAATGCTGCGATCAGCATCTTTACCGGTGAAGTAACCGTAAGTTAGTCCTTATCCATTAGGGGGCTGGAAAAGACCGGCCCCCGGTAATGGAGTTAACTGAAATTAATGAACTGGCCGGTGACGACACCAACCAGGAGGTAGTGAAAGATGCGATGTTTTGTTTCCCCGGCATGGCGAATAATTAAAG
>JAICYZ010000355.1 GCA_025933935.1 Chitinophagaceae bacterium
GCATTTATAAAAAGCCTGAATGAAATGGTGTATCGCGATTTTCATGATGTGCAAATGATCGCTGAAGAAGCCACAGATTGGCCACAGATCACCGGGCTTACAACATCGGGCGGGCTGGGTTTTGGAATGAAATGGATGATGGGCTGGATGCATGACACGCTTGATTATTTTAAAATCGATCCTTTATTCAGAAAAGATTTTCAAAATAAATTTACTTTCAGCATGGCCTATTTTTATGACGAAAATTTTATTCTGCCATTGAGCCACGATGAAGTAGTTCATGGAAAATCGCCGATGATCTATAAAATGCCGGGAGATGAATGGCAAAAATTTGCGAACCTGCGTACGCTCTACACTTACATGTACACACATCCCGGAGGAAAATTGCTTTTTATGGGAAATGAATTTGGCCAGACATCAGAATGGAATTATCATACTGAACTGGATTGGAAATTACTTCAGTATGATCCGCATAAAAAGTTGCAACAATGCCTGGCTGATCTGAACAAATTATATACTTCTCAAAGTGCATTTTTTGACTATCAATTTGATCCGAAAGGTTTTGAATGGATTGATTTGAACCATCGTGATGTTTGTGTGATGTCATACATGCGTAAGGGCAAAAAAAAGAAAGACAATATTCTAGTGGTTTTCAACATGACCCCGGTTGAAAGATATGATTGGAAAATCCAGGTGTATGAAAAAAGCGCGTGGACTCAAATCTTTTGCAGCGACGATGCGCAATATTGGGGAACCGGGAAATTTACGAACCAGGAAATAAAAACCACTCTGTTGGACAAAAAAAACAAATTGTTTGAAATAAATCTGAACCTGCCGGCGTTAAGTGGTATCGTGCTTCAATAGCATTTTTTTAAATCAATAATTCCATGAAACGCTTTCTCATCTTTACTTTCATCAGTTTTATCGCTCTTGCTTCTTATTCACAAAATAAAGACAGCGCTCAATTTTATTTCAAAAAAGGAGTAGAAGAAAACGCGGCAAAATTATATGCTGTCGCGGCAAAGGATTTTGATAAAGCAATACATTTCGATCCCGATTTTGTTGAAGCATATATCGCCAATGGCAAAGCAAATCTTTCAATGCGTGTGATTGGGAAAGCGCAGGAAAACTTTTCCAAAGCTTATGAATTGGATCCGAAAAATAATGAAGTGATTTCGCAGTTGGCTACTTTAACCTTCAACAACCGGCAGTTTGAGAAGGCAATTGATTTAGCACAAAAATGTGTGAATTGTGATCATACTTCTTATATTCTCGGGATGAGCTATTACAATCTGCAGGATTATGGAAAAGCGGAAAAGTATTTAAAAGATGCGGTGGCTGAAGATGATAAAAATGCCGAAGCCGCTTACACTTTGGGCCGCACGTATCTCGAATTGGAAAATGAAAAAAGCGCTATTGCACAGTATGAAAAAGCGATTCAATTGGAACCGGCAAGAAGCGAATGGGCCTATGAACTGGGACTTATTTATTATAATCAGAATGATTTTAGAAATGCGTTGAAATATTTTGATTTAGCTGCAAACAATGGTTACAATAAAACCAATGATTTTTATGAGAATTATGGCTTCGCGCAACTTTATGCCGGTGATTCGGAAAGTGGGATCAAAACATTAAATGTGGTGATGGAAAGAAAACCCAATAATAAAGAATTGCTGAATAATATTGCTCACGCTCTTTATGAAACCAAAAAATACAACGATGCGCTGAATTATTTTCAAAAACTTTTGGGACTGAATCCAAAAGATGCACAATCATTATATATGTGTGGAATGGTTCTTCAAAAAACGGGGCAAAAAGAAAAAGGACAAAAACTTTGCGACAATGCAATCGCTATTGATCCATCTCTAAACAAATACCGTCAAAAAAATGAAATGCCTTCAGGACTTTAATGTGCTAATGCCGGTACAGTAAACGAAGTAATAAACGGAGTTTCTTATTTCTTTGGAAATCGGAAATTATCCGATCAATTCATCATCAAAACATTCACGCTTCTTTGTAAAATATTAAAAGCAATTTCAGCCATCAGGTTTTCTTTATCAAGTGTGGGATTTACTTCTGTGATTTCGAAGCAACAAATTTTCCTGTTTTGCATAAACTTACTTACGAGGTCTTCTGCTTCTCTTTCCTTTAAACCGTTGTGGACAGGGGTTCCGGTGCCTTTTGAAATAGAACTATCCAGGCAATCGACGTCAAAGCTTACATAGATATCGGTGCATTCTGTAAGAAATCTGAGGGCGGCTCTCACTACATTTTCAGGACCTTTTCTTCTCAATTCGTTGGTGGTAATTACTTTCATTCCATATTTATCGATCAGATTTTTTTCTTCTTTTTCATAATCCCTGAGCGCAATAAACACTATATCTTCAGGCAAAACTTTCGGATTGATATTGCCGATATTTTTTAATTGCTCCCATTCTTTTATTGTTTTTTCATCCGGATCGTGCATTTTACTTTCGCTATTGTCTTCGCCTATTGAAGCTGATAAAGGCATCCCATGCATGTTACCTGATGGCGTGGTAAACGGCGTATGAAGATCAGCATGTGCATCTATCCAAATAACGCCAAGGCGGCTGTTTGGTTTTGCCAGTTTGATACCAGAAATTGTACCACCAGCCGTGCTGTGGTCGCCACTAATTACGACCGGAAAAAAATTGTTTTTAATAGTTTCTTTTACCGCTTTTGCAACGCGATCATACATGGTCAAAACACCGGTTATTCTTTTGGCATAGGGAGATTGAATTGGTTCAAACAATAATCGGTTTTCTGTTTCTACTTTTTCTGATGGGAAATGAACAAAAAAATTGCTCATAAAATCTAATGCAGCAATTTTGATTGCTTCTACGCCCAAACTCGCTCCACGGGTGCCGGCGCCTATTTCGCTGGCAACTTCAATCAGTTTGATATTCTTCATAAATGATTTTAAAAGTGATCTTTCTTCACAAATCCTGTTTCATTTGCAATTTAAACTTTCTGATATTCATCTCAAATTATACCTGATCTTTTTCAAATGTTCGCGTCATTAAGCAGCAAACAAATAAATACGGGCATTTAATATTTGTCGTTATACAGTTTCAATTTCAAATAAAAAACCTGCAAATTCTTTTGCAGGTTAATACTTAAAGCCAGTAAATGCTTTTATTAAAATTGCTCTAATTTACTAAAGAAAAAATCTCCTTCGATTTGCGCATTTTCATCGCTATCGCTGCCGTGGACTGCATTTTCACCAATTGAGGCGGCATATAATTTTCTGATGGTTCCTTCTTCAGCCTGTGCCGGATTTGTGGCACCGATCAGTTTTCTAAAATCTTCCACCGCATTTTCTTTTTCAAGAATGGCAGCAGTGATCGGTCCGCGGCTCATAAATTCTACGAGTTCTCCATAGAAAGGGCGTTCTTTGTGAACAGC
>JAICYZ010000126.1 GCA_025933935.1 Chitinophagaceae bacterium
CGGATAATTTTAAACTGTCCAAATTTTCGCAAGGGAATCCATCTTCGTCAACAGTTTCAATGAAACGCGCTGACCTTTCAAAAACTATTTTGTAATTATCATCAAACAGAAAAAGTTTTTTATTGGTTTTACCCACATCGAAAATTGCTATGACAGAGTGTTTATTCATTTTACACAAACGTTACCTTTTCAACTTTCAAATTTTCCTTTTCAGGTGTGGTGATGGATGCTAATTTTCCAATCATTATCTTAATTCTTTACAGTAAACAAACAAATAAACACAAATAATATTTATAAAATTCGTACGACAGTGTGAACTCTGCAGGACCAATCACAAACCCGTGGCCATCGTTTTACTTCCTCTTTCTTTAATTAATTGCTGTCTCACTTTTTCGTTGCGATAAACCGCTATAGGATTTAAAGTAGCTCCGGCGCGCAATCTTGCTTCTGCAACGAGAGCACGAACATCAGTGCGAAAAGCGTCCTGCAGTATTTCCTGGGCAGTCACAACATCATTATTATTTTGTGCTTCCACTAATTTTTTCCTATCAACCAATAATGCTTTTGCGTAAGCAATTTTAATCGCTTCCAAAGATTGCAATAAATCTTCCAGCGGATCTTTTACATTGTGAGATGCATCAATCATCCACGCTAAATCTGTTGCATGATTCATTTTTTTTGCATCCATTCCTTCCACCAATTCATTAAAAATGAGAAATAATTGATAAGGTTTAATGCTGCCAACCGTGAGGTCATCATCGCCATATTTCGAATCATTAAAATGAAAACCACCAAGCTTTCCTTCCATGAGCAGTAAAGCAACAATTTGTTCAATATTTGCGTTTGACAAATGATGCCCGAGGTCAACCAGCGTAAATGCCTTATTTCCGAGTTTTGAAGTATAAAGCAATGATTGTCCCCAATCCCCTACTGTCATTGAATAAAAGTTCGGTTCAAATGCCTTATACTCTACAAACATCTTCCAATCATGCGGCAAAGCGCTATAAATTTCCTGTAAGCTTTCTAAAGTATTTTGAAATGCTTTTCTAAAATTTAACTGACCGGGAAAAGAAGAACCATCGCTGAGCCAGACGGTAAGAGATTTGGAACCAAGCGCGATCCCATGTTTTATTACGTCGATGTTGTGTTCAATTGCTTGTTTGCGCACTGCTTTATCAACATGCTGCAGCGAGCCAAATTTATAGCTCAACTTTTGCTCCGGCTGGTCTTGAAATGTGTTTGAGTTCATTGCATCGAAGTGCAAGCCATTTTCTTTGGCAAGTGATTTTATCTTTTCAGCATTTGAAGGAATGTCCCACGGAATATGCAAAGAGATGGCGTCAGCCGAACGGGTGAGCGCATGAAGTAATCCAATATCTTCTATTTTTTCTTCCAGAGAACGTGGTTCTCCGCCTCCGGGAAAACGGCCAAAACGTGTTCCGCCGGTTCCTAATGCCCAACTCGGGATAGCAATTTGAAAGTCGATTAATTTTTTGATCACTTCATCCAAATTCGTTATTCCATCCGAAATACATTCATATTTCTTTTTATGATTTTTCGAATATTCTTTGTTGCTTTCCTCAATCTGTTCTTTTGATAATATCATTTTAAATTATTTTTTTCGGTTCATTATGGTAAATGAAATACTTCATTTAATGGCACAGAAAACGGTGACTGATCGTCATTGGTTTCCATAATATCCTTCATATATGTCCACCATTTTTTCATTATTTCTTTATGCGGCAATTCATTTAATTTCTGATTGTCTTCTATCGTAAAATAAGCAAAAAGATCACCGGTTTCTTCATCTAAAAAAATTGAATAATCTGCGATGCCGGTTTCTTTTAAAAGCGTTTTTAGTTCAGGCCAAATTTCATCATGACGCTTTTTATATTCAGCTTCAAATCCCTTTCGCAATTTCATTTTAGAAGCAATACGCATAAAATATTTTGTTACAGTTTACTTTACTCTTATCCAAGGTTGCCAACCTTTGAAAGGTTGGCAACCTTTAAAAACCTTATCTCACAAATGCTGCCGCAACTCCTCCATCGACATTCAACACATTGCCGGTAGATTTATTTAATAATCCGCTGACAAAAACAAAACAGGCATTGGCGATATCTTCAGGCAAGATCGTCTCATTTAACAGAGTCCTTTTAGCGTAATAAGCCGGTAATTCTTCCACGGTAATGCCATAAGCTTTAGCTCTTCCGTCCGCCCAGCCATTACTCCAGATATTGCTTCCGGAAATGACCGCGTCAGGATTCACCACATTTACCCTGATCTTATCGTTTCCTAATTCGGCAGCATTCAAGCGGCTCAGATGCAATTGTGCCGCCTTTGCTGCGCCATACGCAGCATTATTTGGACCGCTAACCAGGGCGTTTTTACTTACGATATTTAATACATCGCCACCGAATCCTTGCTTACGCATTATTTCAACACCTTTTTGTGTTACAAAAAACTGTCCCTTTACCAAAATATAATATAATAAGTCCCAATCTTTCTCTGTGTGTTCTTCAATCGGTTTAGAGATCGATAAGCCGGCATTATTTACTATAATATCAACGCCACCAAAGGCAAGCGTGGCCGAGCGAAATGTTTTTTCAATCGTAGTCATATCGGTTACATCTAACAGTTCGCCAATAAAAACATCGGTGCCATATTTACTTTTAAATTCTTCTTTCGCCTGCTGCAATCTTTCGGGATTATTGTCAGACAGAACAACACAAGCGCCTTCATCTGCAAATTTCTTTGCAATTGCTTTACCAATCCCACCGGCACTTCCGGTAATCAGCGCCACTTTTCCATTCAGCGATTTCGGTTTTGGCATCCTTTGCAATTTAGCTTCTTCCAAAAGCCAATATTCAATATCAAAAGCTTCCTGCCGCGGCAGAGATGTATATTCGGAAATCGCTTCTGCGCCTCGCATTACATTGATGGCATTGATATAAAATTCTGCTGCTACTCTTGCAGTTTGTTTGTTTTTTGCAAAAGTGAACATGCCGACACCGGGGTATAAAATAACCACCGGGTTTGTGTCGCGGATAGCAGGACTATTTTCATGCTTACAAGTGTTGTAATAATCCGCATACATTTTTCGATATTCCTGAAATTGCGGCTCAATTTTTTTCTTCAAAACAGAAATATCATTTATTTCTTCGTTTGCTGAAAGGTTTAAAACCAACGGTGAAATTTTTGTTCTTAAAAAATGATCCGGGCAACTGGTGCCCATCGGAGCCAATCTTTCCAAATCATTTGAATTAATGAATTGCAGTACCCGTTCATCATCTGTAAAATGTCCAACCATTTTTGTTTCAGAAGAACAAAAACCCCTTAGCACCGGAGCCAGTTCTGACGCTCGTTTCAACCGGTTTTCCTTTGGCAATGATTGCTGTTTTAATCCACCAAATACCGGTTTTCTTTTTCCTATATTCTCTTCTAGATGATCAGCACACCGTTCTACTACTTCCAGTGTATTTACATAACATTCAAATGAAGTGTCGCCCCAGGTAAACAGACCATGTGAGCCAAGCATGATCCCACGGATACCGGGATTTTTATCCAAACATTCTTTTAGCTGCAGGCCTAAATCAAAGCCCGGCCTTTGCCATTCTACCCAGCCGACTGAGCCGTTGAACAATTCTTCGGTAATCTTTTTACCATCTTTAGAAGCAGCAATAGCAATGGCTGCATCGGGATGCAAATGATCTATATCTTTAAAAGGCAAAAATGCATGAAGCGGCGTGTCAATGGAAGGCGCTTTTGAATTTAAATCATAGATACAATGGTTGAATAATTCTACCATTTCATCTTCATGTTCAATTCCCCGATAAACATTTTTAAGAGACCGAAGTTTATCAACGTACAAAGCGGCGAGGCCGTTTTTTTTCAAAGTACCAATGTCGCCACCGCTTCCTTTTACCCACATGATTTCCGTATCTTTTCCAGTCAGAACATCTTTTTCAATTGTTTTGCACGACGTGTTTCCACCGCCATAATTGGTTAACCTTAAATCTGCTCCCAATAAATTGGAACGGTAAATCAATAATGCAACTTCATCGCCCTTCATGGAAGCTGCTTTTTCATCGTCCCATAAATAACTTACATTTTTAAATTCTTTTGTTGAAATACTCATATTTTTATTTTTTCGTCTTCTAAAAATTTTCACTCACGATTCACCCTCACTTAATCGAATTACCATATCCAACCAATATAACCGAGGCAATAATGGTAATAATTCCTATGATGATCGTAGTGAATGTTTTTTTACTTACACCTTTCCATTCTTTCAATGCAAAGCCCCATAAATTCGCTACTAAGATGATAAATGACATGTGCAAAATCCATGAACTAGCACCATTGCCTAGTTTGCTCTCTCCCATTCCATAAAAGAAAAACTGCAGAAACCAAAGTGTTCCCGCTAACGCGCAGAAAAGATAGTTGCGGGCAAGTGGCGTTTTTTTATTGGTGTAATCACCAAAACTTCTGTTACGGATATTTAAAAACAAACACCATATTAAATTGGTGGTAAGTCCACCCCATAATAATACAATGTAGATGACGTTGTTTCGATATAAAAAATTTCCTGTTTCTGCAGGGTTTGCGGCTTTCCATGCTGCGTTAGCAACGTCAGCCATTGGAGAACCTGCTTCAATTCCATAATTAAAACAAGCGCTAAGAATCCCTGAAACAATGCATACGATCAAACCTTTTACCAGATTGAATTCTTTGACACTTTCTTTCTTTTTTTCTTCTGATAATTCGCGCTCTTTTAAAACGCCTGCTCTTCCACAAACAAAAATCCCAAGCAAACAAAGTACGATCCCAATAAGTACAATTTGTCCCCAGGAAGTTGTAAGCAAGTCATGGAAAGTTGTTTTGCCTGCTTCCGGATGAAAGTTGTAATAAATCGATGGTGCCAAAGCGCCAAAGGCAGAAGTAAAACCAAGTAAAACCGAATTGCCCAATGACATTCCCAGGTAGCGCATTCCAAGCCCATACATAAGTCCACCAACACCCCAAAGAACGCCCCAGAAGAAAGTCCAGCCAAAAGTAGAAGCAGATGTTTGAGAAATGATTTCTCCAAAATGAGGAATGGTAAGCCATGCTGCTATCGGCGGAACAATCAGCCACGAAAACAAGCCGCCAATAATCCAGAAACTTTCCCAATGCCACCCTTTTACTTTATTGTAAGGCACATAAAAACTTCCGGAGGCAGCGCCACCAAGAAAATGGTAAAAGATCCCGTAAATGATTTGCATATTTTATAAATTATTATTCCTGCTTCCGTTCGTTATTTTATAATTACCATTCAAAATCGAAATCACTATTATTTGTCCTTATACTGTTTGTTTTTTAAAATTAAAAGACATTTATTCAATCAATTTCCATCGGTTTCGGAAGATCGCAAAGCCGCAAAATGATACATACCTGAACCGACTTCAACAACAACATAATGATCCTCTTTACCTTTTACTTTTAATCCATTTATTTCTGACAACGCATGTCCACTTTCATGAATTGAATTCGCATCTTTAGCGGGAATATAAACGGTTGCAGTTGTGTTAGCCGGTATCTCAACATCCATTAACAAAGAATCATTTTTTACTTTCCAGCTATTACTTACTTTTCCATAATAAGTACCAAGGCTTGCCGATGCAAAAGTAAAACCTCCGCCGATATGCGGTTTGATTTGAATATGCTTGTAACCAACTCCATCTTCATAAGTATCAAGGCCAACCATTTTCCGGTACATCCAATCACCAATTGCGCCATAAGCATAATGATTGAAAGAATTCATTCCCGGGGTCTCAAATGTGCTGTCTGGTTTTTCTCCATCCCATCGTTCCCAAATCGTGGTTGCGCCCATTTTTACCGGATAAAGCCAGGAAGGATATGTATCCTGCAACAATAATTTATAGGCCACGCTATCATAACCAAAACGTGTAAGGACTTCACACAGATAAGGAGTACCAAGAAAGCCGGTAGTAAGATGATTGTCGTAACTTTTTATATTATCGGCAAGCCGGGCTGCAGCCTGCGCTCTTAACGAATCCGGTAACATATCAAAATTCAAAGCGAGCACATAAGCTGTTTGCGTACCGGAAACGAGCCGTCCATTTGGCGTCACATATTCTTTGAGAAATGCATCTTTTATCTTTTGCAGCAATGCAGAATAAGTGCGCACATCTTCTTCCTTCTTGAGCACTTTTGCAGCATTAATTAATAATTGCGTTGAATGCGCATAAAAGCATTGCGCAATTAAATATTTATCAGTAACTGCAGCTCTTCCATCATTATCATCTTCAGGCCGATAAAACAGCCAATCGCCGAAATCAAATCCTGTATTCCATAAGTCATTACGGCTTTGATGCTGTATATATTCTACCCACGCTTTCATACTTGAATACTGGTCTTCTAAAATTTTTTTATCGCCATAAGCCAGGTACATATTCCATGGAATAATCGTTGCCACATCAGACCAGCCTGCCGAGCCGGCAGCTCCATTTCCCAAAACGTTCGGAATTACAAAAGGCACGCTGCCATTGGGCAATTGGTCGGCAGCGACGTCGTTCATCCATTTATCAAAAAAATTATTAACGTTCATATTGAAGGAAGCAGTTCTTGAAAAAACCTGCGCATCGCCGGTCCAGCCAAGGCGTTCATCTCGTTGCGGGCAATCAGTAGGCACATCAAGGAAATTTCCTTTTTGTCCCCATTGAATATTGTGTTGTAATTGATTGATCAGAGGATTGGAGGAAGTGAAAGTGCCGGTTTGCTTCATGTCAGAATACAACGTAACGGCAGTAAAATCTTCGGGCTTTAATTCACCCGGATAACCTTCCAGTTTTACGTACCGGAAGCCATGCCAGGTGAAATGAGGTTCAAAAGTCTCTTCTCCCCCACCTTTTAAAATATAATGATCTTGGGCTTTGGCAGCACGCAAATTGGCTGTATAAAAATTTCCTTCTTTGTCCAAAACTTCCGCGTGAGAAATAGTCACCGTATCACCGGCATTCCCTTTTACCTTAAGCACAACCCAACCAACAAGATTCTGCCCGAAGTCAATTACCTTTTCGCCTTTTGCTGTAGTAAAAATTTTCACCGGTTTAAAGGTTTCATGTTTTTTTACAGGCTCATTCATCGTAGCAATTAAATTATCCAAAGAGAAATCGGCGACTTTTACGCCACTCCAATCTTTATCATTATAGGCGGGTAACAACCAGCCAGTTTTTTCCTTTCGTGCATCAATCGTTTCGCCATTATAGATTTCTGCATAACGGATGGGGCCAGTTGAAGATTTCCAGCTATCATCAGAAATAATCGTTGCTTCAGAACCATCACTATAAGTCACATTTAACTGAAAAAGTAACGCCGCATCTTTTCCATAAATGTCCTTATTACCGCCCCACGCAAGCGTTCCACGATACCATCCGTTGCCAAGTACCACTCCAATCACATTCTGTCCGTCTTTCAAAAGATTGGTTACATCATACCCCTGGTATTGCAAGCGCTTGTTGTAAGAAGTCCATCCGGGAGTTAAATACGCATCGCCAACACGTTTGCCATTTAAATGGGCTTCATACAATCCATGTGAAGTGATATAGGCTGTTGCCGAAACAATTTTTTTGTTCAAAGAAAATTGCTTGCGGAATATCGGGCTTGCTTGCGGCGAATCTTCTGTAAAGCCGGGCTCGATCCACCTCGCCTTCCAATCACTTTTATTCAATAATGCCATTTGAAAAAAAGCAATCTTGCTCCAATCAGATACTTTACCAGCATTGTCCCAAACCCGAACCTGCCAATAATATTTTTTACCAGATTGCAGAGGTGAACCTGCGTAAGGAACATCCACCGATTGGTTTGACTGAATTTTGCCTGCGTTCCAAACAACTGATTTGTTGGAAAGGATTTTGATTTCGTAGGCAGTTTGTAAGACATTCCTTTTGGATGAGATTAACTGCCAGCTAAATTGGGGCGATACTTCCACTTCAATTGGATTGTTTAGATTATTACACAACAATTCTGCAACGCGCGTTTGAGAAAAAGCTAAACATGATATCAGTAATAATGCAAAAATTCCAATAGATTTTTTCATTTTTTAATCTTGTCCTTTTATTGGCTACTATTCAATGGAATCTAAATCCTCTTTTCTTTACGAGAAGCTGAAGATATTTCATTCAATTTAAAACATTCGGGTCATTGAATAATAAGAATAAAAGAAATTAAAGATATTGAGTGCTTAAAATTAACTATCCTGTATTGACCTGATTACCATAAGTTCAATACATTCTTTCATAGAAAACGAACCTCATTTTCTCAAACATTTCCTGTTTAAATTACCTAAGAATTCTATTCAAAATTTTTTGCCATTTTTTTCAAAGGAATTAACTGAACAGGCCCGGTCAATCCTGAAGGCAAGGGTTTCCAGTCTGCGGCATTCAAAGGTTTATAATCCAGGTTTACCACATTTATATCGTAAAATATTTTCCATGGAATACCTTTCCGGTCATAATCTGCGATTCTGTTTGCAGGAAGATTTGTTACTTCAATGGATAAATGATTCTCGCCTTTTTTTAAAAATCTGCCAATATTTATTTGAAAAGGAACCGACCATACAACACCGGCGTCTTGTCCATTTACCTTTACCCGTGCGCTTACATCCATTTTCCCTAAATCCAATAACCATTCATCTGCTTTCACATTTGGCATTTTAAAAGAAACATCATATTTACCGGTACCTGCAAACACTTTGGTACTATCATTTAATTCCGTCCATGAGGTAACATTATCCAAATCGAAACTTTTCTTTATTACAGGTGTGCCTTCTGTAAAAGAAAGATGCCATTTATTTCCGATTGTTACCGGCTCACCTTTTCTTTCATAATAAGTCCAGGCTTTTCCGGTGATTTTTTTATCAGTAAATGTTTTTATAATAAACGATTGACCTGGTTTTATTTGCAGGTAAATTCTTGAATGATTTCCTTCTGTTTTTATTTGAGCATTGCCGGAGAGTCCGGTACAGGGATCGAAAATAATTGCGGAGATGGCTTTCACCGATAAAGGCACCCATCCATCTATCGAATCAGCTTGTTGATTTGCAATAAAATAATGATACCCGTCACGATCTTTTCTGCGAATAAATTTCAATTTCTGATCTACCAAACGCTCTCTCGGAACGTTGGATAACCCGAGCAGATTATCTATGTCAGTTCCGTAAATGATTTCTCCTTTTCCATAAGTTATATGGCCAGCCGAATTAAATGTTGACGAAATTGGAATTTCATTTTTTAAGCCGTTGAAAACTGCACGACGTTTATCCAGCTGATTCAATCCCGGAACATCCTTTGGCAAATGATCTGCAAAAATGACTTTCGCCCCGTTTTTTGCAAGATCAAGAATTGCATTCATAGTGGATTCCGGCATAAAATGACAGGAAGGAATCACCAAAGCTTTATAAGAAGCACCGGGTGTTTTCAGCAGTCCATTTTCCAGATGCGTTTGCAACAGATATTTATCAGAAATAAAATCCATGCTGTAACCTTTCTCCGTCATTTCTTTTGATAATTGGTAAAATGAAGTAGGCTCCAGCCAATCGGAAATTTTATTAATGGGAAGTTGGTAGATGGAAGTTCCCTGCTGATTGTACCAGACATCCTGGAGCGGCCAATATACCAGTAGATCGTTGTCGGATTCACCCTGCTGCAAAAATGATTGGCAACGGGTAATATATTTTGTAAACGCAGGTATGTCGTGCCAGATCGTATTATAGGGAGAAAAATCTACTGAAGCGTAAAATTGCCAACCAGGCCAGGACGCTCCCTTTGGAGAATAAGGCGTACCATGAAAAAAAACATGATTGATCCCTGACAGAAATAACTGATCAAGTTCAGGTTTGCATTGTGAGAGTGCTGTATGAAAATGCTCTCTCAACCAGGTAAAAGTTTCTGAAGAAGCATATTTTTTACCAGTTATGTGAGCCGCCGAAGACGCAAACTTCTGAAATAACGCACGCGAATCGCTTGCATGCATCCATTGTGGATCAAAATTAATTCCGGGAATATCAAACTTTGTTGTGCCAAAAGATTCACATTCGGGAATGTCAACGGCTGCATACAAATCAATCAAATTGCCGGGTGAACCGTGGGCCTGGTTGCGGGTAATGGCGCCCATTTTATGTGCCCAGTTTGTCCAGGGAATGGTAAAATTATGCAAAAGCATCTCTGCGATCGTTTGACGATAATCAGCTATTATACGGCGGACGCTATCCAGGTCTCCCGTTCCGGTAAACAAAGGCAAATAATCCTCTAATTTATAACCGCGTCTTTTTGCAAATTCTTTAAAAACATCAGCACTCCAATTAGCTCCATATACTTCATAAGAATCATTAAAGAATGTATGAGGTGATGAAGATTTACTGTCGGCGAATGCTTTGGTAAACCTGTCAAGATAGGTACGTAAGGCATCTGCAGAAAAATGATCCATTACCCATCCTTCTCCGCCGGGAGATGAACGTTTTACTTTTTGCAAAGTTTTTCCATTAAAAACAGCGATTAATTCCCAATTGCCAGCTGGTGCTTTCCAGTTTAATTTTCCATCTTTATCTACCTTATCTGTCAGATTGATTTTTTGTCCATTATCCGAATAACCCATAAGCATTTGCAGCGGGGCAATATCCTTTTGAACAGGATTTTTTATAACAACCGGTTCATTCAATATTTCACCCGTTTTTAAATAATAGGTTTGAAATATCACTTTCGACGCCGCCTCTTCAATAGGAATCTGAGGGCCTCCGAATGGCCATCCGGTGCCCGTCGTCATATCAACTTCCATGTTTAAACGCCTTGCATCGTCTATTGTAAATTGTAGCATCTTCATCCATTTCGGCGATAAGTAATTAATAAAATGGTTTTCATAGCCTTTTACACCATAAACAGGCGTAATCTC
>JAICYZ010000115.1 GCA_025933935.1 Chitinophagaceae bacterium
AAAGGGCATCGTGATGTTTTTTACAAAACGAGTATTGATAATGGAATAACCTGGAGCGATCCGGTTGATATCACTTTGCAGGTAAACAGAATTTATCAACCTGCCGTAAATCCAAAATGGAATTTTGTAGAAGATTGGAGAACTTATGCAAACACGCCGGGACATGCTTTGCAATTTAAAGATGGAAAATATAAAGGAAGGATTTACATAGCAGCAAACCATTCATCAGGCGATCCAAAACCTGAATTAAGAGACTACCAGGCGCATGGATATTTTACAGATGATCACGCAGCTACGTTTCATTTGAGTCAGACCGTTCCCTTTCAAGGATCCAATGAAAGCACTGCGGCAGAATTAAGCAAAAGCGCATTGATGATGAACAGTCGCAATCAGACGGGAAAATTTCGTATCGTTTCTTTAAGTAAAGACGGCGGCGAGACATGGGATACCACTTTCGTTGATCACAATCTACCTGATCCTGTTTGTGAAGGAAGCTTATTAAATATTGGGTTAAAAAAAGGAAAATCTGTTTTAGCTTTTTGTAACAATGATAGTGAGAAAAGCCGCGACAGTCTTACACTTCGCATCAGCTTCAATGAAGGAAAAATATGGAAGAAAAAGTTTTTGATTGATCCAAAAAATACCGGTTATTCTGATATTGTAAAAATTTCAAAGAAAAACATCGGCGTTTTGTATGAAGCGAATGACTATAAGGAGATTAGATTTACAATTGTAAAATGGTAGGACCTGAATAATTTATTAAAGCAAAATATACTTCTTTCGGTAAACAAATAAATAAAGTTATTATAGTTTTTCATTGTTTATTTAAAGTGGCTGAAAGCTACGAAGAATCGACAAGGCATCATGATAATATTCCGGCGTATACGAAATCCAAACGTAATAACTGAGATTAGGATAATCCGGATTGATTAGCAATAGGGCTGACGCAGAATATCCTTCTTTTACTCCATCAATGGCGCATCCCCAATATCGGTTTATGTTGCTCAGGTAGATCGGCTGAGTACTTGGATCATAATTTAAGGACACCTGGTTTGCCCAATTGACAATGGCGGTTTTCATTCCGTCGTAAGTAAGATTTTCACCTGTTCGTGGGTAAATATCAAGAGTAATATTATTGTTAGTAGCCTGATAACCTGTAGCATCATTTTGCTGAACGATCATATTGTCAGGCGCTTTAAATTTCATCTTATATGAATCCCAATTCCATGTTTGTAAAGTTTGGGCAGAAGTTGAAGTTAGCGTCAGCATCAAAATGCCCAGGGTGAATGCGCGTTGCATAACAGTAGCTTTAAAATGTTTAGATATTTTTTAAGAAAAAAGTGAAACATTCCCCATGTCCGGGTAAGCTAAAGCGTCTGAAAGCAGTTATTCGAAAAAGCAAAATTAATGTTTCCCCGACACGAAAATCAGGAGCAACTTAATTTTACAGAAAAAAAACAATTGGCTAAAACGGAAGAGAAGGAGGAAGTTACTAACTTTTCATATTCAGGTATTGTAGCGCCAGTCCGAGGTCCCAGCCTTTTGAGGCTTGTATCACCGCTTGAAGGTCATCAATTTTCTTTCCGGAAATGCGTACCATATCGTCCATAATAGATGCCTGCACTTTATACTTTCCGTCTTTAATTAGTTTTACAATTTTTTTTGCGTCTTCCTGGCTGATCCCATTCCTAACAGAAATTTCTTTTTTCACAACTTTGCCGCTTTGATACGGTTCTTTTTTCAGATCATAAATTTCCGCAGCCAATCCCTGTTTCATGCTTTTGCTGATGAGCACATCAATGATCTGTGTGAGTTTCATTTCGCTATCTGCTTCGAGGTTCAGTTTTAAATCCTTTTTATTCAGGTCAATCACTACATGATTTCCTTTAAAATCAAAACGGTTTTTAATTTCTTTTGAAACGGTGTTGATAGCATTATCAAGCGTTTGGAGATTCACTTTGCTAACGATGTCAAATGAAGGCATGGTTGAAGTTTTTATTGTTGAATAGAGCAAAGATAAGATTGTAGGAATTCACGATCTCTTTTTGATGTCACCAGTTTTGAACAGATATTTTTTAAAAAACTCTTCGCTTCTCAACACTTCAATTTTTGAAAAATAGAAATCGTCTACATCTTCAGTTATAATGCATTTACATTTACTTTCTAAGGCTGAATAATATTCCAATCCATCTTCAAAATCATTGATAGCAGGGTTTTTGAGGGTTTTCGCAACTGTATTTTCATCTGCTGTTGTACAGTAAATATGTTGGGATAACAGGCGGATTTTGGTTTTGGCGACTTCGCTTTTAAATTTTTTTTCTGCAAAATAGAATGTAATAGCAAGGCAAATCGGTGATGTGTATAATTGGAATCTGTTGGAATCAGCAAGACTGAGAATACGAGCAGTATTTGTAAACAAAGGATATTCCTTATTCACTACAGAAACTAAAATGTTGGCGTCAAGAAAAATTCTCATTTTTTGGAGTTAAAGAATTCTTTTTTCGCTTTCTTCCTGGTTCTTTTTGTGTGATATTCTGCCTGTCCTTCACCTACCTGGAATACCCAATCAGCAATAGGAAAATCTTCCATACTTTCATATTTGGAAGAGGTGATTTTTTTTAATAAAAATTCTACCAGCCTGGAAAGGCTAATGTCATTATCTGCCGCATATTCTTTGGCTCTGGAAATGACCGATTCATCAAAGCTAAGTGTGATTTTATTGTCCATAATATTTAATAAAAACACAAATCTACTTATTTTATACGACAAGAAAAATATTTTTATACGTATAATAATTAAATAGAAATTTCTTTAAAGGCATTACCCAAATTTTCAATTATATCATTAGCGATGAGCGCTTCCTGTGAAATATTTTTTGCAGCAATATCGCCTGCAAGTCCATGAAGATAAACACCGAAAATAGCAGCATCTAAAGGAGTATATTTTTGAGCAAGCAAACCGGTGATAATTCCGGTAAGCACATCACCGGCGCCTGCCGTAGCCATTCCGGCATTGCCGGTCGAATTAAAAAAACCTTGTCCATCTGGCGAAGCAATAAAAGTATAATGTCCTTTTAAAACGATATAAATATTTAGTTCTTTCGATTTAGATAATGCAAGTTTTATCCGGTTAAAATCCGAATCACTTTTTCCAAATAATCTTTCAAACTCTTTTGGATGAGGAGTGATGATGCTATTTGCAGGGATTGATTTATAGAGAGATTGATTTTCACTCAATACATTTAATGCATCTGCATCGATTACTAAAGGCTTTTTAAAACTTGAAAACAAATTTTTCATTAATTGGGGATGCGATTCATATTTTCCAATTCCTGGTCCAATGCCCACCACATCAAACTCGGTAAAATCGCTAGCATCTTTGATAAATCTATCTCCAAAAACTTTGCACATTGCTTCAGGAGCAGAAGTTTGTAAAATATCATATCCGGCTTCGCATATGTAACACGTCAATTTGCCAACACCACTTCTCAAACATGCCCTGGAACTGAGAACTGCAGCTCCCATCATTCCATAACTGCCGGCCAAGAGGCATGCATAACCGTAATTTCCTTTGTTGGAAAATGCATTTCTTGGAGTATATATTTCCTCAATAAAATTTCTATCTACAAATTCAAATGCTGATTTTTCATTCTGCTCGTACTCTTTTGAAAGCCCGATATTTAATAAAACAACATTGCCAACAAAAGCTTCATTTTCCGGCATCAAAAATGCAAGTTTCTGATTTTGAAAAGTGAGCGTATAACTTGCTTTGATAATGTCGTTTCCCTTAGAGTTTTTATCTATATACAATCCACTGGGAACATCGATGGATACTATGTTTGTTGAGTTGCTATTAATAAATCTTATTAATGATGAAACAAGCCCTGTTGGTTTCTTATTTAATCCCGTTCCAAATATGGCATCAATTATTAAATCCTCTTTTGATAATACTGGAAACGATTTTTCATTTTTTAAAAAAAATATTTTTACGGATGTTTTATTTAACCGCCTCAGATTCGTTTCGAAATCAGGAGAACCTGGTTTTTCGCTTTCTAAAATAAAAACAGATACCTTGTATTTATCTTGGCACAAATGTCTTGCTATCGCAAGGCCATCACCACCATTGTTTCCTTTTCCGCAAAATATGTTTACAACGATCTTATTATTTTGAAAGTTTCGTCTGATCCAGGTGGAACATTCTTTTGCGGCACGCTCCATTAGACGGATTGATTTTACCGGTTCATTTTGAATAGTAAATAGATCCCAGCCTTTTATTTGTGGAGCAGTAAATATTTTCAATGAATAAACTTTTTAACCGGTACTTTAAAAAATTAAACGAGGTATCTTTCTTTTAGAATATTAAGATGGTGAGCTGCATGTCCGGCAATGGTAAAACCCATCGCTTTTGTGCTCATTTCATAACTGCTGGCTTTTCCCACCTGGTTTAATTGTTCGGAAGAAAAACTATTAAAAAGGAAGATGGTAGATTTCCTCACCGCCACAAATTCATGCACTAAATCACGGAAGTTACGATTATCTGCATTTGAATTTGAAGCATAGCTGTTCTCATCCATTGAAGGAAGTGTGTGAACATCTTTTCTGGAGAATGCCAGCGCACGATATGCGAAAACCCTTTCTGTGTCTATGATGTGCTGAATTACTTCTTTTATACTCCATTTATCTGGTGCGTATTTAAAAAGGTACTTTTCTTCGGGAATTGAATTAAAAAATTTTTCAATTTCCTGTGCTTGAGTCTGTAAAACTGTTTTCAAATCTTCATTTTCTACCAGTTTTATATAAGGAGAAAAATGAGGTGCATAAGTTCCAACCTTGCTAATTGCTGATTCCATTGTTTTTTATTTTAATGAAGAATTAGGATGACAAAAATACTATTATAAAAATAGCAGCAATTTAATCAATGTGTTTTCCTGCGGTAGGCAGTTACAATTTTAAATGATTTCAGTAAAGGAACAAATAAGAATGATTCTTTTTTGCATCTATAATGGTAACCGATTCTGAAAAATTTTCAAGGCATTCATTAACTGTAAAATGTGGTTAACAAAGCGACTTTAGACGTGCTTCTGCAAATCATTTTATATAAAACAATAAAACCTAATTTCTTTTCGTTATCTATATCCAATTTTTAACATGAACAACAAAATCAATCATACGGCAGCGTTTATAAGCCAGATAATAAAATCATTTGTTTCAAAAGTTATGCAAACGCCTGATTACTATAACACGAAACACATTCATAAAACAAAACGGAAGTTTCGCCATAATGAAGGTTTGTGGTAAAGATTATTAAAATTTTGGATGCGGAATTTACGGAACGTATAAAAAGGTGAAAGTGCTCTTTTAAAACATTTAACAATTTATTTATTTTACCTCTGAAAACATTCTTCATTTTTAAAATTCCATGTTATGAAAAACAATGTTTACCAAAGAAAATCAGCAATGTCTGTTTTCCTCAGCCAACTGGCTAAAAATTTTGTAGCTCTTTTTGAGTCTGGAAACAAAAGAGAATTTCAAAGGTTGAAAGATTTCATTACTTCTTAAATCTTTTAGCTGAATAGATATTCTACATCTTCTTTGGTCAGGCTCTTCACAAAAGTCTGATCATCTGAAATCAATTCTTTGGCAAGGATACGTTTGCGTTCCTGTAATTGTAAAATTTTGTCCTCAATCGTATCCTTGCATATCATCCGGTAAGCAAAAATGTTTTTCGTTTGCCCGATACGATGAGTACGATCAATCGCTTGTTGCTCTACCGCAGGGTTCCACCATGGATCTACAATGTAAACATAATCCGCAGCGGTTAAATTAAGCCCGACACCACCGGCTTTCAGCGATATTAAAAACACACGGCAGTTTTCATTTGACTGGAAATTCTGGATCGCTTTTTCCCGGTCTACTGCTGAAGTACTGCCATCAAAATATTCAAATTCAATATTGTTTTCAACCAGTTTTTGTTTGATCAATGCAAGCATTCCGAGAAATTGAGAGAATATTAATGCTTTATGCTCCCCGATATTTTCTGTTATTTCGCGGGTTAGTTCCTCCAGCTTAATAGAATCATTTGCATATTTTTCTTCTTCATTTAATATCGCAGGACTGTCACAAATCTGGCGCAGTTTCATTAACCCTTGTAAAATAGTAAGTTGAGATCTTCCAACACCCTGTTCATCTATCGCTCCAAGAATCTTACTCCGGTAAGCATTGCGGTAAGAATCATAAATATTTCGCTGAATGCTTTCCATTTCACAAAAAAGTATGGTCTCTGTTTTTTCAGGAAGATCTTTTGCCACCTGTTCTTTTGTTCTTCTTAAAATAAATGGATAAAGTAATTTTTTTAAATGTTCCTTTTGTTCCTGTTCCCCGAGCTTGTCAATAGGTGTAGAAAATTCGTTTCTGAAAAATTCAACACTTCCCAATAAACCAGGATTTAGAAAATTCATTTGGGCATAAATATCAAACGTATTATTCTGCAAGGGCGTACCACTCATGCAAATGCGGTTTCGTGCTTTCAAAAGGCCGGCTGCTTTCGTAACTTTTGATGCAGGATTTTTTATTGCCTGCGATTCGTCCAAAACGACATAATCAAATGGAATGCGCATCAGCATCTGTATATCGCTTCTCAAAGTTCCATACGTAGTAATGATGATGTTTTCATCGCTAAAATCTTCTTTTCTTTTTGCCCGCAAATTGCCATGATGAATACGCCACGTAAGCGATGGCGTAAATTTCCGGATTTCATTCTCCCAATTATAAATCAATGTTGTCGGGCACACAACGAGCGCTTTTAGACTTCCTTCTTCTTCGGCAAAATGCTGCAGCATCGATAGCGCCTGAACGGTTTTTCCCAAGCCCATATCATCGGCGAGAATGCCACCCCAGCCAACTGTATTCAGATAATTCAACCAATGAAAGCCTGAAAGTTGATAAGGCCTCAATCGGTTTTCCAATTGCTCTGGAATCGCTACTTCAGGGATACTTTTAAAATTACGAAGCCTTTCGTACTTCTCATCAAGTTCAAAAGAAAGTTCCTGTTCATCGCGCTGATCATACAAGTCATCGATCACACTCAAATGAAACCTGGAAAGACGAAGCCGGTTATTTTTGCCTTCACCTACCTTAAAAAGCAACGCATATTTCTTGATCCATTCATCCGGAAGAATGCCAAGCGTGCCGTCATTTAGCTGGACAAAAGACTGTTTATTCGCCAGCGCTTTCTGAATTTCAGCAATACCAATATGTTGTTCACCAAAAGCCAGTTCCACCCTTGCATCAAACCAATCCATGCCGCTGCTGAGATGAATATGAGTAGATGGCTTTGCCGTATTGAAACGGAAGTTTTTCAAAGCCTCAAAACCGTAAACCGGCACTTTCATTTCCTTCATCGCATCCACAAATAAAAAGAACCAGTTATTTTTTAAAACATCTGCTCCTTTCAAGACAAGGCTTTTGGTTTGCGGCTGATTGATGAATTGGGAATGCAGGCTCGCGAGTTTGGAAATAAACTCTTGTTCCGCTTCCTTATTACGTTTCACCAATAAAATCTTGTCATTATCGGGTACGATGATCGTGTTTTTATCATTCGCTTTGACACTAAAGCCTTTATAAGTAAATACCGGCTGAAACATTAAATATTCGCCCTTTTCTATCAACATCACACTGATATCGGGTTGTCCTTCTTTCGTTTCTCTGATCAACGAAGGAGCAAAAGAAACCGGGTAATCATTTGAAAGCGGAAGTGCGACATCTTTTAAAAATGAAGGCCATTCATTGTTGGGAATATGAAGTGTATTTTTAAATTTTTCAACCAGCAAAATATGCTCGGATCTTTCCCACAAATAAAACGTTCTATCGTGTAGAAATAACAGGTCGCTGTTCCATTCGTTCTCTGTTAATTTTACCTTTTGGTGTTCAAGATTAAGCTGGCTCTCCATTAATTTTTCATCGGCTGAAGGCGAAATTGAAAATTCGATAACCGGCTTTTCTGCCGAAAGATCAATGGCTTGCAGATTTTGAGTGGTAAAAGTTTTCCCCTGGGCTAAATAAAAAACAGGCTTATTTTGATTTTCTTCAAAAATCCGTTTCAGTTTCGGGTGCATAAATTCTGCCATCAGCATTTTTGTTTCCTGCGGCAATTCTTCGTTTTCTTCATGAATAATATTTTCCCAAAAACCACTGAAAGGCGAATTACGGTTCAGGTATTTATTGATCTCTGATGGCTGCAGTTTTCTGGCGTGCTGTATCAGTTGTTTGTCTTTATCATTGAACTCGTTTGTATTGATAAATTTCGACAAATCAAGTTTTTCTATCCGTCCGATAAATTTATTTTCTTCCTGATCAAAATCTCCCTGGACAACATCAATAGAAACAAAAGGAAATGATTTTTCATTGGCGTTGAAGACCAGCGTAATCTGTTTAGTCTTTGTTGAAGTAATTTTCGCTTCTTCTTCCATCACCGCTGTTTCTGCGGGCGTTTCTATACGCGCAGGAATCGGGGCAGTTACGCGCCTGATGGAAGGATCTATCACCTTTAAAAACGGCTTTCCATCTTTATATATAAACTCAAATTTGCCTGAAAGATCATCATTGAGGCTGTAGCCATAACCCTGGAGCAACTTATTTTTTTCTTTATCCCAATTGCGGATGCTGTCAAAATAATATGGCCCCCAATTGTTCAGCAACTGAAGAAATAAAGCTGTTTTGTGTTTGCATAACGCGTGCTCACCTTCATCGCAATTGCATGAAGTATCAAAATTTCTTTCTTCATTTTTTTGCAGAATGATGTGAAAAGTTTGATCGTCCAGTTCAAGAACCGCTTCCACTTTTTCATTTGCAGCTTCAATAATATTACATTTTGTTTTCCTTAAAATTTCTTCTGCCGACGTATAGTTTTCCATACCGGAAAGCATCCGTATCATTTTAAGATCAATAAATTTTATTTTAACAACAGTGTGCTTTTGATTATACACGTGGAGACCTTCTGCTGAATCCAATAAGTTTTTATCAACCAGATCCTGCAACTGCATTAATGCTGCAGCTTCATGGCGGCAAATGTCACTGATATTATAAGGGCAACTGCAACGAACGGAGAAAGTTTTGGGATCATCATACTTTTCAATCTGTACTTTATAAAACGTAGTATAACTGTCGTCCCTTACCCTGAAAACCACGGAATGCATGAGTTCGTCATGTTCCACAAGCTCCACAAATCGTTGGGAATATATTTTTTTTCCACGGCGAATTACTTCATCCGTGCCCGAATTATAGATATATTTAATAAAATAGGGTAGTGCCAAAAAGTAAAGTTTTAATTAAAAACGCTGTTTTTACAAGGATTATTTGTGAAAAAAGCAATTTGCAAAAGTAATCAAAAAATAAAAGTTGAAGAAGGGAGATTTCTCCTTAATTATAATTATTTAAAAAATTAAGATACTTTTTGTAACGTATTCGATTCAAATCATTCTAACTACTGACAACGATCATGTTCCGGAAACGGAAGGTTCTTTTTTTAGGAATTATCTTTGCACTCAAATAAAAAACACTTCGCGCATTTTGAAGATTTTTGCGACCATATTTTTGACGTTCATTATTTTTATTCAAACATTTAGTACGTTTATTATCCAGGCAGATTTTTTTCTGAACCGCTCTTACATTGCAAAAAACTTATGCGTAAACCGTGACAAACCAATGATGCATTGTAACGGTAAATGTTACCTTTCAAAAAAATTAAAAGATCAGGAAAAACAAGATCAGTCTCCTGTTTCAAAAACTGAAAGATTTGATGTGCAGCCGTTTTTTATACCACAACTTTTTACATTCAAAACTGCCGTTATAAATTCCGGCCGGCAGTATTTCATTAAAAATGAAAATACTGTTTCATCTTTTCCCCGTTTTATATTTCACCCACCTTCTGCATAATTATTACGTTATAATTATTGTGATTTGTCCCGACACAGGACGAAGTATTATTTCATTTTAAATTAATCAGTGATGAATAAGCATTTATGCCTGACTGCTTTGCTATTTGTGGCAACCAGTTTTGCATTTGCCCAGGATAAAATAATGGGAAAAGTGATTGACGCGGCGACAAACCAGCCATTACAAGGCGCGACAGTTACCGATTTACAAAATAACTCAAACACGGTTTGCGACAGGAGTGGAAATTTCTATATTTCTGCAAATACCGACAGCATCCGCGTCTCTTCAGTAGGATACTACAGTTTGAATGCTCCGGTAAACAAAGAAAAAATGGTGATTTCTCTTTCGCCGTCTTTTACCAATCTGAACGAAGTGGTGGTTTCAGGAAACAGGGAAGCTCAAAAAAGAACAGAAGTTCCGGTTGCGATTGACGTGATTTCGAAAACACAAATAAATGATACGAAAGCAACCAGGCTTGATATGCTGGTGAATAAAATTCCCGGCGTTTTTATGGTTGACCTTGGTAATGAGCAACACAGCATGAGCGTAAGGCAGCCATTGGGTTACAACAATTTATTTCTTTATCTCGAAGACGGGATTCCGATCAGAACTGTTGGTGATTTTAACCACAATGCGTTGATCGAAATAAACCAGGCTTCTCTGCAAAGAATTGAAGTGATCAAAGGGCCTGCTTCTTCATTATACGGAAGTGAGGCTGTCGGCGGCGCACTTAATTTTATTACACAATCGCCTTCTCCTTTTCTTTCAGGAACGGTTCAATTGACAGCAGGAACCCGCGGATACAAGCGCACCGATTTTAATATCAGCAATACTTACAAAAAACTGGGACTTTATTTTGGTGGATATTACGCAGATCAAAATCAGCCGGAAAGAGAGCATAACAATTTTAATAAAACTGCCTTGACATTCAGAGCTGATTATGCCTTTAATGATAAAACGAAACTGGTAACTGTTGCAGATTACATTAATTACAAAACCGATCAGAAAGGTGGATTAGACAGCGCTCATTTTTATACTAAAAATTATAACAGTTTTTACCGGTTTACGTATCGAAAAGCCGATGCGTTCAGGCTCAGAAGCACACTGTCAAAAAAATGGAATGAAAATAATAATACCAGTTTCACGCTCTTTTACAGGAACACTTCTGTTGGTCAAAATCCTTTTTATTCAATAGCAGATGTTAAGGGAAATCCAATGGAAGCAACAGGGCAAATAAACGATGATGCTTTTACCAGTTACGGTGCAATCATTCAACATTCTAAAAAAATGAATGCGCTTCATGCAAAATGGACAACCGGCATCAGTATGGATTACAGTCCGGCAACTTACCTGGCACAATTTATAAATATTCATAAAGATGGAAATGGAGTTTATGATCAATACCAATCCACAGACAGCGTTCTTACCAATTACCGTGCGGGCTTACTGAACACTGCTGCATATAGTCAAATTGAATATAATCCGCTTGCAAAATTGAGAATTGTTGTAGCAGCGCGTTATGACCGGCTGGATTATAATTTTGACAATCATTTACAGCCAGGTGCCTACAGTGGCGCTCCGGACGCAATCAATCATTTTGATCACTTTACACCGAAAGCGGGATTTACCTATGATTTTGGAAATAACCGCGGAATTTATGTGAACTACAGTGTTGGTTTTGCCCCGCCAAATATCAACGATCTGTACCGCGGTGTACAAGTTCCCACATTAAAACCTTCGTCTTATAATAATTATGAAATGGGCGGCTGGTATGCCTTTGCTCAGAATAAAGCATCTGTGGAAGCTTCCATTTATCAATTGGA
>JAICYZ010000257.1 GCA_025933935.1 Chitinophagaceae bacterium
AGATGATGGAGTTTTAATTGGAATAAGTAAGGGATTAAGGAAAATAAGAATAAACAATGGTGCCGCTATCGAAACAAAAATCACTGACGACGAAACGAAAAAAATAATTGACGACATGATGATTCCTGAATTTAAGAAAGGAGATTTTTTTGCAGGAACAAAAAAAGGGCTTATGGCATTAATGCAAAGACTTCGTTGACAAAGCGGGGTACAATAAAAGTATTACTGCAAGCGGAACTTCCACGTTTTATTCACTTTCGTTGAATGTGTTTTGACATTCAACAATTTACGGCTTATTTCATATACTTATCCAAATACTTAAAAATATCTTCCCTTATATAATCCGCATCGTACATCACGCCGTAATGAGGCGCACCGGCCACAATGATTAGTTTGTTGGGCACGCCTGCGAGGGTTAGCCAGGAACTTAAAATTTTGGATTCTGTATTCGGTACCGACTCGTCTTTTTCTCCCTGCACGATCAGGAATGGCGGATCGTTCTTATCAATATAAGTTACCGGGCTGGCAATCTTTGCAAGGTCGGGACGGTCAACAGGCATTGCGCCCAGCAGGATGGAAACAGGATTTTGTTGATTGTTTATTGAAGTATCAGGATTGGTAGCGAGCATGACAAGGTCTGACGGCCCATAAAAATCAAAGGCACATCTTATTTTAAAATTTATCTTTTTACCCGGCGGATAAAATTCTTTCACATTATTATTGTTGGAAAGGGCCATTAAAGAAGCGAGGTGGCCACCTGCAGAAAAGCCAATTACCGCGATGCGGTTTTTATCAAGGTTGTATTTGGCAGCATGATCGTATAAGAATTGTACCGCTTCATTTACATCCTGTATCTGAGCAGGAAAGATGGCGGTAGTACTATAACGGTAATCAACAGACGCCAATGCATATCCGCTGTCAATGAAAGACTTTACCGTCTTTTGCATGTAGCTCATATCCGCATATTTATCATTCAGCATCCACGCGCCGCCATGTATCCAAACAATAAGTGGCGTGTTCTTTTTATTCGCATGTGGAACATAAATATCAAGTAAATGTTTCTGCACTGTATCTTCCGCATAAGGAATGTTGGGATAAGTAATCGTTCCTTTCGGGAAAATATGTTGTACCGGCGAGACCATCTGCCCGATAGCTGTTTGAAAAAGGCAAACAAAAAGCGCGATGGCAGAAAAGGCAGTTGCTTTTATTTTCATAAAATAAATATACGCGAAAGAAGTGATACCTTTTAGGAATGTTACATCACAGCCTTTTCGATTTTGTTATCTTTTCCTGGTAGTTGGTATACCACTGGTGATCAAATATATTTGTAAATACTGCTGCTAACAGCTTATTGTAAAAAATACCGGCAGACGCAAACTGCGTTTAAGAATTGGGGAACACCAACGAGGGAAAAGAACGCTTGCGTTAACATGGGGCACCTCTCAACCGCCATCTTCAATCATTACTTTTTCATCTTATCCGTGCCACTCATTTTATCATGCATTTCCATCATTTCCTTACTAATCTGTGCATCATCGGTAAATCCCCAATGTTCCATCATTTTATTGTCTTTCAGCTTCACTACATCCACTGCTTTTTCGTCAATACTTTTTCCGGGCATTCCCATAGAGGAATCTGCAGTGGTACCGGTAACATGCACCAGCGTAAAAATGTAATCGCCATTTGCTGCGCTGCTAATTACATCAATCTTAAGATCTTTTACCTGGTTATGCATATCCCCCAGCATTTTCACAATACTATCCCTTCCTTTTATATCAGTTCCATGGGGGCCGTCATGATCAATGGCATCGCTTGCAATTAACGTGTCTATTGAACTGACATCTCCTGTTTCAATTGCCTTATAAACTTTGAGGTTATTGGCGATGTTTACATCATTTTGAGAGCCGGTATTATCTGCAGGAGTAGTTGAAGCGGAATGATCGCAGGAAATTAAAAAAAACACAATAACCGATAAACCGGATAAGATCTTTTTCATTTGTTTAAATTTTAAGATGATAAATTGATTGGTTGGTGTGGCGTTCAATAAGCGGAGTCTTACCCAGGGTCGAAGAACAAAGCTAAAAGTTTTTTTTATAATAAAGAAAATTATTAGCCCAACTGGCCGAGGTCTCCTGACCTGTACCGGTACAATACCAGGCAGTATAATTCATATTCGTTATTTTCATTTTTATCAGCGCTAAGTATAAATTTTACGATCGGAAAGGAGCGTAGTTTGTAACATGTACGGTGCTGGATTGGCATTATTATTAAAACATTCCGGGGATTTACTCCGTGTTTTTAAAAGTCTTTAAAATATTTTTTCAATTGTCAGCATTGAATCGTAATATTGCGATTTAAA
This sequence comes from Chitinophagaceae bacterium, assembly GCA_025933935.1. Classification (GTDB taxonomy): domain Bacteria; phylum Bacteroidota; class Bacteroidia; order Chitinophagales; family Chitinophagaceae; genus Ginsengibacter. The sequence continues at coordinate 2,360 of JAICYZ010000257.1, forward strand.
ATGAATAATTATGGGCGCAACAAAAGCGGAAGAATTTAAATTAAAGGAAAACCGCATCGCCAATTATGCAAAAGCATTGGCGCATCCTGCCAGGATCGCTATTCTTAATTTACTCATCAAAAAGAAAAGCTGCATTTGCGGCGATATTGTAGATGAGCTTCCCCTGTCTCAAAGCACGGTATCACAGCATTTGAAGGAATTGAAGCAGGCAGGTTTGATCAAAGGGGATATTGACGGAGTAAAGGTCTGTTACTGTATAGATGATAAGGAATGGAAAGTTGCGAAAGAAAGGTTCGGTCAGCTTTTTGATTCTTATAAGGGAAGCCCTGACTGCTGCTGATTTTTTTAAAACAGTTTAATCGAAATATTACGATAATAATAAAATAATAAAAACAATGGAAAACGAAAATGAACTGAAAGAATTGGTAAAGCAAAAATATGCGGAGATTGCTTTACAGGATAAAGAAACGAATCAATCATCCTGCTGCGGCTCGGGCTGTTGCTCCACGGAAGTTTACAACATCATGAGCGATGATTACACTTCGCTGGAAGGTTATAACCCCGATGCCGACCTGGGTTTAGGCTGCGGCTTACCTACACAATTTGCACACATAAAAAAAGGCGACACAGTTATTGATCTGGGTAGTGGCGCAGGTAATGATTGCTTTATTGCAAGAGCTGAAACCGGCGAAGACGGAAAAGTAATCGGTATTGACTTTACTCCTGCCATGATTGAGAAAGCAAGGGACAATGCAAAAAAGTTAGGCTATTACAATGTTGAGTTCCGGCAGGGCGACATTGAAAAAATACCTGTTTCTTCTAACCGCGCCGATGTGATTGTAAGCAACTGCGTTTTAAATTTGGTACCCAACAAAAATGAAGTATTCAAAGAGATCTTTCGTGTACTAAAACCCGGCGGACATTTTAGTATTTCCGATGTGGTACTGATTGGCAATCTGCCGGATGCTTTGCGCAAAAACGCAGAAATGTATGCAGGTTGCGTGGCAGGTGCGATAGAAAAAGAAGCGTACCTGGGATTGATCGAAATAAATGGCTTCACCAATATCACCGTTCAAAAGCAAAAGCGCATCGGTCTTCCTGATGATATTCTAAAAAACTATTTGAATGAAGAAGAATTAATTGATTTCAGAGCAGGCAACACAGGCATCTTCAGCATTACGGTTTATGCTGAAAAAAGTAAAACCTGCGGTTGTGGCACGGATTGTTGCAATTAAAATATATAGTCATGAAACAGCGGATAAATCTCCTAACACTCGGTGTGTCGGACTTAAATAACTCAATGAAATTTTATCAGGAAGGTTTTGGTTGGCAAACACAAGGGATTGTAGGCACAGAATATGAAAACGGCGCAGTCGTTATGTTTGAACTTGATAAAGGAAGGATGTTATGTCTATATGAAAGAAAAAATTTAGCATGGGACAGTAATTTGAAATTGCAAGCCGAGAGTGCTACTGAATTTTCAATCGGATACTTTGTAAATACTGACAAAGAAGTTGATGCTATAATGAAGCAGGCGGAGAAAGCGGGTGCAAAAATTACCAAACCAGCACAAAAAGCTTTTTGGGGTGGTTATCATGGTTATTTTCAAGACATAGATGGACACCTCTGGGAAATTGGTTATAATCCGTCATGGGAAGTTGAAGAATAAATTACGCGTCTGCCCAACAGGCGTAGGGTCCAACTGGCGTCAGTCAGCCACCGACTGTAAGTTACTAAAGCCAATATAACCAATAGTCGTTATTTTCATTTTTATGAGCACCAGGTATAAATTTTACCATCAGGGAAGAAGCGTAGTTTGTAATATCTACCGTGGTGGATTACCGGGCCGAATGACTTCAAACGGGGATAGATGTCTTTCCGGTGATTGTTGTTTTCTTGCAGCTTCGTTACTTATATTTTAGTTTTGACAAAAACACTTTATCGGATCATTGTCAAAATATGAAAATCAATAAGTCTTTCTTCCTGCTATTCTGCATTACCGCAATAATTATTTTTTTATCAGAGTGCATTCACGCCGGAAAAGCAAATGACGATCCGAGGGGAAATGTATATGCCGGTTCTCAAAGTTGCAGGCAATGCCACCAGGCCATCTATGATTCTTTTATATCCAGTTCTCATTACAATACCACCCGTGCTTCGTTGCCTCAAAACGTGTTGGGTAGTTTTGAACACGGCAGAAATACTTTTGTTTATAATTCCAATACCAAAATAGTGATGGAGCGGCGGGACAGCGGTTTATACCAGGTTTTATATGTAAATGGAGAAGAGAAGGAAAAACATCGTTTCGATATTACATTTGGATTAAAACATGCGCAGACTTTCCTCACATGGGAAGGAGACCAAACTTTTGAATTACCTGTTTCCTATTATGTTTCGGTAAATAAATGGGGATCCAGCCCCGGCGGCGGTTTTACTTCCGGCGTAGCGTATTTCGGAAGGACTATCGGGATAAATTGTTACGAATGCCATAGCTCTTTTATTGCTGATCAGGCTGTAACGACGCCCGATAAAGGAATGCATAAGATGCTTATGCGAAGCACCCTGGTAATGGGTATTGATTGCGAAAGATGTCACGGACCTGCCCTTAATCATGTAAATTACCACCTTGCTTATCCTGAAGCAAAAGAAGCAAAATACCTTGTTACTTCTCAATCTTTATCACGCCAACAGAAATCTGATGCGTGTGCGGTGTGCCATGATGGTAACGACAGGCAGAAAGAAATTTCCCCTTTCGGTTTTAAAATGGGAGATACGCTTGCCAATTATTTTGCGCCATTTAGTACACGGATAAAGCCTGAAAAAGGATATGACGTCCATGGTAATCAATACGGGCTTCTTTCTGAAAGTAAATGCTTTTTGAAGAGTCAAACGCTCACCTGTGTTACCTGCCATGATCCTCATATGAATGCCGGTAACGATCTAGCTGTATATTCCAAAACATGCCAAAGCTGCCATAGTAATCCGGATCATCGTTCTTTAAATGTGGCTGAAACCACCGCCGATTCTTTTAAAAGCAATTGCATTGACTGTCACATGCCAGAACA
>JAICYZ010000452.1 GCA_025933935.1 Chitinophagaceae bacterium
CCAGGGAATTGCCGGCCGAAGTGAAATCCGAGGCGCAGAAATTGTTTTTGATATCGCCGGTAATGTATGCTGTGGCGATTTTATTTTCCTTCTTCTTGCCGCTGGTCAGTATTTTTATTTTTTTTATTACGCCTGTGCTTTACCTTTTGCCCAATAAGATTGATAAATATTTGCCTTGAGGTGAGGAATGTTGTGCTGTGTATAGAATGGATGAAAAATTAAAAGAGCATTTGGGTTAGTTACAATTATTAACTTGCTGAAATTAACTTTAAAAACCGCTTCAATGGATCATACAAGAGTTTTTAAAATGTCATTTGCCGGTGTGTATCCGCTGTACATTAAAAAAGCAGAGAAAAAAGGGCGGACAAAAGAAGAAGTAGATGCAGTTATTTGTTGGCTGACCGGATATGATCAACAGGCATTACAAAATCAAATTGATCAGAAGATTGATTTGCAAACCTTTTTTAATGAGGCGCCTTCATTGAATCCAAACGCTACGAAAATTACCGGCGTCATTTGTGGCTATCGTGTTGAAGAAATAGAACACAAACTGATGCAAAAAATCCGATACATGGATAAGCTGGTAGATGAATTGGCCAAAGGCAGGGCGCTTGAGAAGATCTTACGGAAGTAAGGATAATTAAAAGTTGATGTTAAAAGATACTGAATATCGTTTCCAGCGTGCGAATTGCATCATATTAAATCTGTATTTTTAAAACAGAATTTACAGGCAGCATTCGTATCAGGAGACCGCCGGGATAAAGTACCGGCAATAACAATTAAGAAACCAGTATTCGTGACTAACAAACCGTTTAAAGGCAAAGATGTGGTGAAGAGCAATCACCGATAACGATCCAGCGTAACAATTTAAAATAACAACTCATGGGCTTATTTAGTTTTTTTAACCGGAAAAATGGAAATGCAGTTCACCTCAATGGTGCAGATTCCGCTCATAAAGTTTCTGAAAACGCCCAAGGCGTATTTGTGGAAACCGATAAGGGGTTGAATGCCGAATCTGCTGAGAACAATCATTCTTCTGAACAAGGAATTAACCTGCTGTTTCATTTCCTGGAAAAGAATTATGAAAAGAAAGGTTACGATGATGCTTTAATGAATCCTGATAATACACACCTCGAACAAAATATAGCTGCATTAAAAAATGAACTGGAAAGAACCATCAGAAAAGTAAAAACCTTTTATGAAGATTTTATCAGGGAAATTAATTTTCACATCTCAAGCCGTAGCAGGAGTGGCATGGTAGATACTGTAGAAGAATTGAATGCGAAAAAGGAAACTGCTGAAAGCCACATTCGCCAGGTGCTCGAAATAGAACAGGAAGCTAATGAAAACAGGGGAGTAGCGCAGGGAATTGTATTGAGCTATACGCGCGGCTTCCGAAATGGACTGGCAGCTATTTCCCATCATTCCATTATGAACAGAAACTTTTAAAATCAGCCATATGAAAAATTGGTGGATCCGCTTTGGATGTTTTCTCACCGGCTACAATTATGGTATCGTCCGAAACTCCA
>JAICYZ010000222.1 GCA_025933935.1 Chitinophagaceae bacterium
AAAAACCCTCTATATTTTTTAATTTTGCAGATTCAATTTTAAAGATGGAAACAAAAGAAGAAGTTTTGCCGGAAGTGGTGATCAAGTTTGCCGGCGACAGTGGCGATGGAATGCAATTAACCGGCTCACAATTCACTAACAACACCGCTTTACTCGGAATTGATCTTTCTACTTTTCCGGATTTTCCGGCTGAAATAAGGGCTCCGCAGGGAACCATTCCCGGTGTAAGCGGATTTCAACTACGATTTTCCAGCGACAGGATTTTTACTCCCGGTGATACGTGTGATGTACTGGTAGCGATGAACGCTGCGGCATTGAAAACCAATTTAAAAACATTAAAAAAGAATGGAAAAATAATAGCCAACATCGAAGGTTTTGATACGAAAAATTTGCGGTTGGCGAATTATACCGATGGAATAAATCCATTGGAAAACGGAAGCCTGGAAGGATATGAGGTGATAAAGATAGACGTTACCAAACTTACAAGAGAAACCTTAAAAGATTTTTCACTTGGCACAAAAGAAAAGGATCGGGCAAAAAACATGTTTGTGCTCGGTTTTTTATACTGGATGTACAACCGTAAGCTGGATAACACGATTAATTTTTTAAAAGAAAAGTTTGCAAAAACTCCGGATATTCTTGAAAGTAATCTGAAAGTATTGCAAGCGGGTTATAATTATGGAGATACAACAGAAACCTTTACCACAAGGTATTCTGTAAAAAAAGCAAAGATGCCGCCGGGAAACTATCGTAATATTACCGGCAACCAGGCTTTGGCTTTTGGATTAATTGCAGCTGCTCAAAAAAGCGGCTTGCAACTATTTTTAGGATCTTATCCAATTACGCCCGCCAGTGATATTTTACATGAATTGAGCCGGCATAAAAACTTTGGAATAAAAACTTTCCAGGCAGAGGATGAAATAGCCGCGATCAGTTCTGCCATCGGCGCTTCTTATGGAGGAAGCCTTGGGGTGACTACCACCAGTGGTCCAGGAATGGCGTTAAAATCTGAAGCAATGGGACTTGCAGTAATGCTGGAAATCCCTTTATTGATTTGTGATATTCAACGTGGCGGTCCCTCTACCGGCTTGCCAACAAAGACTGAACAAAGTGATCTTTTGCAAGCTTATTATGGAAGAAACGGCGAAAGCCCGATGCCGGTAATTGCTGCATCGACCCCAAGCGATTGTTTTTATGCAGTTTATGAAGCGGTAAGAATTGCTATTCACCATATGACGCCGGTTATTTTTCTGAGTGATGGATATATTGCCAATGGATCTGAACCCTGGAAATATCCGGAAAGCAAAGATCTTCCTTCTATTCAAGTAAATCTTAAGAAAGAACTCGATAAAGACGAAGACACGTTCCAACCTTATTTCCGTGATGAAAAATTAGTTCGCGCCTGGGCTGTTCCCGGATTTGCCGGTCTTGAACACCGTGTTGGCGGACTTGAAAAACAAAACATTACCGGAAATGTAAGTTATGACCCGGAAAACCATCAGTTGATGGTTAAGATTCGCCAGCAAAAAACAGACAATATAGCTGCTTACATCCCCGAACAAAAAATAGACAATGGCCGTGAAAAAGGAAAAGTTCTGGTGATCGGTTGGGGGAGTACCTATGGAGCAATAAAAAGTGCCGTGGCAGAATTGATTTCGGAAGGGCATGCGGTTTCACATGTTCATTTGCGTTATGTTCGTCCTTTTCCTGTAAATCTTGGCCAGATTATTAAGAACTTTGAAAAAGTGATCATTCCGGAATTAAATAACGGACAACTGGTAAAAATTGTGCGCGATAAATATTTGGTGGACGCAAAAGGCTTTAATAAAATTATGGGCATCCCTTTTACTAAAACTGAATTGTTAGCGGAGATAAAGAAACTGCTTTAAGAACCTTCTGATTGTTCAGAAGGTTTTATAACTGTCTGGTAGTATTTACAAACCGGTTTCAATCCACAAATACCACATTTTGGTTTTCTTGCTATGCAAATGTAACGCCCATGTAATATAAGCCAGTGATGGGCAATATAAATCAGATCTTCAGGCAGGTTTTTTACCAATTGCTTTTCAGTTTCAAGAGGCGTTTTCGCTTTTACCAATCCTATCCGGTTGGCAACCCTGAAAACATGTGTATCCACAGCCATATTTGGCTGTTTATCTACCACAGAAGTGATCACATTGGCCGTTTTTCTTCCTACTCCAGGTAGTTTCATCAATTCTTCTACCGTCATTGGAATTTTTCCTCCAAAATCGTCCATCACCATTTTTGCCATTCCAATTAAATGATTGGTTTTGTTGTTTGGATAAGAGATACTTTTTATTAATGTCAAAAGCGTTTCATGATTTGCGTTGGCAAGAGATTCGATATCCGGATAACTGGAAAAAATTGCAGGAGTTGTTAAATTGACTCTTTTGTCTGTACACTGCGCTGAAAGTATCACGGCTACTAATAACTGATAAGGATTATCATAGATGAGCTCGGTCTTTGCATCGGGGCTGTTTAAAGCAAAATAATTTATTACAAACTGATATCTTTCTTTTTTGGTCATAAAAAATCCCGCCTTTGGGCGGGATAAAAATAAGTTTAAAATTTAGAAGTTTGTTATCAGGAAACAGGAACTTGCCTTTTTGATGCGTATTCTAATATTTTGTTAACAGTTTCCTGGCGTGGCGAAAGACTGATTTCGTTCAGGTTTTTTGCTGCGTTTACCAACTTTTCATAGGCTTCTCGAAGATTCCAGTCTGTTTGCAATGCAGCCCGGATAATTGCTGCTTTTTGCTCGGAAGTCTCTTTGTACAGGTATCTTAGCAATTCTTCCGATGTGATTTTGATCATAAAAATGGGTGTGGCTTTAATAAATAATATCCTCTTAGGATTAAAACGTGTTCTCGCCAGAAATATTGTAACAGACCGCTTTATCTTATTGAAGATGAATCAAATGTAACAATATACAGATCTTCATTATCTTTTTTCATCAGGTATTTTTCACGTGCATACTTCTCTAAAGTTTCCGGGTTTGTTTTTAACAGACCCAATTCTTTTTGAGTATTGCTGATGCGAAGTGACATGTTCTTTTCACTTTGCTCTAAATTATTCAACTCCCTGATTCTTCTGATTTGAAGCGGTATGTCATTTCTGTCAAAGAACATCATCCATACAGCAAAAAATATGCCTGTTATTAAATACTTATTGGTGAATATGTAACGGAAACGTTTCAAAGTTCGAATTAACAATTTAGAATTTAGAATTACCAGGTAATTAACCTTCAAATCTCCTCTTTCAATCTCTTTCTTTTCACCCTATCATTTCCCAAATTTAATTTTTCCTTTTGGAAAAACAGCGCTTTCGCCCAATAATTCTTCAATCCTAATCAATTGATTGTATTTGGCAATGCGATCGGTACGACTTGCTGACCCTGTTTTTATTTGTCCGCAATTTAATGCAACTGCAAGATCGGCGATGGTAGTATCTTCTGTTTCTCCGCTTCGATGGCTCATGATTGTATTGTAACCATTATGCTGAGCAAGCGAAACGGCGTTTATTGTTTCTGTTAACGTGCCGATCTGGTTTACTTTGACCAGTAACGCATTTGCTACATGTTGTTCAATTCCTTTCTGTAATCTTTTTACGTTTGTGACGAATAAATCATCTCCAACCAACTGAATTCTCTTACCCAATCTTTCGGTCATCAGCTTCCATCCTTCCCAATCATCTTCTGCCATCCCATCTTCTATTGAAATGATTGGATATTCGTTAACCCATTTCTCCCAAAAGTCAACCATTTTTTCGCGGCTCAATTCTTTTCCATCAGATTTGTGAAAATGATAAACCTGTTTTTCCGTATTATACATTTCTGATACTGCCGGATCCATTGCGATTGCCACATCCGTCCCGGCTTTATAACCTGCTTTTTCTATTGCTTTTAATACCGTTTCTATCGCTTCTTCATTACTTTGAATATTGGGAGCAAAACCACCTTCATCACCAACATTGGTACTGTATCCGTTCTTCTTTAAAACTGATTTTAAAGAATGAAAAATTTCGACGCCCCAACGTAGCGCCTCACTAAAAGATGATGCACCGATTGGCATTACCATAAATTCCTGGAAGTCTATTTTATTATCAGCGTGAGCGCCACCATTCAAAATGTTCATCATCGGAATGGGAAGAATCTTTGCGTTTGTTCCACCGATATACCTGTATAATGGAAGATTCGCTTCGTGAGCCGCCGCTTTGGCAACAGCCATGCTCACAGCAAGAATTGCATTTGCGCCCAGTTTGCTTTTATTTTCAGTGCCATCAATTTCAATCATTTTCTGATCAATTCCTGTTTGGTCTGCTACATTCCATCCAATTAATTCATCGGCAATGCTGGTGTTCACATTGTTGACGGCGTTCAGTACGCCTTTGCCTTCATATACTTTTTTATCATTATCACGAAGTTCTACTGCTTCATGAACTCCGGTACTCGCTCCTGATGGAACTGCTGCGCGCCCCTTACATTGATTTTCTGTAAGAACCTCTACTTCCACGGTAGGATTGCCGCGGCTATCTAAAATCTGTCGTGCGTGGATGTTCGCGATGTAACTCATTTCGTTGTTTTTATATTTTTATTGTTTTTTTAAGTATTTGAAGTAAATGGAACGATTAATTTGATCAGGGTACAAATGTAAATAAAAAGGATGCAATCGACAGCAGCAATTCACGAATAATTGATTAGAAAAAAAAGCATTAATCGAAACAGTATCTGTTTCGCTTTTTAAATTATAACGGGCAAATATAAATTGAACTTATTTATCCTTTTACTGGGCATGTTAAGCCGAAAGGAAAATGAGGAGCCACAATTTCCTTAAATCATATTTATACCCCTTTTTGTTACTCGGGATTATTTTTGTCTTGCCAAAGTAGTTTGAAAAGTTTGAACGATATTATAAAACTGCTGTGCTTCAGTAGCTGTTAATCCTTGTCCGATGGCGGCAAAGGAACATTCTCTTTGCCCGATACGATCGTCATCCGAAACTTTGCCAATGGTAATAGGCAAATTTGTATAGGCATCAGAAGGACTGCCCAAATCAGCAACAGAAACTCCATTATCATAACGAACCACTTTTCCATCTTTCGATGAATTGGTAAACAATCCAGTGGTTTTAGAAGGTTGATATTGTGTAGACCCATAAGCATTATACAACGTATTCACAATGTCGTTATTAAAGTCTTCATATATTGCCATGATATTATATGGGAAAATACCGTTGCTGCAACCCATATCATAACCGGCTACCTGGTTAGACGTTTCTGAATAGAAGGACATTGAGGTATTATCGTAAGAAAGGAGACTGTCAGCCAAATGCGTATCTCCCCAATCATTTGTTGTTGAACAAGTGACGCCGGTAGTATTAAAAACAGGGGCTCCATTCCAGGTGATACGAAATGCTGCATCGATGTCGCGCGGATCTTTTAAATTCCATTTTGTTGAAGAGGCTGTACCGCCAACCATCGGATATATTGCCAAAAATTTGTCCCACAAAGAATCGTTTTTTAATTGTACAACTAAGTCATTAATGGCGCGTTTTGTGGTAGTATCTGCAATTTGGCCGCTATTAAAGAACAATGTAGCAGCTGTATCGTATTTGATTGTAGAAGTGTCATCAGTTGGAGTAGATGAACTTTTTTGACAAGAGATAAAAAAGCCGGTGAGGCATAACACACCGAGTAATTTGTGGATGTTTTTCATGTTTTTTCATTTGTGGGGTAAACAATGGGGTAATAATAAGCGAATAAATGCAAACAGAGAAATTAATTTCTATTACTGACAACAATATACTTAACGATCAGTGAAAGTAAATCCTCTCTTTGCTCAAGGAATGCAAATCTCGTGCAAAATATTGCCGGATGAAAATAAACAGTACGTTTTCTTCTGGACAACAATTAGCATGAAAACAAAAAACCCTCGCAGCATTAACTGAAAGGGTTTAAATAAATATGGCAGCTACCTACTCTCCCACATTGTTGTGTAGTACCATCGGCCATGAGGGGCTTAACTTCTCTGTTCGGTATGGGAAGAGGTGAACACCCTCGGCAAAACCACCATAAAAAGGTTGCCGGAGACGTAGAAAAGAGTTGAGTATGTATGAAGACAATACATTCTTCACTTGCTACCCACTTCTTACTACTTACGACTTAATAATATAACATAAAGGGAAAGTTGTAATACCAATAAAAAAATAAAAAAGCTTACGGGCAATTAGTACTACTCGGCTTTGACATTACTGCCTTTATACCTGTAGCCTATCAACGTCATAGTCTTTGACGACCCTTAAAAGAAAACTCATCTTGTGGTTGGTTTCACGCTTAGATGCTTTCAGCGTTT
>JAICYZ010000317.1 GCA_025933935.1 Chitinophagaceae bacterium
CATTGCAGGCAAGTCCTGTGATCATTGAAGATGGCTGTTTTATCGGAAGCCGCTGCATTGTTGTAGAAGGAGTGAGGGTAGAAAGAGAAGCGGTGCTAGGAGCAAATGTAGTGCTCACACAGTCCACAAAAATCATTGATGTAAGTGGGAATGAACCGGTAGAAACAAAAGGTGTTATTCCGGCCAGAAGTGTGGTAATTCCCGGAAGCTATCCAAAGAAATTCCCTGCCGGCGAATACAATGTGAGTTGCGCTTTGATCATTGGAAAGAGAAAAGAAAGCACGGATAAAAAAACGAGTTTGAATGAAGCGCTGAGGGATTTTAATGTGAGTGTTTAATATGCTAATATGCTGATGTGCTAATCTTGTAAAGACAAATAAGAATGCGCGATATTTGTTTGTTTACTTTGTTGAAAAAGTTTCAAAATTAAAAGAATGTTTACTCGAAAAGCTTTAAATGAAAAAATAAACCGGTTTTTATCTGAAGTTTAAAATGCTGGTTTCAAAGTGACGAAAGCCATTCTTTTTGGTTCTTACGCTAACGGCAAAGCTCATGAAAATAGTGATATCGACTTAGCGATATGGCTTTCCAATTTTCCTGAAAAGCACTGGAGTGATATCCGTACTCTTACGCATCTCGTTGCAAAATATTTTCCTATCAGTCCAAAGTTTTATCCGGAAAATGAAACAGAAAATGAAGATCCTTTTATAGGAATTATTGAAAAAACAGGAATTGTAATTAACAATTATGAAAATGCGAAAATGTGAAAATGCTGATTCGTAGGGTGGTTCCTGTGCTTCCGAAATATTTTTATTACATTAGTCCCCTTTCATTTTAATTTTATTTATGGCTTTAGATATTGGAATTGGCTTTGTAACGGGCAGAAAACACTTTAAAAATGTACTTACTTCATACATTAATAATTGGGTGGAGCACGGATTATTTTTGAATAAAGATATACGGCTGCATTTGCTGGTGGCTTATGATTTAAAATATCACAAAACGGAATTAAGCGACTATAAAAATATTGATCCCGAGCTGGCAGATATTGTCCATTCCATCCGGTATTATGGAAAATCATCGATAGAAGAAGAACGTAAAATTTTAGAAGAAAGCGGCATCATAAACCGGGAAGAATCTGAGCTTCTTTTTGGTGAAGGCTATGCAAAAAAAAGAAACGCCGTTGTTTATTTTGCCAGGAAAAACAAGATGGACCGGCTGATGTTTTTGGATGATGATGAATACCCGGTGGCAACGATGAAAAATGAATATGATAACCTGATCTGGATGGGGCAAAGTGTTTTGGCTACGCATTTAAAATATAATCCTGATGCCGATATTACCCACGGCCATCATTGCGGGTATATTTCTCCGATTCCATATATTCCATTCAATGATGTATTGACAGAAGAAGATTTTAAACTTTTTATTGAAGCGATCAGTAACGAAATTGTTTCGTGGGATGTCGTCAAAAAAACAATTATTGATAACAAAGGTGTTACTTATGCCAATCCCGATATCATCAATAAATCTATTGTTGAAGAAGTAAAAGAAATCAATGGAATGAAGTTTATTTCAGGCGCCAATCTTTGTTTTAATCTTCACAATATCAAAAATCTGCCGCCATTTTATAATCCACCGGGAGCGCGCGGCGAGGATACTTTTATGAGCACTTCCCTTACTGACATGAAAGTTTTAAAAGTGCCTTGTTATACTTTTCACGATGGATTTTTAACTTACAAAAATATTTTAAACGGCATTCTTCCAAATGCATTAGAACCTGTTGATGCAAGTTCGCCGGCGATTGTAAAAAGATTTTCAAATGCGGCAATCGGATGGATCCGTTATAAACCACTGATGGTGTATATCACACAGCGCGACGAATACGAAAACATCATGCAGGATGTAGAAGAAAAATTAGAATTGACGATTCCAAAATTGTGCAGGTATTTTCATACCGATCATTTTGAACAGATCAGGCATGAATTATTTCATTACAGGAATAATGTGAAAAGGCATTTTGCTGCCTTTCAATACACGAAAATGGCGTGGTCGAAAGTGATGGCACAGATAGATCAATTTCATCAAAACACTATGGCTTCAATTTAGAAAAGGAATTCCGATTATTTGTTTGTTCACTGTGAACTTTTACGAAGTGATCTCTTTTGAAAGAATTGCTTTTAGTAAATGCTGCTTCTGATTATTGCGTCTGCTCATTCGTCAATTTCAAAACATAATACAGCAAATAGAAGTTCATCAAAACGCCGATTGCACAAAGTAAAAACAGCATCAGGTACAAATCATTTAAAAAGGCACAAAGAAGAATTGCAAGGATCCGAAGTACCAGGAAAAGAATGTTCCATCCTGCTTCAAATCTTAGTTTTTGTTTGATATCAAGCAATATTCCAACCGGCGTGATCACGGCGACAGAAAACAGCCATAATACCAGGAATTGTGACATCTTACCTGCTACCAGCCATTGTGGGCCAAACATAAAAGCAAAAATTTGCTGACCAAAAAACAACAAAAGTGTCACCGGAATGATTCCCAATAAAAAGCCAAACCAAACAATTTTTTTGATGTAGATCCTTAATGACGCATTATCCATATGACTTGCCTGCTGTAAAAAAACCTGTGCAAGGGATGACTGATACAAACTGGCGGAGGCATTTAAAATGCGGGTAGATAGTGTATAATAACCAGCGTTCACATTTCCGAAAAAATATTTCACAAATATTACGATACTGTTTCTTGAAATGCTTCCTATCAGTGATGATATCACACCGTATTTTGGAAAATGTTTGTATTTGACCAGATATTTTTTTGTCAGTGATAATTGTATTAACTCAAAATCAAAATTTTTAAAAGAAAATAAAAGGTATAATAAGCCGGCAAACTGCCCAAGAATAAAACCCAATACCAAACCAGAATGCCAATGAAACTGAATAATAAAAAGCAGTGATAATAATGGAATGGCAATGGCCTGTACGATCCGGCTTGTGTTTAATACACGATATTCTTTTTTCCTGTTGAACCATGCATTTAAAGGCACTACAATTCCATAAACCATCAAGCTCAAGGGCAATAGCAAATAGATAGCATTAAGGAAATAAGCAGTAACCAGGCTTACTACCAGGATGATAAGTGCAAAACAAAAACAGATAAAAAAAATGGAATGAACGATTTCCAAAGCCTGCTCATCTTCTTTTGGAAAATAAACGGTCATCTCGAGTTTTAAGGTAATGATTTCAAGAAGGATAAAAACAACTGAAGTAAAAATGCCAAAGAAAGCATAGTCAGCCGGCGAATAATAGCGCGGAAGGACCAGAGAAAAAAGTAAATTTAAAATCTGCACGACCGCCAATCCTGAAAATAACTTAATAAATCCTGAATAAAAAGAGGGTAAATTTTTCTCATCAGCCATTATGCTAAATTAAGTGAATTGACGTTTAATTAAAATCGATGATGAATTGTTGCCAATCTTCAGCACGATTTAAACTGTATGATCCACGAAGGTTGGCACCCTTTTGGAAATTAGATTCTTTACTAAAGTAATGATTATTTTTGCTTATAAATTACATAAATGTCAACATTTGAAACCATAATTACCATTCTATTTCTTGTTTTGCTGTTAGCTTTTATATGGTTGCTGACGGAATTTTCATCTATAAAAAAAGAGCTGAGTGAAAGGAAGAACAATGAGCCTGAAACTTTAAGATTGCGCTTGCAGGCATACGAAAGAATTACTTTATTGACTGAAAGAATTGCGTTGCAAAATTTGCTGTCAAGAAATACAAATTCGGGATTGACATGCCGTCAAATGCAGATGACCCTAATAGATTCCATTAAACAGGAATACGATTATAATATCAGTCAGCAGATCTATGTTTCACCTGAGGTATGGCGTGCGGTAAATAATTTAAAGGAACAAAATATCTACATTATTAATCAGCTTGCCTCAACGCTTCCTGCACAGGCATCAGGAATGGACCTGAATAAACACATCATCGATTATTTAATTAATAACTCCAATGCTTCCCTGCATACCATTGTGTTGGATGCCATAAATTTTGAGGCAAAGAAATTGATGTAAGAATGAGAAAATGTGAAGACGTGAACATGTGAAAATTCATTATGAAAAAAATTGTAACTGATTCCGGAATAGAAATCAAAAAAGTATATACCTCCGAAGATCTACCCGAAG
>JAICYZ010000096.1 GCA_025933935.1 Chitinophagaceae bacterium
AGCTACGACAGATATCAAAAAAAGGGTGATCAGATTTACCAGCTCGGCACAGAATTCATCGGTCTTGGTAATTTTAAAAAGCTTCCGAACACGCCGGCCGCGATGGGAGAAATGATGAAGCAAAGCTTTCCTGAGATCCAGCAAACAACGCGGCTGACAAGATTATTTGCCGAAGACAAAACACTGTTGCAGTACACCACAAAAAGCGGTGAAATAAAATCTTTCTATGAAACAAAAGGTTTTATGGCCGATTCTACCTTCTTTAGAATGTTCACTTACAATTTCACGGAAGGCAATCCCATGACCGCACTCGACAATCCGAATACGATCGTGCTAAGTGAACAAATTGCAGAAAAACTTTTTGGCAATGAACGGGCATTAAATAAGGTAATCCACGTTAGCAGCAGCACCAATGGCGATCATGATTTTTTGGTAACCGGTGTGTTCAAGCCAATTGATAAACCCTCTCACATAGATGGCCGGTTTTTTATGAGCATGATGGGCGGTGACATCGCCAATTATATTAAGTCGGCGGGTACTAACCTTGTAAACAACAATATGTACTTCACTTATTTATTGCTAAATCCAGGAGTTGATGCAAAAAGGTTGGAGGATAAGTTTCCTGCGTTTATGGACAAGTTTGCTGCAAAAGATTTAAAAGCAACCGGGTTTAATAAAAGGCAATTTTTAGTGCCTTTAAAAAAAATACATTTATCCGAAGATTTAAAAGGCAATGTAACAGAAAGCGGCAGTAAAACGTACTTATATATTCTTGCGTCTATTGCCATTTTCACTTTGCTCATCGCCTGTATCAATTTTATGAATCTTGCTACTGCACGCTCCTCCAGGCGTTCATCTGAAGTAGGGATCAGAAAAGTATTGGGAGCCAAAAAAAGATATCTGGTTGCGCAGTTTTTAGGAGAATCTGTTCTGATGAGTTTGATCGCTTTCATTTTAGCCATCGTTTTTACCAAGCTTTTAATCCCTGCTTTTAATGCGGTTTCCGGCAGGGATCTTTCACTTTCTTTTTCAAATAATTTCACAATTATTCTCGTCTTTTTATTGTTAGCAATTTTAACCGGTTTACTTGCAGGCAGCTATCCCGCTTTTTATTTATCATCATTCAAACCTGTAAAGGTTTTAAAAGGAAAGTTTTCAAATTCTTTTGCAGCAGTGTCATTAAGAAAAGGGCTGGTCATTTTTCAATTTGTTATTTCGGTTGTGTTGATCATCGCCTCTGTCGTAATCGCCAATCAAATGAATTATCTGCGGTCTGCCAATTTGGGTTTTAATAAAGCACAACAAATTGTTATTCCCTTGCGAAGCAAAAATGCAAAGAACATGTATGCTTCTTTTAAAAGTGAATTGCTAAAAGAATCGTCAATAAGCAACACAGGTGCGTCTTTGTACTATCCGGGCATTCCAAATTTTGCCGATAATATTTTGTGCAAGCAGGGAGAAAGCATGCAACAGGGCAAGGATGTAAAAATGAATTATGTTGATACTGGTTTCCTTCAGACATTGGGTATAAAAGCAGTTGCAGGCCGGGTGTTTTCAAGCGATTTTTATGCTTCTGATACGAGTGGAGGTATTATTTTAAATGAGACTGCAGTAAAGCAATTTGGTTTTCCATCTGCACAGGATGCCGTGGGCCAAAAACTGCATTTCGATTTTCGCGACAGCACTTACAATTTTAATATCGTCGGAGTGGTAAAAGATTTTCATTTTGAGGATTTGCATGTTCCGATTTCTCCTTATGGTTTTCAGCTTAGTAGTCAGCCGCAATATAATTATATGATCGTTCATGCAAGGGAGGGAAATATCAATTCTATTTTAAAATCCATTCAAAATACGTGGCACCAGCTAAATCCAACGGAGCCTTTTGAATACAGTTTTCTGGACCAGGATTTTCAGAAAAATTATGACGCCGAAAATCGTCTTGCATCGATCGTTGGATATTTTACAGCGATTGCGATTTTAATTTCATGCCTCGGTTTGTTTGGACTTGCAACTTTTAGTGCTGAGCAGCGCATCAAAGAAATCGGTGTGCGAAAGGTGCTGGGAGCAAGCGTGACAAGCATTGTTACTTTATTGTCAAAAGATTTTTTGAAGCTTGTTGCCATTGCTATTGTGATTGCCTCGCCAATAGCGTGGTGGGCAATGAACAAGTGGTTGCAAGGCTTTGCATACAAGATAAATATCGGCTGGATGGTTTTTGCGATAACCACATTTGTTGCGATTTTGATTGCATTGATCACAATAAGTTTCCAGGCAATAAAAGCAGCAATATCCAATCCCGTAAAGAGTTTGCGAAGTGAATGATCTGTACGAAACAAAAAAATAAGAAGCGGAGAAAAACAACTTAAAGAAACTCGTGATAATTCAAACACCAGAAGTGATCCTATATGTTTAAAAACTATTTCAAAACCGCCTTGCGGAATCTGAGAAAAAACAAATTATATTCCGCTATCAATATCTTCGGATTAACCGTTGGCCTTGCTGCCTGCCTTTTGATTGGTGTGTACATCAATCATGAATTGAGCTACGATAAGTTTAATGCAAATGCAAATCGAATCGTTCGGGTTACTATGGAATACAAAAATTCGGAAACGGTAAATAAAACAGCAACAACAGGAACAAAGCCGGGTCCACAGTTCAAAAGAACTTTCCCTTCAATTGAAGAATATGCGCGAACATATATCACCAGCCGGGTGATAAAAAACGGCGACAAGCTTTTTGACGAACCGGCTGTGTTGTATGCGGATCAGCCTTTTTTTAAAATATTTTCTTTTCCAATTATAGAAGGAAACGCAGCGACAGCGCTTGATGCGCCGGATAAAATCGTTGTCACAAAATCGATGGCAAAAAAATATTTTGGCAACGATGATCCAATCAATAAAACATTAAGTATCGGGGACAAAGATTTCAGGGTGTCCGCGATATGCGAAGACGTTCCACAGAACTCACAAATAAAATTTGATTTTGCAACGCAATTCTCAAATCTTTATAATGTAAAAGATGAAACGTGGTGGACAGCCAATTGGATCACTTATTTTTTAGTGAAAAATAAAAATGATATTCCTCTGTTGCAGCAACAGATCAGCAGTTATATGAGTACAGCGGAAGTGAGAACAGAAGCGGGTTTGAAAGGAACTGATTATCTGACGTACCATTTAGAGCCGCTTACCAAGGTTCATTTATACTCCAGTCTTCCCGGCTTTGAACCTAACAGCAGCATCACTTATATTTACATGCTCGCCTTGATTGCATTGTTAATTCTGATTATTGCCTGTGCCAATTACACCAACCTTGCAACGGCACAATCAGCAGGCAGAAGCGGCGAGATAGGAATGCGCAAAGTAATGGGCGCTTCTAAAAAACAAATTTTTTTTCAGTTTATCAGTGAATCGTCTGTCATTACTTTTTTAGCGGCTGCCCTCGCTTTTTTACTCAGCATTTTTCTCATTCCTTATTTTAATAGCGTCACCGGAAAGCATTTTACTCCGGATATTTTGATTCAACCTGTTCCCATTCTTGCCTTGATCCTGTTTACCATCGCCGTTAGTTTTTTTGCAGGGATGTATCCGGCTTTGGTTTTATCAGGCACTGAAATCATGGGCGTATTAAAAAAAGGATTTTCTTTTACTGGTGGAAATAATTTGCTTCGCAAAACTTTGATTGTCGCTCAATTTGGCATATCCATTTTCCTGATCATCTATACGGTGATCATTTTACAACAGATGCATTTTATGCAAACAAAAGACCTTGGTTATGACAAAGATCACGTAGTTGTTTTACCGATTGGTGGTGATATGATGAAGAATTTTGAAAGCCTGAAATCCGCATTCTCACAGGTTCGGGGCGTGGAGGCAGTAACAGCTTCTTATCAGACTCCTGAAAATGTGCAATGGGGCGATGGCATTACTGCGATTGATAAAAAAGGAAAACAAGATATTTCATTAAATGCAATGCCGGTCGATCTTGATTTTACCAAGACAATGAAGATGGAAATGCTTGCGGGGCGTGATTTTCAAAAGTCTGATTTTGGAATGATGGATACATCAAATAATGATGCGAACTATCAGCAACCGTTCATCATCAATGAAACGCTTGCAAAAAAAATAGGTTGGAAACCACAACAAGCGATTGGAAAAACAATTGAAAAGGGTGTAACCAGCGGACCCGTTGTAGGAGTGGTAAAAGATTTCAATTTCAGAAGCCTTCATGATCCTGTTGGCCCAATGCTCGTTTTTTTGAGTCGTGATTTATCGCGGGATTATATGATCCGTATCAATGGAAATCGTACCAAACAGACTGTTGCCGGATTGGAAACTGTGTGGAAGCAACGCATTCCAGAACGCCCTTTCAGTTATCATTTTTTAGATGATGATTACAATAAGCTGTATCTGTCTGAACAAAAAATTTCTGAGCTGTTTGCCGTTGCTGCCGCACTTGCGATTGTGCTAGCTTGTCTCGGTTTGTTCGGGCTTGCCGCATTTACCACTGTTCAACGCACAAAGGAAATCGGCATCAGAAGAGTACTTGGAGCAAACATCAGCAGCATCACTTTGTTAATAGCAAAGAACTTTTTAGAATTAATAGGAATTGCTATTCTGATCGCTATTCCACTGGCTTGGTGGGCAGGAAATAAATGGTTGCAGGATTTTGCATACCGCATTCCTGTGCAATCTTATATTTTTATTGCAGTAGCTCTCTTAACCGCTCTCATCGCGTTGTGTACTGTAAGTTATCATTCTATCAAAGCTTCTTTGATGAATCCCGTGAAGAGTTTAAGAAGCGAATAATTTTGTAAGTGTGAAAAACCCGAAATGTGCCAATGAGCTGAATTGCCGGCTCTTTCAATTCTGACATGCCTAATATTAAAGGGTAGGGAATCGCGCGTCAAGATGAATCCATGATTCAACCTGTTTGCTTTAGTCCATTCATGAAAACTACACATTCATGAAAAGCGCTTTCAATTCAGAAGCATCACCGGGTTTCATCTTTCCGGCAAGAATTAACCGAAGCTGTCGGCGACGCAATGCGCCGTCAAATAATTCTTTTTCCTGGGGAGTTTCCGGCTCTAATTGAGGTACTAACCTTGGTTTACCATTTGGATCCAGGGCAACAAATGTATAATAAGCTTCGTTGCTTGTATATCGATATTGCTGAATAATATCTTCGCCCCAGACTTTTAAATATACTTCCATACTTGTGTGAAATGCCCTCGTAACTTTGGCTTCAATATGCACCACATTTCCTAATTTGATCGGATTGGTGAATGAAATATTATCTACAGAAGCCGTTACCACAGGCGCATTGCAATGTTTGCTTCCGGCAAGTGCAGCAGCGATGTCCATCCAATACATTAATCTTCCACCCATCAGGTTTTCAAATAAATTGGTATCGTTTGGTAATACCAGTTCTGTCATCACGATCAAACTATCAGAAGATTTCTTTACAGTCATTCAAAAAAAATTTTCGCAAAGATAACGGCTAATAAAAAAATTTGTAATAATAATAGTTTTGTAATCTTTGCAGGCAAAAAACATCTGATGCATTTCATTCTTGAGTTATTTTTGACTGCGGGTTTGCTTTTAATTCTTGCTGCGATATTGCCTGGCATTTCTATTAAAAATTATGTGACCGCTGTTTTTGTAACATTGGTCATTGGCATTTTGAATGCAACGATTGGTTTCCTTCTTCGACTGCCGTTAAACATTATTACCCTCGGATTGTTATTATTTTTTGTGAGGCTACTTGTTACTACCATCATGGTAAAGCTGGCAGGAAATCTGTTCAAAGGATTTAGCGTAAAAGGGTGGGGGCCTGCATTCCTTCTTGCTTTAGCCATGGCCATCTTCGGCATGCTTTTGGATAACAGCATTCATTTGTAAGGTTTAAATATAAAATTAAAAAAAACAACTTATTCCTTCGTTTGCTGAAAATTGACAATTCAATATTCACCATTAGCTATTCACGGATAATTATTCATCCACTACCTTTCATCAAACAATTTCTTTCTTTTAAAAAACGCTTTCTTACTTTTATTTTTTTTAAACGAAAATGTAACGATGATTTTATGAAAAAAGTTTTATTATCAACGACCTGCTTAATATTCACAGGTATTAATTTTTTATTTGCACAACAATTGTACGTGCCGAGAAACATTACGGACACTTATAAAAACGGCACCCGTTCGATGGACGGAAATCCCGGCAAAAATTACTGGCAGAATGAAGGGAAATATGATATCAATGTAACTGTTACTCCTGAAACCAAGGTGATATCAGGGGTTGAAAAGATTGTGTATAGCAACAACAGTCCCGATACTTTAAAATTCCTCGCCATTCGTTTTGTAAATAATGTACACAAACCGGAAGCTCCGAGAGGCAACTACACCAGCGACGATTTTTTTACCACAGGATTAGACATTCAATCTCTTTCCATCAACAATGAAGATTACAAAGTGGATAGTAAAAACTGGGGAACAGTTGGTGGCGTTAGATTAAAGCAACCGTTAATGCCTCATTCTTCTGTTGAATTAAATATTAGCTGGAGTTATCCTTTATCAAAACAAGACGGTCGCGAAGGGCAAATTGACAGTACTACTTTTTATGTAGCATACAGCTATCCGCGCATTTCTGTTTATGATGATTACAACGGATGGGATTTTATACCACATACCGGAAGGCAGGAATTTTACAATGATTTTAATGATTATAATTTATCGGTAAAGGTTCCAAAAAATTATGTGGTATGGGCCACCGGCGATTTATTAAATCCTGATGAAGTGCTGCAACCGGCAATAGCAAAGCGTTTGAAAGATTCATACACTTCTGATAATGTCATTCATATTGCAGATTTCAATGAAATGCAGCAAAATAAAATCACTGCTCAAAATGACTGGAATGTTTGGAAATTTTCTGCTAATCACATCACAGATGTTTGTTTTGCTGTTAGTAAAAATTATGTTTGGGATGCAGCAAGTGTTGTAGTTGATGCAAAAAATAATCGCCGGACAAGTGTACAGGCGGCTTATAACGATACAGCCAAAGATTTTCATCAGTCCGTAAAATGGACTCAAAATGCGTTAAAATATTTTTCAACAAAATGGCCGGGAGTTTCTTATCCGTTTCCAAAAATGACCGCTTTCCAGGGACATGCTGATATGGAATATCCGATGATGGTAAATGATGGAACCACAAAGAATTTAAAGTTCGCACAGATGGTGCAGGATCATGAAATTGCGCACACTTATTTTCCATTTTACATGGGCATCAATGAAACAAGATATGCTTTTATGGATGAAGGTTGGGCTACTACTTTTGAGTATTTAATCGGGCAGGAAGAAAACGGAAAGGCGCATGCAGATTCAGTTTATAAAATGTTTCGAATCAGCCGTTACATTCATGACCCATCTGCAGAAGAAGATCAGCCGATCATCTCGATGTCAACACAGGTAAGTGGTGCAGGCTATGGTAATAATTCTTATGGAAAAGCATCCTTAAGTTACCTGGCATTAAAAGACCTGCTGGGGGATGCCACATTTAAAAAAGCTTTGCATCATTATATGGACGCCTGGCATGGAAAACATCCGATTCCGTGGGATTATTTTAATGCAATGAATGCCGGTTCAGGACAGAATCTCAATTGGTTTTTCAACAACTGGTTTTTCACGAATAACTATATTGATCTGAAAATAGATACAGTGAAAAAAGAAGGTGATGCTTATACCGTAAGTGTGAAAAATGTTGGAGGCTTTGCAATTCCATTTGATATAAAGATTGTATATGCTGACGGGCAGGTGGCATCAATGCACGAAACTCCAGCTATCTGGCAAAAAAATCAAAGGGAACAGGTGTTTAAGATTTCTGCAAAAAAAATTATCAAATCAGTTGAATTGGACGGAGGTATTTTTATGGATTATACGCCGGATGATAATACATGGAAAGAGTAATTTCCTGAGTTAAAAAAATTGAGCAAACCGGCACAGAATCAGGCATGTGCCGGTTTTTTGTTCCAAAAAAGAAAAGGAGAATTATGCTTATTTGTTCGCTTATTGCTTGCTGTTCTTTCGTTCTTAATTTCTTGCCTGCTGAAAAGCAGTGAAACGAAAAGAACATAAGGTAATAAGGTGGTTTATTTTAATTCACGTTACCACCTTCGTGGAAAAATCGAGAAACCAGCAGGCATTCCGGCAACCTTATCACCTTAGTAACAGAATCAAAAAATTTTTAATTCACCTTATTACCTTATTTTCCAAACGAAATAAGGAAGAACCACTTATTTTTATAAAACTTTTTAATATCAAGTCACTTCCATTTATTCAAATAAGAAAATGAAAAAGCTTCAACTTCTTTTACTTCCATTACTTTTCTGCGCATTTACTTTTACCATTTCTGCACAGCCCATTACTTCTTCACAGATAGACGCCTTGGTTGAAAGGACATTGAAGACTTTTGACGTTCCCGGAATTGCCGTGGCTGTTGTAAAAGATGGCAGAATCATTCATGAAAAAGGCTATGGTGTAAGCTCGTTAAACAGTATGAAAAAGATGGATGAGCATACACGGTTTGGAATTGCATCCAACAGCAAAGCCTTTACAGTAGCATCTTTGGGAATATTGGTGGATGAAGGAAAACTCAATTGGAACGACAGAGTCACCGATTATATTCCTGAATTCAAATTATACGCTCCTTATGTTACGGAGAATTTTACCATTCGTGATTTACTGACCCACAGAAGTGGTTTAGGACTTGGCGCCGGTGATTTAATGATCTGGCCTGACAGCAGCACGTTTAATTTAAAAGATATCATTCACAATCTTCGTTATTTGAAACAGGTGTCTGATTTCAGAACAAAATATGATTATGATAATTTACTGTATATAGTAGCAGGTCAAGTCGTGGCAAGGGTTTCAGGCATGACGTGGGAAAATTTTGTGCAAACAAAAATTATGGATCCGTTGCAAATGACAGAGAGCGCACCAAATTATGATCTGTTGAAAAATAAAGAAAATGTGATTGATCCGCATGCGCCGGTAAATGGAAAAGTGGAGGTGATCCATCGCGATTGGAAATTTGTAGCCGATGCCGCCGGCGGCATCTACAGCAGTGTTCATGATATGACCAAATGGACCATTATGCAAATGAATGATGGAAAATTTGGCGATGATTTAAAAAATGAATTATTGAAACCCGCAACGCATGAGGAAATGTGGACGCCACAAACTATTATTCCCGTGAGGAATAAAGGAGCATACAATACGCATTTCGCTTCTTATGGTCTCGGTTGGTTTTTGAGTGATGAAAACGGGTATAAAGTGCCAACACATACCGGAGGGCTTGCAGGAATTGTAACACAGGTAACTTTAATTCCTGAACTAAAATTGGGAATTATTGTTTTCACGAATCAGCAGTCAGGAGCGGCTTTCAGGGCTATTACAAATACTATTAAAGACAGTTATTTTGGAATAAAAGGAAAAGACCGGGTGAAAGAATATCACGACCAGGTGGTTCAAAACGAAGCAGAAGCAAAAAAGATAACTGATGAAATCTGGAACGATATCAATGCTGAGCAGCAAAAAAACAAGTCTAATATCGATTTTAAAATGTACAGCGGAACTTATACAGATCGGTGGTTTGGCGATGTGGTCATTTCTGAAAAGAATGGAAAGCCTTGGTTTGATTCCAAAAATTCTCCACGGCTAACGGGCCAGATGTTTCCTTATAAAGGAAATACTTTTATTGTAAAATGGAACGACAGAAGCATGGACGCTGATGCTTATGTTATGTTTGATCTTGATTATCAAGGAAGACCAAATGGAATAAAAATGAAACCAATTTCTCCATTGACTGATTTTAGTTTTGATTTCCAGGATTTGAATTTTACAAGAAAAAAATAATTGAAGATTTGATTAAACCTACTGAATTGACAGAAGAAATTGAAACACATCCCTTCAAAGCCTTTATCCCTGAAAACGTGACTACCATTATCGTTGGTAGCTTTCCTGGGAGGGAAGTAACCCACAAAGTTCTTGCGGAAGATGAATGGTTTTATGGATCAAAAAGAAATCAGTTCTGGAAGATCATTTCCGGAGCATATGAAACTGAATTAATAACGAGGAAACAAAAACAGGATCTTTTTGCAAAACATGGGATTGGGATCGTTGATATTTTTTTAAGAATAAAAAGAAAGGGAAACAACAACATGGACAGCAATCTTGACGTGGTTGAATTTAATGATAAAGCGATTGAAATTATTCTGCGAAATCAAAATATTAAATCGATATTCTTTACCAGTAAATATGTTGAAAAGGTCTTTTTAAGATTGTTTGGAGAAATTACCGTTGGCGAATCATTGCCTTCACCCTCACCCAGATTCGCACGAATGAGCCTTGCGGAAAAAATAAATCATTATAAAGAGAAATTACCCAGGTGATATAGTTATTGTAAGGCGAAGCCACTGAAGCTTTAAAAGATTGGAGCAAAAAACCCCTTAAGCTTCTTCTAAATCTAAAACTTCGGGGCACGAAGCAATCTCATTCTTGCTTCCATCATTGGGATGTAGTAAGCATTCTCCTCAGTAGTGCGCGGATTTGAACATTTACTGAAGCAAACAGAACTCTTTTTACATACGGGAAAATGATTTTTTTTAAGGTTGTAAAAATATTTTTGTTAGGATCTAAATCCTTTTTACAATGCTGTAAATGCTTTTTGCAATACTGTAAATCCTTTTTACAATGCTGTAAATCCTTTTTACAATGCTGTAAATCTTTTTTACAATGCTGTAAATTCTTTTTACAATGCTGTAAATCCTTTTTACAACCTATAGATCTTTTTTGAATACTTTTAAAATAAGAAAACCAAAGTCGGATGGTTTTGAAAACTGGATTAATAAAAACTTTAATTATTTGTATTATCCGCAAAGCCCTTATGAGTTCAGTGTGCTGAGTGTGGAAATTTTGGGCAGCGCTTACGAACAGTTTTTGGGAAAACAGATCAGGCTTACTGCCGGCCACAAAGCCGTGATAGAAGAAAAGCCTGAAGTGCGCAAAGCTGGTGGCGTTTATTATACGCCGCAGTATATTGTTGAATACATTGTAAAGCATACGGTTGGCAAACTGGCCGAAGGCAAAACGCCGGAAGAGATTGCCAAACTGAAAATTGTAGATCCGACATGTGGCAGCGGCAGTTATTTAATTGGCGCGTATGAATATTTATTGAAGTATCACCAGCAATATTACCAGCCTCAGTTTGACGAACTCACTAAAATAGCCGCCAGCAACGAACACACCACCAAACAACGGACTGATGCACAAAAAGAGCGCAACAAATTACCCTTGACGCCGGAAGGAAACCTGACCACGGCAGTAAAGAAACAAATATTGCTGAATAATATTTTTGGCGTGGACATAGACACGCAGGAAGTGGAAGTGACGAAGCTAAGCCTGATGCTGAAATGTATGGAAGGCGAAACCAAAAGCAGCATTAATGCACAAATGAATTTTGGTGAAAGAGTGTTGCCCACGCTGGACGACAATATTAAATGCGGCAACAGTTTGATTGATGTGGATTTTTATGATACAGAATTTGATTTTGGAAGTGACAGAAAAATAAAACCTTTTAATTGGCAAAACGCCTTTCCAGAAGTGTTCCAGTTAAAAAAAGGCCGGACAAATGAGGATTTGATAAAGCAATATAATAAAGTAAAGAAACTACAGGAAGATGCCGATGATTTGATTGATAAATACACTGCAAATGAGCCCGATGACTATTATTTTAAAGTATATACATGCGTTTCCGAAGCGGGCTTTGAAGGTCATGTTTGTAACATTATTTTCGCCGTTTAATTGATACTTCCAGCTTGCAGAAACTGAAAAGGAATCAGGAGAATCAGGCGGAACACCTGATATGGTACCATTGGTTACATGATATGGATCTTTGATAGAAAAAACAATATTTTCAAAATCATTATCAACGGAAAGCATATATGGATCAAATGTTTTAATATCGAAAAGATAATAATCTTTACCTAAAAGGGTTTGAACAAAAACATCGGCTTTGCCATCCCGAAGACCAGAAGAATAAGAATAAGTTCCATTAGGCGCCGCCTTCATTCTTGATGAATTGCCTTCATATATTTTCAGAAACCAAAGCCAAATGTAAAAATGAAGATAAATACAAAAGGCGAATACGTGTACGGCAATAATGGCTGAAAGGAAACATTGGTTATGCCTCAATTTTTTTCGTTGTTCCTGGTTTTGATTGACAGCTAATTTAACTCCTTATGTCAATGATCTGATTATGTATATTTTCGGAAGAAGTAGCAAGATATTTTTTGAAGGGCAGGTGATTTCGTATAATATTGTGTTATCGCTAATTTTCTCAGATACCAAAATTAAATTTTTCATCTGTCCGTTCAACGTGCTTTTATTATTTAATAATATTCGAAATGCAATACGATCCTAAAATACATCACAGAAGATCCATAAGAATGAAAGGCTATGATTATTCCAGTGCAGGATTATATTTTATAACAATTTGCTGCCAGGATATGAAATGCCGTTTTGGAAAGATTGAAAATAATGAAATGGTATTGAATCAATTTGGTTTCATTGCACAAAATGAATGGGGTAAATTACCGGAACGTTTTCCAAATTTCGAATTGGATGTTTTTCAAATTATGCCGAATCACATGCATGGCATTATTTTATTGAACAATGTTGTAGGGGCGGGGTTCACCCCCGCCCAAAACGATGATATACGCGAAAATGTCGTTCGGTTCACCCCCGCGCAAAACGATAATATGCGCGAAAATGCATCCGGATCTACCCCCGCCCAAAACGGTAAAGGGCAACCGCACGAGATTGGCCATGTAGGGGCACCATTCACCTCTGCCCAAACTAATATAGCACAAACGCAAGCAGTCGGCGGTATGAGGGTGGGGGTAAACCCCGCCCCTACGATTGGCGATATTGTTGGCGCATACAAATCATTGGTGGCAAACGATTCTTTAAAAATTTACAAATCCAACAATGAAATAATGGGCAAATTTTGGCAACGCAATTATTACGAACATATTATCAAAAATGAATCATCCTATAAAACGATCAGCGATTATATTATTACCAATCCGCAACAATGGGATAAGGATAAATTTTATAAACCGTAGGGGCGGGGTTTACCCCTGTCTATTTACAATAAAAGGGCAACCGCAAGGGATTGCCCCTACGAAATAACAATAACGATAAATTTTACAAACCGTAGGGGCGGAGTTTACCCCTGTCCATTTACAATAAAAGGGCAACCGCAAGGGATTGCCCCTACGAAATAACAATAACGATAAA
>JAICYZ010000418.1 GCA_025933935.1 Chitinophagaceae bacterium
GACAGGTGCCGTGAAATTACAGAAGCGCTTACGCAGACTGCATTCCCGGATTACGACATGAAGCCGTTGAATCTGAATTATACAACAATGACGCTTTATGAACACACTTTCAAGAATATTCACGTAATCTTTCAAAAAGACGACCTCGTAAATACTTTAGGAGATGTGTTGGCTCAAAATAATAGAACACAAATCCGCATTGCTGAAACTGAAAAATATCCACACGTTACTTTTTTCTTTAGCGGTGGCCGTGAAGTACCTTTTGAAGGTGAAAGAAGAATTCTCATTCCTTCACCAAAAGTGGCAACTTATGATTTAAAACCTGAAATGAGCGCTTACGAAGTAACAGACGCTTTGCTTCCTGAGATCAAAAAACAATCTGCTGATTTTATTTGTTTAAATTATGCAAACGCTGATATGGTCGGCCATACAGGTGTTTGGTATGCCGTGATAAAAGCTGTGGAAACGGTGGATAAATGTGTAAAAGAAATCGTCACAACGGCCTTGGAAAATAATTATACTGTTTTTCTTACCGCAGATCATGGCAACGCAGATTATGTCGTAAATGATGATGGAACGCCGAATACCGCACATACCAAAAACCTCGTGCCGCTTTTTATCATTGATAAAGAATGGCGGGGTACCATACATCCGGGAAAGCTGGGAGATATTGCGCCGACGATTTTGACAATGATGAAACTGCCCATACCAAAAGAAATGACGGGTAAAATATTAATTGATGAATAACTTCCTGCAGGAAATTTGTTCGGTGAATAGAAGAGGAAAGGCGCCTTGCCTTAGGCTTCTTTTAATTTCATTTCGTCTTCATTGTATTGCCTTAATATTCACAAAAATTTACAGTTTAAAATTTTTTATTTCAAAAAAGTTATTTCCATGCAGCATTTTGCGTAAATAATTGTCTTATCTTAGTAGGGTTAAACAAGCAATTTATGACAGAAGAGATCATGGTTCAAGGCTGTCTT
Organism: Chitinophagaceae bacterium; assembly: GCA_025933935.1. Taxonomy (GTDB): domain Bacteria; phylum Bacteroidota; class Bacteroidia; order Chitinophagales; family Chitinophagaceae; genus Ginsengibacter. The sequence continues at coordinate 984 of JAICYZ010000418.1, forward strand.
GATAACCTTTCAATCGCGCAGGAAGCATTATACAACCGCTTCAGTCCGCGTATGCTTGGTGTTTGCTATCGTTATGCCCGCAACAGGGAAGATGCTGAAGATATGCTTCAGGAAGGATTTATAAAAATATATTCGCAGATTCATCAATACAATGGATCGGGAGCATTGGAAGGCTGGATAAGAAAAATAATTGTGCACACATGCATTAATGTATTGAAAAAGAATAAAAAGTTCTCTGATAGTCTTGATTTGATTCATGCATCGGGTATTGAAATTAGTGAAAATAATATTCCGTCGATGCTCCAGGCAAAACAAGTAGTTGAATGCATCAGGTTGTTGCCAATTGGATATAGAACGGTACTGAATCTTTATGCTATTGAAGGGTTTTCTCATAAAGAAATTTCGGCGATTTTAGAGATTGAGGAAAGTACCAGCAGGTCGCAATATACGCGGGCACGGTCATTACTGGAAGAGATTCTAATAAAAAAGAAAATTTTACAAAAGCCACACGAAAATGTGAGAATGGTTTCGATGAATCGCTAACAGTTTATATAAAAAAATTATCTGTACACTACTAACGCTGAAATGAATGAAAAATGGAAAGAAGATTTGATATGAGTGATTTTGAGCGGTCTTTAAAAGATCACGCAGATCAATTTAAACTGATGCCTTCCAAACGGGTTTGGAATGGAATCTACAACAACTTGCATCCGGGAAGCAAATGGCCTTCTATTTCTATTGCTATTGTGTTGATAATTACGCTTATTTCAATTGGCAATCTGAACAATTCACCTACTCATTCAAACAAAAATTCGCAACTTACACCCAATAATATATCAAGTAAAATTGAATCTTCCGATCAGCTTATAAATAATAATTCAAGCAAAAAAAATGTTTCTCAAAAACATGCGCTTAACGAACAATTGCAAAATAGCAATATTATAAGTGAACAGTTTTCAAACTCAAATTCCAAAAATTCTTATGAATCCGATGCAGATAAAGTTTCCCAGAATATCGTGATGAAAGAAAATAATAAGGAAAAAAATAGCACCAACTCTTTGGCAGTAGCTGACGTTTCAAAAAATAAGAATTTCATAAATCGGCAGCAAATTTCTTTAGAAGAACCCAATAAGCAAACAGATAATAATTTTAGCAACGAAAAAGGAAATCAGGAACTCACTACTTACAGTAACAGAAATAGTTCAATAGAAAGTTTACCAGTGATTCAAAATAGTCTTTTTTCTGAAACGATTAATAATTACAAAAATGAAATACTGGTTCATGC
>JAICYZ010000040.1 GCA_025933935.1 Chitinophagaceae bacterium
GAACTTTAAATCCAATCCGATTGCGGGGTTTATTTTATCTTCAAAATCTTGATATGCAATTTTGGAATATCAAATGAACTTGAAGTCACAATTTGTGATTTCAAGTTTATTCTCTAAGGTTGCAATTTGCGACTTCAAAATTATTCCTGCACAACTTCCAATTCTTCTTCAATTACCGGCAATTTTCTTGCATCAAATTTTTTCACCGCTTCGGCAATGTGTTTGATATGATCCGGCGTTGTACCGCAACATCCGCCCACAATATTTACAAAACCTTCCTTTGCCCATTCTTCCAAAATATGCGCTGTGTCTTCCGGTTGCTCATCGTATTCTCCAAATGCATTTGGCAAACCGGCATTTGGATAGGCAGAAGTATAACAAGAAGCAATCTGACTTAATTCTTCAATATGCGGCCGCATTTCTTTTGCGCCCAATGCACAATTCAATCCAACGCTCAATGGGTTCGCATGAGCAACAGAAATGTAAAAAGCTTCCAGAGTTTGCCCGCTCAATGTTCTTCCGCTTGCATCTGTGATCGTTCCGCTGATCATGATCGGTAATTCCTGTTTCTTTGTATCGCGGAAATATTTTTTGATTGCATAAATGGCTGCTTTCGCATTCAGCGTATCGAAAATTGTTTCGATCAAAAGAAGATCTACACCGCCATCCACTAATCCACGAATTTGTTCATAGTAAGCGCCGGCAACTTCATCAAAAGTTACCGTACGAAAACCAGGATTATTTACATCAGGAGAAAGGCTCAAAGTCTTATTCAACGGGCCAATAGCGCCTGCAATAAATTTGCAGTTATTTGTTGCGTCACTGTTTTTTGTAAATTCATCAATTGCTTTTCGCGCGCATTTCGCTGCTGCAACATTTAGTTCATATGCCAGTGATTGCATGTCATAATCTGCTTGTGCAATAGAAGTGCTCGAAAAAGTATTTGTTTCAATAATATCGGCGCCTGCTTCGAGGTAAGCATGATGAATCGCCTGAATAATTTGCGGTTGAGTCAGACTCAATAAATCATTATTTCCTTTTACGTCCTTATGCCATTCTTTAAATCTTTCTCCGCGATAATCTTTTTCGTCCAGCTTGTATTGCTGAATCATTGTTCCCATTGCTCCATCGATAATTAAGATGCGTTCGTTGAGACATTCCTGTATTGTTTTTTTCATTTTATTTTAAAATTTAAAATCAATTTCTCTAATTATTTACTAAAACCGGCTTTGGCCTTTTTAAAACATATTTTAACAAACTATAACCGAAAATCCCTGAAACAACCGATGCCAGCAGAATTGAGATCTTTGATTCTGTGATTAATGTTGCATCTTCATAAGCCAGCAACGTGATAAAAATTGACATCGTAAAACCGATTCCTGCTAAGAAACCAATGCCTAAAATGTGTTTCCATTTTAAACCTAACGGCAATGCGCAGACGCCGGTTGAAACTGCCAGAAAACTGAATAGAAAAACACCTAACGGTTTGCCCACAATTAATCCTGCAAAAATTCCCAGGCTTCCTCCTTCGGCTAAACCGGTGTCCCAGCCTTTTCCAAAAACAATAGCCGTATTTGCCAATGCAAAAAGCGGGAGAATAATTAATGCAACAGGCCTGTGAAGCCAATCTTGCAACTTATAAGAAAGAGAAGTTTTTTCTCCTTTACCGAAAGGAATTGCAAAAGCTAACAAAATTCCGGCAAGAGTGGAATGAACCCCCGAATGAAGCATAAAAAACCACATAATGATTCCACCAATGATATAAAGAATGAGATAGTTAATTTTGAATTTATTCAATAACAGCAAAGCTGTAAATACTGCAAGAACCAAGAGTAAATTCAACATTGATAGGGAGGTTGTGTAAAAAACAGCAATAACGAGAATAGCTCCCAAATCATCTATCACCGCAATTGCTGTAAGCAAGATTTTTAAAGAGGCCGGAACACGGTTTCCTAAAAGCGAAAGGATGCCAATTGCGAAAGCAATATCTGTGGCCATTGGAATTCCGGCACCGGATTGTGTAGGAGTTCCATAGTTAAAAAAAGCGAAAATTGCGGCTGGAATTATCATTCCTCCGACAGCGGCAAAAACCGGAAGCATCGCATTTTTCAAATTTGAAAGTTCGCCAACAAAAATTTCTCTTTTTAATTCCAGCCCAATCAAGAAAAAGAAAACAGCCATCAAACCTTCGTTGATCCAGTTTTCGGTGCTTAATCCTCCAAAATGAAAATGCCAGAAGTTTAAATAAGCTTCGCTGACAGAAGAGTTGGCAAGTAAAAGAGAAACAATAGTACAGGCTATTAGTAAAACGCCTCCCTTTTCGCTTTCAAAAAAATCATTGAACAACTTTGTGAGCCTCATTTCTAACACTTATTATTTGAAAAATCCTTTTCAAAAAACAAAACTTAAAGTTGAATCTTCCAAATAAATACTAAACGAAATTTTAAAATCCTGTAGAATGTTGCAGAATGGTTTCGTTTATTAGTTCAATTAAAGTTGATACAACTTTCGATAAAAATCACGGGCTGAACAATAAACAAATCCGCCCGCAAAGGCTGTAAAATTAGCATAAACACAGGATAATAGCAAATCGTAATTTTTGTACAGTAAACAGACGAATAACTGGAATCCGTGTTTTCATTTTCGCAATGAGTAAAATTTAAAACGTCTTCTTTGCCAATAGATTATTTTTGTTGATCGTTTTTTTATCCGCAAACCGTTCTAAAAAATCTTGAATGTTTATACAAAGTTCACGCTCAGAAAAAGAAAAACAGTTTCATCAGCTTCATCATAATGATCAGCTTTTGGTTCTTCCGAATATATGGAATGCTTTAGGAGCGAGACTTTTAGAGGAAATCGGTTATCAAGCAGTGGCAACTGCAAGCGCTTCTATTGCTTTCACAAACGGATACAAGGATGGTGAGAAAATACCTTTTGATGAATTGATTTTTATTCTTAAAAGAATTGTAAAGAGCGCAAATATTCCGGTAACTGCCGATGTTGAAAGTGGCTATGCAGCAAACAATTCTGTTTTAAAAGAGAATATAAAAAGGCTTATAGATACCGGAATTGCTGGAATTAATTTTGAAGACAGCAAGCACGATGAGCAGAAGCTATTTTCAAAAGAAGAGCAGTCAGAAAAAATCAACGTCATCAAAAACACTGCGTCAGATAATGGCAGCAGTCTTTTTGTCAATGCAAGAACAGACGTTTTTATCAAACAAAATCATTTATCAAAAGAAGAAAAATTAGCGGAAGCCATTGGAAGAGGAAAGGCTTACAAAGACGCCGGAGCGGATGGGTTTTATCCTATTTTTCTTAAAGAAAAAGAAAGCTTAAAAATAGTGGTTGAGGAAGTTATGTTGCCCGTTAATATTTTAATGCTTCCCGGCATCCCTGATTTTGATGAATTGAAGGAGATTGGAGTTGCAAGAATAAGTCTAGGCCCGGGATTTTTAAAGTATGCAATAAATTCAATGAAAATTATAGCAGAAAAATTATTTCATTATCAGGGAATGGAAGAAATCACCGGTAATCCGGTTACAACAGATTATCTAAAAAATTTAATTTCAGAAAAATAAACGTTATGGAAAAAAGAATGGATATCAAAGCTATTGAGCCAAATGCTTATAAAGCAATGTCGGGTATGGAACAATATATCAGAAGCTCAAAACTGCCCCCATTGTTGCGTGAAATGATAAAAATAAGGGCATCGCAAATCAATGGCTGCGCTTATTGTATTGATATGCATACGCAGGAAGCGCTCAAGCTCGGCGAAAGCCAGCGTAGAATTTTTGCATTATCTGCCTGGAAGGAATCGCCTTTGTTCACTGAAGAAGAAAGAGCCGTTTTGCAATTAACAGAAGAAGTGACTTTGATCTCAAAGAGTGCATTAAGTGATGAAACGTATAATAAGGCAATAAAATTTTTTGGTGAAAACGAAGTAGCACAAATAATTATGCAGGTAATTATTATTAATTCCTGGAACAGATGGACTATCTCTACAAATCAAATTTTTGAACCGGCATCTTAGTTCGAATTGATTCTTGTAACATGATTGTGCTCATAAAAAACCAATGACTCTTTTTTATCGATAATTTTGCGGTCCAAAAATCTTTATTTCAAATTATTCAGATTTGGCACAGGAAAAGAAGGACATAAGCGACATTGAAGATATTAAGTTATTGGTAGATACTTTTTATGATAAAGTAAGAGACGACGAATTGATCGGACCCGTTTTTGACGCGCGTATTCAGGATCGTTGGCCGGAGCACCTTGCTAAGATGTACACTTTTTGGCAAACAGTGTTGTTGGGCGAGCATACTTATTATGGAAGTCCGTTTCCACCTCATGCACAATTGCCGGTAGAGCAAATTCATTTCGAAAGGTGGCTCAGTTTATTTGCTGAAACTTTAAATGAATTATTTTCCGGGGAAGTGGCTAAAGAAGCGATATGGCGCGCGAATAAAATGGCCGTGATGTTTCAATATAAAATCGAACATTACAGAAATAATCCGACAAAAAGCTTGATATAAAGACAATAAACGAACAAATAAACGGAGTTGTTATTTTGCTTAAATCAAAGATATTATTTTAGAAATATTAAATTAACAAAAAGAAAACCGGGAACGTTTTTCCCGTTCAAAATCATCATCTGAAATCCTTAAACATCAGTGTCAATAAGGCACTGGAATAAATACTATTTGGGATTTATAAATGCAGCACATAATTTTGCGGCCATTGAAACAGGCAATTTATAAATCTGAATGATAAAAAAAAATTTTTTTAATAACGGTATTCCTATCTCCGTTTCTCTAAAGCCTACCTTAGAAGCAGAAAACATACGTCCCCAGTTCACGCAAAACAAAAAACGTCTTTTTACGATTGCAGCTATGGCAGTTTTGGTCGCAATTACGATAAGCCTTGTTGCGAAATTTTTAATTTACCTGATTTATTTTATTACCAACGTTTCCTTCTACGGAAAGTTTTCTATTGCTCACGCTACGCCTGCAGAAAACACTTTAGGATGGTGGGTAATTCTGATACCAGCCATTGGTGGATTTATTGTCGGTCTGATGGCGCTTTACGGTTCCAAAGCCATTCGCGGCCATGGAATTCCGGAAGCGATGGAACAAATTCTTACGAATCAAAGTAAAATAAAACCGACGATCACGTATCTCAAGCCCATTTCATCAGCAATTGCAATTGGAAGCGGTGGCCCGTTTGGTGCGGAAGGTCCTATTATTGCAACCGGAGGAGCATTGGGTTCAGCGCTGGGTCAAATTGCACGAATTTCTCATAATGAACGAAAAATTCTACTTGCCTCCGGCGCTACTGCTGGTATGGCGGCGATATTTGGAACGCCAATAGCCGGCATTTTTCTCGCCATAGAACTATTGTTATTTGAGTTTTCTCCACGGTCCATAATCCCTGTCGCTCTCGCTTGCATTACCGGCGCTGCCGGGCATCATTTTCTTTTTGGTGCGGGTCCGGTTTTCCCGGTCGGTCATTTAATAGAGATTCCTTCAAATACGGCGCTTTTTGCCTATAGCATTCTGGGAATTGTAATGGGCTTCATTTCTGTGTTTACTACTAAGATTGTTTACTATATTGAAGATGGTTTTGAAAAACTTCCGGTTCATTGGATGTGGTGGCCTGCAATTGGTGGCCTTTTCGTTGGCATTATCGGATATTTTGCTCCCCGCACCCTAGGCGTCGGTTACGAAAATATCACTGATGTTTTATCAGGAAGCCTGACACTTAAAGTAGTTTTTGCTTTATGCATTTTTAAATTTATTTCATGGGCTGTAGCGCTTGGAAGCGGTACGTCAGGCGGCACGTTGGCTCCTTTGCTCACCATTGGTGGCGCTGCCGGTGTATTGTTGGGAAGCGTAATTCTTCACTTTTTTCCACATTCAGGAATTACTTTGTCGCTTGCGGCTTTAGTGGCCATGTCTGCTATGTTTGCCGGCGCTTCACGGGCACTGCTCACTTCTATTATTTTTGCTTTGGAAGCTACCGGACAGTCAAATGCATTGTTGCCACTTTTAGCAGCTTGCATTGGTTCTTATATAGTTTCCTTTTTCATAATGGAAAATACCATCATGACTGAAAAAATAACACGTCGTGGTGTAAAAACTCCGGATTCGTATGAACCTGATATTTTGGAAACGATCAACGTAAAACAAGTTATGAGTGAAAATGGTTTGATGCTTGGTGAAGACAACACGATTGGCGAAGTGCGCGACTGGCTTGAAAAAGAGACCGATTACAGCAGTAATTATTTTATCATTGTTAATAAAGCCAACGAATTCAGGGGCATCATCAGTTCGTCTAATTTATTCAGCAATCATCACAAGCCGAGCCTTCCGGTTGGCTCTTTAATTAAAAGAAATAGTATTTCTATTGGCGTTGACAGCAGCTTGAGAAGTGCGGTCGAATTAATGGCGAAAGAAAACATTGATATTTTACCGGTTACTTCGAATGAAAATACAATAATTGGTATTCTTTCTTACAAGGATATTATTTCTGCTTATAAATCCGACATCGAGAATTTCGTAAAAAAACAACCGGCTATTTCACTGAAAAGAAACGGATTGAAGATCCTGGTACGTGGTAACAGGTTGATCAATTTATTTACTCCTAATAAAGATAGATAAGTAAAGAGGAAAAGACAATATTTGTTCCTTTGCTGCTGTACTAATTTTTGTCATTTGCTTCAGCAAATGCCTCTAAATATTTGTCAATATAAAACTGCTTTGACTTTGATTTGTATTGCATGATATATCTCGGATGCTCGAGTGCAATAATCTTTTTAAAAAAATGGAATTGATCATTTATTTTTTTTAGAAACTGCTCATTTTTTCCTGTACCAAAACAAAAACATATGTCTGTGCTGACGCCAAAACTGATTTGTTTTTTTATATTTTGAATTATAAAATCGTAAACCGCTTCGGTTAACTCTTTACTATCATAATAATTATAGTTCACCTCTTTCCCTTTGCTATTCATTATTGTAAAACCGAGCGGACAAATGGAATGGATATAAAATTTACCATAAAATGTTTTAGTGCCGCCATAAGCGTTGATCATTTCATAAATAAACGTTGCAGACGGTTCATGAGTTGATTTTCCTGAAAACTCCAGGCCGCATTCGTCTGACAGTCTTTTCGTGTCTGTAAAAGGAACGCCTGTAACACCGGCACCGAACCTTCCGGGATTAATTCCGAGAATCAAAAAACGTTTTTCAAAATCATCATAGAATTTTTTATAGAATTTCCCGGAGATCGACACCGCTTCTTTATTTTCTTTGAATGGATTCATCATGCTGATATTCCGTGGCAAAGAACCTGCAAAAACTATTTGTTTATTAAAAGAAATGACGTGATCAGCAAAAGTTTTCATAGATAAAAGATATTCAATTCACAATACTATTTCTTCTCCACTATTTTTAAATGTTTTATTAAATCTTCCAGCGGAGTATAATCTTTATAAGAAACAATTAATTTTTGATTTTTATCGAACAGCGCTGTGAATGGGGTGTGTTGTAATTGATAATACATTCTAAAGAAAAAAACAGGTATTTCTGTACCTACTTTTATGTTTGCATATTTTGAAGTCTGATACTGCTTTACAAATCCCGCCACAGCCGCATCAGACTCAAAAGTCGCCATTAAAATTTCAGTGTTTTTGAACTCATTGATCCTCTTAAAAAGACCATTCATCAAAACCTGGCAGTGTTCGCAATCAGGGGCAAAATAAATGATGATCAACGGTTTTTTATGCGAAACTTCTGCAGAGGAAAAGATTTTTCCGTTGGAAAGTTTCATCTTAAAAGCCGGAAGTGTTTGCGCACTACATGAATAGGACAAAATAAAAGTAGCGACAAAGAGCAACGTTATTACAAAAAGGGTAAGACTGATTTTTTTATTCACATTAGTTTGTTATGGGAAAGATGAAAATTAAATCATTTTATCAACTTCTTTCAATCATTTGTCAGAATTGCATTTTTTTCTGGCATCGAAAACTTTATCACAGAAAATTTCTTCTCAAGATGTTAAATAAAAGTTTGTCTTAAAGCAGCGTTTTCAAAAAATCGATTGTCCTATTGTTTTAAATTTGTCATAATTAACTTTTTATTCACTATTCTTTACAATTTAACTACAATTAAATGAAACTAAAAACGCGAAAATTTGCTATCTGCTTTACGGTGTTGCTATTTCTATTTGGTTCCAACGTCGTATTTGCACAAAAAACGGTTACAGGAAAAGTAACCAACCAAACAAATGATCCATTATCAAACGTTTCAGTAACTGTAAAGGGAACCACAAACGGAACTGTAACGGATGCTAATGGCAATTTTAGCCTAAATGTGCCTGCCGGTAAAAACATTCTTGAAATCAGTTATATCGGCTATGGCAACCAGGACATATCGGTATCCGGAAGAACCGAGGTTGGCACTATTTCACTTGTCGCCAATAACCAGACGTTAAATGAAGTAGTGGTTACCGGTTACACTTCTCAAATTAAAAAAGACATTACCGGTTCAGTGTCAGTGGTGAATGTTGAAGAAATGAACAAACAACCTACAGCTCAATTGGCCAATCAATTACAAGGCCAGGCTTCTGGTATCACGGTTATTGGCTCGGGGCAGCCGGGTGAAGAGCCACAGATTACAATTCGCGGTATCAACACCTTTGGAAATAATACGCCATTATTTGTAATTGACGGGGTTCCTACTCAAAATATTTCAACCATTAACCCTAATGATGTGGCTTCTGTGCAAATCTTGAAAGACGCTGGCGCTGCTTCAATTTATGGTTCACGTGCTTCAAATGGCGTTGTCATTATCACAACCAAACAGGGGCAAGGCAAAGTGAAAATCACTTATGATGCTTATTATGGAACGCAACGTCCAAAGAGCGGAAATATCTGGAATATTTTATCTCCACAAGATATGGCGCAACTAAAATTTAATGCCTTAGCAAATTCCGGAACACCAGTGAATGCAGCTCATCCTGATGCATTATATGGTTCCGGCCCAACTCCCGTCCTTCCTGATTATATTAATCCAACGGGCGCAAAAGAAGGTGACCCTTCCGTTGATCCAAAACTTTATAATGTAAATCCCGAATATAGCAATCCTGATGACCTGGTTGGATTTTACAGAATCGTAAAAGCGAATAAAGCCGGTACGGATTGGTATCATGAAGTAAATAAGCCTGCAGCCATTCAAAATCATAACCTTTCTGTGAGCGGCAGTGGCGATTTAGGCCGCTACTTTTTATCAATGGAATATTTTAACCAGGAAGGAACAGTTATCTATACTTATCTGAAAAGATATACGCTGCGGGCAAATACGGAATTTAATATTTCAAAGAGGATAAAAGTTGGCGAAAATCTTTCTTATTCAATTACTGATAACAACAGGATTACTCCAGGCGAGGGCAGTTTTATTGGAATGGCTCTGAGAGAGCAACCTATAATTCCTGTTCGCGATATCATGGGGAATTTCGCCGGTACTTTTGGTGGCCAGCTTGGTAATGCCCAAAATCCCGTTTCTGATGCTTATCGCAGCAGGAACAATAGCGGATTAAATAACCGCCTTTTTGCGAATGTCTATGCAGACGTTGATCTTCTCCAGAATCTTACTTTTCATACAAGCTTTGGAGGTGAAAGTTATGCCGGTACTTATCACTCTTTCCAATATCCTCAATATGAAAATGTAGAAAATGCCAGCAAAAACAGTTATAGTGAAAGTTCTTATTATGGCTACAACTGGACCTGGACTAACACGTTAAATTATCGTAAGACTTTTGGAGATCATAAAGTTTCAGTGCTTGGTGGGGTAGAAGCGTATGATAATAATTACCGTGAATTGGGAGGAACCACAGCTAACTATTTTTCGTTTGATCCAAATTACACAAATTTGAGCACCGGAGCCGGAACACCAACCAGTTATAGTGGTCGTTCTACTGATGGTTTATGGTCACAGTTTGGAAGATTGGATTATGGTTACAAAAATAAATATTTATTAAGCGCAACACTTCGCCGAGATGGTTCTTCTAAATTTATAAATGAACAATATGGAATATTTCCGGCTGTAACAGCTGCCTGGAGACTTTCAGAAGAAGAATTTTTAAGAAACAGTACCTGGATAAATGACTTTAAAATCCGTGGTGGTTGGGGTGTTATGGGAAATCAGTTTAATTTGGGTTCTTCTAACGGGTATTATACCTATACCAGTGATAAAAACTCATCTTATTACGATATCCGCGGCACCAATAATAGCATCGAGCAAGGTTTCCAGGCGGGTCAAATCGGAAATCCCGATGCCAAATGGGAAAAAGATATCAATACGAATATAGGATTTGATGCAACGCTTTTCAAAGGCAAAATAGATTTAACGGCAGATTATTATGTAAAAAATATTAAAGATCTGTTGTTTAATCCAAGCCTTCCGGCAACAGCAGGAAGAGGAACTCGTCCTTTCGTGAACATTGCTGGTATGAAAAACACCGGTGTTGACGTTCAATTAGGGGCACATTTCAATATTACAAAAGATTTAAAATTTGATGGTTCACTTTCATTAACTACTTACAATAACACGATTACGAAAGTAACTGAGTCAGCAGATTATTTTTTATCGGGTGATTCAAGGCGTTTTGGTCAAAGTATTAACCGCAACCAGGTAGGCCATTCAATTGGAAGTTTTTATGGTTACCAGGTAATCGGATTTTGGAATGACCAGGCAGAAATTGATGCGGCAAATGCAGAAGCTGTAAAGGCTACTGGTAATGAGGCGGCAAATTATCAAACAGATATTGGCCTGGGCCGTTTCCGTTACAAAGATGTAAATGGAGATGGACAAATCACCGATGCTGACAGAACTTTTATTGGCAATCCAAATCCGAAATTTACTTATGGTGCAAACCTTGGATTCACTTATAAGAACTTTGATTTCAGTATGTTCTTATATGGTTCTCAAGGAAATGATATCTGGAATAATGTAAAATGGTGGTTGGATTTTTATCCTTCTTTTGCCGGAGCAAAAAGCAAAACGGCTTTATATGATTCATGGACTCCTTCTAATCATAATGCAAAAGCACCAATCCAGGAAAATAAAGGTTATGTATCTACCAATGGTGTTCCGAATTCCTATTATGTTGAAAATGGTTCTTACCTGCGCGCCAAAAACGTAACCTTAGGCTATACTTTGTCGCCTAATATTTTGAAAAGGGCGTCTATTAGCAGTTTAAGAATTTATGTACAGGCAGCAAATCTATTTACCATTACCAAATATAGCGGCGCTGATCCTGAAGTATCAGGTGGCTATATCGACGGTGTATCGTCGGTTACTGATTTTGGTGTAGATGAAGGTTCATATCCTCATACCAAAAATTATTTGATAGGTATTAATCTTAAATTCTAATCATCGTAAAATTATTAAAATGAAAAAACAAACATATTTAATTGGATTCCTGGTAATTATGGCGATGGTCATGTTTACATCATGCAAAAAAGAATTTTTAACGCGGACACCATTAGGAGCATTAAGCGAGGATGTGTTAGCAACTCCGAGTGGCTTAAATGGATTATTAATAGGCGCTTATGCAGCCTTGGATGGAATAGATTTAGGAGCAAGTCAACCATGGTCAGGATCTGTAACTAATTGGATTTGGGGAAGCGTGGCCGGCGGTGATGCGCACAAAGGAAGTGATGCCACTGATCAGGCGCCGATAAATCCAATTGCTACCGGAGCGATTACACCGTCTAACCCGATGGCGGCAGATAAGTGGGTAGTTACTTATGGAGGAATTGACCGGGTAAATGCCGTTTTTAAAGTTTTGCCTTTGGTAAAAGGAATGTCTGCGGATGCGCTAAAAAATGTGGAAGCCCAGGCACATTTTTTAAGAGGACATTTTTATTTTGAATTAAAAAGATTCTATAACATGGTTCCGTGGATATCTGATTCAACGAAAGATTTCAAGCAACCAAACAATTTGGATATCTGGCCAAAAATAGAAGCTGATTTTAAATTTGCTTTTGATAATTTGCCTGAGACTCAATCTGAAGCGGGAAGAGCTAATAAGTGGGCTGCAGCCGCTTACCTGGCAAAGACGTATTTATATGAAAAGAAATTCCCGGAAGCAAAAACATTATTTGACCAGGTAATTTCACAGGGAATGACTTCTACAGGAGTTAAATATGACTTATTGCCAAGTATTGAAGATAATTTCCGGCCTGAGAAGGAACTTACTAGTCCGGAAAATGTATTTTCAGTAGAAATGGCCGCCAACGTAGGTACCGGTGCTATTGACAATGCAACCAACGGCGATATGCTGAATTACCCGTACGGAGATAGCCCTTTCGGATGTTGTGGCTTTTTCCAGCCCACTATTGATCTCGCCAATTCATACAGAACTGATGCTAATGGTCTTCCTTACGTGGATACTTATAATGAACATGGTGTCAAAAATGACATGGGCGTTCTTTCTACTGCGGCATTTACCCCAGATGCCGGCAATCTGGATCCAAGGATAGATTGGACTATCGGTCGTCGTGGTATTCCATACCTGGATTGGGGGCTTCATCCCGGACGTGCATGGATTCGTGATCAGGATTTTTCAGGGCCTTATGCTCCAAAGAAAAACATCTGGTGGCATGCGACAGAGCAGTTTCATGATAACAATTCATGGGCTCCCGCAACTGCTATTAACTATTACATAATCCGCTTTGCTGATGTGTTGCTGATGGCGGCTGAAGCTCATGCGGAAACCAACGACCTTGACGGTGCACTTACATTAGTAAACAGGGTAAGAACAAGAGCAGCAAATCCTGCGGGCTGGGTTTATAAATACAAGGACAATTCAAATCCTGCTGCCGGCTTTTCAACTGAACCGGCTGCTAATTACGTCATTAAAAACTATCCTTCTTTTGCTACAAAAGATCAGGCGCTAAAGGCGATTTATTTCGAGCGTAAATTAGAATTCGGAATGGAAGGAATCCGGTTCTTTGACCTGTCGCGTTGGGGAATTGCAGCTCAGACGATGAACGATTTCTATGCTTTTGAAGGGGCTTTGATCGGTGATGTAAAAGGTGGACATTTCACTGCCGGGAAAAATGAATATTTCCCGATACCACAATCGGAAATCGACAAGACTACAATAGGAGGGAAGCCTACCTTGACTCAAAATAAGGGTTATCAATAGCATCAATTCCTCCTTGAATACTCAACAACAAGAGGAAGTCATCACTGGCTTCCTCTTGTTGTTTAAAAAATTGCTAATCACATTCAGCAAATCGACAAATAATGAAGATTCTTACTTTTCTGGTTTAAAAAATTCTCGGTAAAGAAGGAGAGCGATTCGAGATATGCTCCTTAAATACATTTAAAGAACCAGTTTTCGATTAATCTGCATAAATGCCAATGATTTTTTCTCCATCGCTATTTTTTAAGCCACGATACATGCCGGCACTGTTGAAAACCAACGCTGCATTACCTTTCGCATCCATTCCAATTAATCCACCTTCCCCATTCATCGCCACTAATTTTTTTAAAATCACTTCTTCACAAGCCTGTTGAAGTGTAAAATTTTTATATTCCATCAAACAGCTAACATCGTAAGCGGCAACCGCTTTTATAAAAATTTCTCCGTGCCCGGTACAGGAAATTGCACAGGTTTTATTGTTGGCATAAGTGCCGATTCCAATCATGGGACTGTCGCCAATTCTACCATACTGTTTATTGGTCATGCCGCCTGTAGAAGTAGCGGCAGCAATGTTTCCATCTTTGTCGCAAGCAACGGCACCAACGGTTCCAAACTTTTTATCCTTCAGTAAACCAACTAATTTGTCGTTTTTGTGATCCAGTTGATACAGATCGCTGTCTCTTATTTCGCGCCATTGATCATAGCGGTACTGTGAATAAAAATATTCGTCCGGCTCTAATTTTATACCCTGCTTTAGAGCAAAATCATTTGCTCCTTTGCCGCTTAAAAACACATGACCACTGTGTAACATCACTTCTTCTGCAAGTTCTACCGGATTTCTCACATTTCTCACGCCTGCAATCGCTCCTGCATCCAGCGTGCTTCCATCCATAATCGCCGCATCCATTTCATTCAAACCTTTCTTGGTAAATACAGCACCTTTGCCTGCATTAAAAAGAGGATTATCTTCGAGCATTACCACAGCTGCTTTTACAGCATGAATCGCGGTGCCACCAATTTCCAAAACCGCATAACCTGCTTCCAAAGCTTCTGAAAGTCCTTGCCGGTACGCTTCTTCAATTTCCGGAGACATATCTTCTTTTAGAATGGTGCCAGCTCCTCCATGAATAGCGATTGAAATTTTTTGCATTGATGATGATGAATTATAGAATTATTATTGAATTACTTTTCAATCAACAAAATTAATCTTAATAAAATAATGGAAAATTGAAATCCGGACCGATATTAATGAATCAGCTTTTTGCATTCTTCCAACAATTTTTCTTTATTGATGGCAACAGTTCCTACTTCTTCACATACGATGCCACCGGCAATATTCGCAATCTTTGCTGCAAGAGCGATATCTTTTGTAGCCGCATAAATTAAAGATGCAACTGCAATGACCGTATCGCCGGCCCCACTTACATCAGCAATATTTCTTCTGTGAGAGGGAAGAATGTTTTTATTGTTTTCTTCCTGGTAAAAAACTCCTTTTTCAGATAGAGTAATTAAGGAAATATCGTGATCCAATTTGGCTTTTAACTGCCCGTGAATGTCAGAAAGTAGTTCAGGTGAAATTTCTTCAGGTAATAAATTTAATCCTGTGATTGCCTCATTCAGATTCGGTTTAAACAGCGTTGCATTTTGATAACAAAAAAAGTTTTTTCTTTTCGGATCTACAGCAGTAGTAACCTGATTTTTCCGGCAAAAACTGATGGTATTTGCGATTATATTTTTCGTAAGTATGCCTTTATTATAATCTTCAAAAATTACTACATCTGGTTTTTTATTAGTGATATATTTTTCAATTTGATTTTGCAATTTCTCTTCATCCGTATCGTCAATATCATAAACGATTTCTGCGTCAAGCCGCATCATCTGTTGATTGCGGCTAATGATCCTGATTTTATTGGTCGTAATTCTTTTTTTGCTTTTTAAAATAAAATCGGTACCGATATTTTTTTCTTCGAGTAATTTTTTCAATTGATATCCATCTTCATCATCCCCTAAAATAGTAAGCAACGACACAGAAGCACCAAGGGCCTGAACATTCAAAGCTACATTTCCTGCGCCCCCGATTCGCTGTTCTCTTTTGCTGACAGCAACCACCGGGACAGGCGCTTCAGGCGAAATTCTTTCTACATTTCCCCACCAATAAGTATCAAGCATCACATCGCCGATTACAGCGACCTTCATCTTAGAAAACTTTAAAAATAATTGATCAATATCTGCGCTCATTCAATGACGGATTTATTTTTTTCTTGTTGCGAATGGTTATATAATAAACCGGAATTCCTGCTAAAACAATGCCTAAGCCCCACAACGTGTACACCGGTTTAAAGATGACAAGGAAAACACAAAATACCAGGCCCATGATGATATAAAGCGCCGGCAAAAACGGATAAGCAAATGCTTTATAAGGCCTATCAATATTTGGCTTCGTTTTGCGAAGCACAAAAATACCAATGATGGTAAGTACATAGAAAATAACGACGACAAAAGCAATCATATCTAAAAGATCGTTGTAACCGCCGCTCAAACAAAGAATGGAAGCGACAATCGCTTGTGCCCAAAGTGCCCATTCAGGGACTGCTTTTTTATTCAACGTTCCCGCTTTTTTAAAAAATAAACCATCTTTTGCCATCGTATAATAAACCCTTGCACCGGCAAGAATTAATCCATTGTTGCAGCCAAAGGTAGAGATCATGATCATTATGGCAATAACCGCGGCGCCATGATGTCCAAAGATAGCATTCGACGCAGCAACTGCCACGCGATCTCCACCCGGAAAAGCAATCTCATGCAAAGACAATGCATTCAGGTACATCAGATTCGTAGTGATATAAATTATCGAAACAATGAACGTTCCGAGGAAAAGGCTGAGGCCGATATTTCTTTTCGGATTTTTTATTTCTGCGGCAATAAAAGTAACATTGTTCCACGCATCACTGCTGAAGAGCGAGCCAACCATTGAAGCCGCAATGGCACCAATTAAAATTGTTCCACTAATGGGAAACCAGCTTCCATTTTTTACAAAATTTCCTTTTACTTTTTCCAGCTGAACGGCATTTAATCCCGTTTGCCAGTTTTCATTCCAGAAGCTATGTTTTACCAAAAGAAATCCAAGAATGATCAGGGCAAAAAGGGATAATAATTTAACGGAAGTAAAAGTGGTTTGTATAATTTTTCCACCATTAATACCTCTTGTATTTGTATAAGTAAGAAAAAGTATCAGGATGATTGCTAAAATTTGAGCAGCGGAAATGTGAAAATTTCCGCTTGAAAATAGAAAAACATTTTCGCCAACTTCCGGAATCAGGTAAGCAGTGAAACGACTGAAAGCCACACCCACAGCAGCAATTGTGGCGGTTTGAATTACCGTGAACGAACTCCATCCATATAAAAAACCAGCAAGTGGATTAAAGGCTTCACGCAAAAAAACATACTGTCCACCGGCTCTGGGAAACATACCGCTCATTTCGCCATAACTCACGGCAGCCATTACGGTCATTAGTCCTGTGATCACCCACACAAGTATGAGCCATCCAGCGCTGCCAACGTTTCTGACAATATCTGTACTTACAATGAAAATTCCCGAACCAATCATGGAACCTGCAACGATCATGGTTGCATCAAAAAGGCGAAGGCTTGGCTTAAAAGCAGTTGCGTGTTCATTCATAAAAAAATCCCGTTTTTAAAAAACGGGATTGAAGATAAATATTTATTTGAGATTCAAGAGATTAATCACTTTTTATTTTCAGAATCCAATTTATTCAAACCGGCAATTACATCGGGAGTAATGTTTAAAGTGGAATCCTTATAAAACATAAAACCGGGTTCATAAGAAAATATGTAAGAATATTTTCCATCTTTGTTATAGTCTTTCAGAAAATCCTGGATGCGCGTTAAAATATCGTCTTTCATTTTTGAATTATAATTGTACAGTTCGTTGTCAATGCTTTGTTTGCGTGCCTGCAGATCCTGTTGCATTTTATTCATTTCCTGCATCGCCTCTTCCTGTTCTTTCTGGCTCATTGTCGCAGCTTTTTGTTGCAATTGCATTGCGCGGCTTTGATATTTTTTTTGCATAGCAGTGATCTCATCATTTGCAGCAGATTGCTTCCGTTCGAAGTCTGCTTTTATTTTCTTGTAATAAGAATAATTATTCTGCAGGGAATCTAAATCTATATAAGCGACTTTTGATTTGTCGTTAGAATTTGCCACCGATGTAGATTTTACAACCTCTTTGGAATTTTTATCGTGCTGAAAATGCAGATAGTACAGATAACCAACCAAAACAAGTAAAACACAATTAAAAACGAGTAAAATATTTTTCATGTATATAAAGTTGAGCAGGCAAGATAAAAAAAACGAATGGTTAGATAAATAAACAGTTTTGATTTAGGAAACGATTAACTAATGTGCCAATATCCTGCTGTTCAAGAGAAAATATGAAAATGTGAAAATCAGTAAACAAACAAATATTACTCATTTCCAATTTGGGTTTTTTTCAAATTTTTTTTTCAGCAAACGAAGAAATAATAAAAATCTTTATTTTAATTTTTAGCAAGAAAAGTGGTTTTATTCTTTCGGAAAAAAAATTTGTAACCTTTTTAGATAATACGCACTCTAACTTTTCAAATAAACAAAATTATATCATGAAAATTTTTAAAATTCTTACTAAATCAGCAATATGTTTTGCTGTTAGTACCGGTTTCCTTTCTTTATCTGCGAATGCACAAAAAGCAGTGAATCTTACAGATCCTGAAATTGCTTCCATAGCGGTTACGGCCAATCAAATTGATATTGATTATGCAAAAATCGCTGAGAAAAAATCAAAAGATGCCAATGTGATCAATTTTGCACAAACAATGGCGAAAGATCATCAATCTGTGATAGACCAGGCTGTTGCTTTGGTTAAGAAATTAGGTGTGACACCAAAAGACAATTCAACCAGCAAATCATTGAAAGCCGGTGAAGCGAAAACGGTAAAATTGCTTAACTCAAAATCAGGAAAGGCTTTTGATAAAGCATATATTGATAATGAAGTAGGCTACCACAAAGCAGTGATCAAAGAAGTAGAAACTGCCTTAATTCCGGATGCTCAAAATGCTGAACTGAAAAATTTGTTACAAACTGTTTTGCCCGTTTTAAAATCACATTTGTCCCATGCAGAAATGGTTCAAAAAGAAGTAAACAAATGAAAAACAAGATAACAGAATCGGGAGTAAAATTGTTGTTATTATTCCCGGTTCTTTTTTTATTCAGTTGCCATTCTTCTAACCAGGAAAACGCTGAAAGCAGCAACAGAACTGATACAGTCGTGATGCAACAAATGCAGTTCTTTCCCGCTTCCCTTACTGTCCGAAAAGGCGATACGGTTATTTGGATCAATAAAGGGATGGTAGATCATACGGTAAAAGAAGATAAAACCAATGGTTTTTATTCAGACACCATTCATGTGGGCAAAACATGGAAAATGGAAGCAACAGGTAATGCGGACTATAGTTGCAGCATCCATCCAACAATGAAAGGAAAAATAGTGATAAAATAAAGTAACTTACCACCAGTTTTTTTTGAACCGTTTAAAAAAAATTAAAAATTTATAAAATTGGAAACCCGGTTGCAGCAATATTCGGATTTGGAGATTATCGAAAAAATAAATGAAGGCGATGTTAAGTTGTTTGAAATTTTGATCAGAAGATACAATCCATTTCTTTATAAAATAGGCAGAACATACAGGTACAATCATCAGGACACGGAGGACCTGATGCAGGATGCGTATGTAAACACATTTTTTAGTTTGAAGAAATTTGAACACCGATCTTCTTTCAAAACCTGGATCACCAGAATTATGCTGAACCTCTGCTATCAAAGGAAACATAAACTGAGCTTTAAAAATGAAATAACCGGCGATGATATTCAAAATGAAAAATCAAATATCATGTTTCATCAGTCAACGAACAACGAAAAAATAACAGTGAACAAAGAACTTGGTCGTGTATTGGAAAATGCGATACATCAAATACCTGAAGATTACCGAATCGTTTTTTCTTTACGGGAACTGAACGGGTTGAGCGTTGCTGAAACTGCAGAAGCATTGAATATTACTGAAAGCAATGTGAAGGTGAGATTGAATCGCGCAAAAACAATGCTGCAGAAAGAGATAAAAAAAATGTATTCCCCGGAAGAGATTTTTGAGTTCAATCTGATCTATTGCGATGCGATGGTAGATAGAGTCATGTCAAAAATTAATGAATTAAAAAATGGAGAAAATGAATAAAGATTCTATGTACAACAACTTTGAGGATGTATGCGTGGATGAAATTAATGTAGATTGCACAGAAGCTACATCTCAAAAATATCTGTTGAACGACAATGAAAAAATTGGAATAATTGCCGCTCATTTTAAAGGAATTATGGAAACGCTTGGCCTTAATTTGAATGATGACGGTTTAAAAGAAACGCCACAGCGTGTTGCTAAAATGTATGTGAAAGAAATTTTTAGCGGATTAAACCCAAAGAATAAGCCTCAAGTGACGACGTTCGAAAATAAATATCAGTACAATAAAATGCTGATAGAAAAGGACATTTCTCTTTACTCTTATTGTGAACATCATTTTGTACCCATCATTGGCAAAGTTCATGTAGCCTATATTTCAAAAGGAAAAGTAATTGGACTATCGAAAATAAACAGGCTGGTTCAATATTACTCAAAAAGGCCCCAGGTGCAGGAACGGCTTACCGTCCAGATAGCTGAAGCAATGAAAAAAGCAACCGGAACAGAAGATGTTGCGGTACTGATTGATGCGGTACATCTTTGTGTGGCGTCGCGTGGAATAAAAGATACGAACAGCAGCACGATTACTTCACATTATTTAGGAAAATTTATAAATGAAGGGGTGAAAAATGAGTTTGTTACTTTGGTAAAATGAAGTAGAAACTGATAACACCATTTTCATAACCCGTTTCGTTATCCTGTAATATTTCGCCCTTTCAGCGTGGTGCAGCAAATCAACAAAAACAGGTAATACTATTTTTTTATTTTGGATTCGTTATTAGCATCTAATGCCTTTTCATAAGGCGTTGCCTTGTCACCACTCTCCAGCAAATTAACAAATATTGAATAATCGTATTTTTCATTTCCGGATTTTCCATTAGCATATCACCACATTAGCACATTATCAAATTATTCCTCAATTATCATTTACTTTGCTGCTTAAAAGAAAAACGGGTACATGAAGAATCCTAATTTCAAAAAAATACTTCCGCATATAATTGCGGTAGTTATTTTTTTAGTGGTAGCAGTTATTTATTGCAAACCTGCTTTGCAGGGAAAAGTGGTGCAGCAGTTGGATACACAAGGCTGGCGTGGAATGGCGCAGCAATCTTTTGAATTTAAAGATAAATATGGTCATTATCCTTTATGGACAAACAGCATGTTTAGCGGAATGCCTGCTTATCAGATTGCGATGGATCCGCGAACAAAAATTACCGTCGGATATTTAACTTCTGTCATTACTTTAGGGCTTCCCATTCCGGTTAGTTTTTTCTTCTTAGCCTGTATCTGTTTTTACTTTTTATGTGTCGTCGCGGGAGCCAATCC
>JAICYZ010000097.1 GCA_025933935.1 Chitinophagaceae bacterium
ACCACCAGTGACAAACAAAAGAAAGAGGGAAAACAGAATCTTCATAATGGATAAAAACTAAATTTAAGATTTATTGCTTGTATTTTTGCTTAAATTATTTTCAATGGTTTTAGGGAATAAACAGAAACAATGAATACATCAGCATTATTACAAAAAGCATTACGTTTTGAATTTCTTTCTGTAGAAGAAGGCACTTTTTTATTTAAAAATGCTGCATTATCAGAACTCATGACCGTCGCCGATGAACTGCGAAAAATACAAGTGCCGCATGGAAAAGTAACGTGGATAATTGATAGAAATGTCAATACGACCAATGTTTGTATTGCCAATTGCAAGTTTTGTAATTTTTACCGGATACCGGGACATAAAGACGCTTATGTTACCGACATCGAAACTTATAAAAGAAAAATTGAAGAAACATTCCAGTATGGAGGCGAGCAATTACTGTTGCAGGGTGGGCACCATCCTGATTTGGATTTGAATTATTACGTGAATCTTTTTAAAGAATTAAAAAAGCTATTTCCAAAGTTAAAACTTCATGCTTTGGGGCCACCGGAAGTAGCGCACATTACCAAAATTTCAAAGTCAACTCATCATGAAGTGTTGAAATCACTGAAAGAGGCGGGCCTCGATTCCATGCCCGGTCCGGGAGCAGAAATATTAACGGATAGAGTCAGGCGTTTGATCAGCAAAGGAAAATGTGGTTCGGAGGAATGGTTGGATATTATGGTGGAAGCCCATAGATTAAATCTCACTACTTCTGCTACCATGATGTTTGGCCATGTTGAAACCATTGAAGAAAGAATGGAACATCTGGTAAAACTACGAGACGTACAGGCCAAAAAACCCGATGGAGCGGTCGGATTTTTAAATTTTATCCCGTGGACATTTCAAGACGTTGACACATTACTTGCAAGGATTCGTGGAGTTCACAACCTCACCACTCCGCAGGAATATATTCGAATGATTGCCATGAGTCGCATCATGCTGCCAAATATAAAAAACATCCAGGCCAGCTGGCTTACAGTTGGCAAACAAATAGCACAGATTTGTCTTCACGCCGGTGCTAATGACTTTGGAAGCATTATGATAGAAGAAAATGTAGTAAGCGCAGCAGGAGCACCTCACCGTTTTACAAGCAAGGGAATCCAGGATGCGATCCGGGAAGCAGGCTTTGAACCACAATTGCGCAACCAGCAATATGAATTCAGGGAAATGCCGGAGGTGATGGAGGAACAGGTGATCGACTATTGAATATTTTATAAAATTAGGGGAAGCAAATTACGTTCTACAATTACAGATAAATTTTTTTCTATTAAATAGACTTAATTTTTTAAGGCTTAAAACCAATTCTCGGCCTTGGTTCTACTGGTGGATTTATTAATTTTTTTAAATACTTAAAAATTAGTTGTATATCCGTATCGTATTCAGTAAGCTTTCTTTCTATCTTTTCCATCTTTAATTAAATATCTTTATTTGTCAGTAACATTTCCTTCATTTTTGTGAAAATTCTTATGATTTGGATATTGACGTTTATAGCTCTATCGGTGCTTAAAATGCAGGAAAGCATTGTAAGGCCTTGCTCTGTAAAACAGAACGGAGCATAGCGCAACCTTTCCTGTCTTCCTTGGAGGACGCAAAATGCGTCCTCCAATTTTCAAACTCTTTCTTCGTCATTTCAAACATAAAATCTTTAGGAAATCTATTTGGGTTTCTTCTAACTGCTTCTTTTAGTCTTCTTGTTTCAACTTCATATAATTCTGCTAGATCTCTGTCTATCATTACTTTTTGACCCCTGATCACATAAATTTTAATTTATGATTATTTCATCTGTTACTGATATAAGCTCGGTAGATTTTGCCATGTTAGTTTTTAAAAATGGTAATTCAATCAAGACAAATCATGTCATTGCTATTCCTTATTGCCAATATTAACAATTCTTCTTTTATAAAAAACTTTTATTTAAACAAATGAAAAGTAATAAAACTCATCACATAAGCGAGGCCGGTCATGTAAAGCAGCATGATTACAGGCCATTTCCAGGTATGTGTTTCGCGTTTTACAACTGCTAAAGTGCTCATGCATTGCATGGCCAGCGCATAAAAAACAAGAAGGGATAAGCCCGCTGCCAGCGTATAAACTTTATCGCCGTTCGGCCAGGTGGCGGCACTCATTTTTTGCCGAAGTGTGGCATTATTTTCGTCGGCATCATCGCCAACACTGTACAGAGTAGCCATAGTTCCTACAAACACTTCCCTTGCAGCAAACGAAGTAATAAGGGCAATTCCTATTTTCCAGTCGTAACCAAGCGGATGAATTACCGGTTCGATCGCTTTTCCTAAAATACCTGCATACGAATTTTGAAGATGCTCTGTATTTTCTAATTTACGATACTCTTTTTCTTGTAACGGATTTTGCTGTATTAAGGCAGTATACTTTTCGTCAACGGCTTTCATTTTTTTCGGCGGCCCAAAAGTACTCAAAACCCAAAGCAAAAGGCTGATCACCATGATTACTTTTCCCGCCTCGAATACGAAAATCTTTGCTCTTTCGATCATGGTAGAAAGAATATTTTTCCAGCGGGGACCGCGATAGGCAGGAAGTTCCAGGATAAAGAAGCTTTTTTCTTTGCTTTTGATAAACCACTTCATTACATAAGCGGCAAGCAATGCCATAAAAGTTCCGAGAAAATACATAAGCATCATTACCAGGCCCTGCAAACTGATAAATCCTAAATACATTCTGTGCGGAATTACCAAAGCGATCAGTACGGTATAAACCGGTAGCCTCGC
This sequence comes from Chitinophagaceae bacterium, assembly GCA_025933935.1. GTDB lineage: Bacteria > Bacteroidota > Bacteroidia > Chitinophagales > Chitinophagaceae > Ginsengibacter. Next base: position 2,793 of record JAICYZ010000097.1, read on the forward strand.
ACTGCAACTCATGAGCGGCGTGCACATGATGGTTAGTAATCTTTCTTTTTTATTTTCGATGCTTCGTGCGCTCATAATTGCAGGAACCGCGCAGGCAAGCCCGCTCACCATCGGCATTACGCTCTTCCCATTCAGGCCGGCTTTGCGCATGATTTTATCGGTAAGAAAACTAATGCGCGCCATATAACCGGTGTCTTCCAGCAAAGTAATCAGCCCGAATAATATCATAATTTGTGGAACGAAAACAATAATTCCACTCAAACCGGCAAGAATTCCATTTACAAAAAGATCGGTAAACCAACCTGCAGGAAGCACTTTGGTAAGCCAACCGCCGGCCTGGGCAAATGTCCATTCGATACCATTCATCGGAAATTGAGCAAGCACAAAAATGCTTTGGAACAATAAAAAAAGAACCAGCATCAAAATCAAATATCCCCAGGTCCGGTGCAATAAAATATCATCTAATTTTTGTGTAAATAACGCTTTTTGCAACGGATCAGTTTCCACCACCGTTTGCTTCATGATGGTTTTTATTTTTCCATAGCGCTGGAGAATCTCTTCCGCCTGCGTTTTTACGCCGTTAAATTTTGTTTCAACTTCGATATTTTCAATTGCATCCTGTGTTTCATTATTCAGATCAAAATTTTCATGATTGATGAGATAATGAATTGCTCGATAATTGCTTACTTCCGGGAAAATATTTCTTACTTTTTTTATCGCACAGGAAGCCATCGGTTCCATATTGATAAAATCGCGGTCAGGAAAATGATTCAGATTTTGAGCAGCATTTGCAATAGCAGTTTTTAATTGTGCTATTCCCTTATTTTTTCGTGGATTAACGGGAATAACAAAAACGCCAAGTTCTCTTTCCAAACCGGCTACATCTACCTGGATATTATTTTTCTTCGCAATGTCCATCATTGTCAATGCGATTATCACAGGCCGTTTCAGATCAATGATCTGTGAACAAAAAAGCAGGTTTCTTTTTAGATTGCTTGCGTCGGCTACCAACACAATAATATCTGCTTTAATATGCGCATCTTGCTCCAGCAATACTTTATAAGCAACCCATTCGTCATTCCTTTTTGGATAAAGGCTGTAAGTGCCGGGAAGGTCGATGATTTTTGCTGATAGCTTTTCTGAAATTTTCGATATACCGGTTTTCTTATCAACAGTTACTCCCGGAAAATTTCCAACTTTCTGATTTAAGCCCGTGAGCGAATTAAACAGTGAACTTTTTCCACTGTTTGGATTTCCTACTAAAGCAATATGTAGCGGTTGGCTCAAATTCATGTAAAATAATCGGCAAATGTACCAGTGAGTAGCTAAAACAGTTTTACGAAATCAGGAAACAGATAATTGGCATGAAATTTTATCATACCCTTCACTAATACTTTCACCTTAAATTTGCCCTTTTAAATCGTTCCGGCTTATGAAATATGCGCTTCTTTTTTTAATCCTTATATCCCAAACAATTGCTGCACAGAAACTAAAAAAATCTGAAAAAGTAATTATTGATAATCTCAAAACAGAAATAAGTTTTTTGGCGAGTGACAAACTGGAAGGGCGGCGCACCGGAACTGCCGGAGAAAAACTTGCGTATGAATATTTATCTTCCGAATTTCAAAAAACCGGCTTGATTCCAAAGGGCGATGGAAATTCTTTTGTCCAGGCTTTTGAGATAAATGAAGGAAAACAAATATTGCCTTCGACACACTTAAAAATCAATGATTCTACGCTTCAAACAGGAACCGATTTTTTCCCTTTCGTATTCAGTGCGGAGGGAAGTGCGAAAGGCGGCGCTTCTCTTTCGTTTAAAGAGAAAGGAATGCCGTGGTTTTGGGATATAAAAGAAATTGTTGAAGACAATCAAGCGAATCCGCATTTTGATTTGACAGAGGCGATAAAAAACAAAGCAAATGAATATGCCGATAAAGGCGCATCCGCGTTGCTGGTTTTTAATTCCGGTACTTTGGATGATGAATTAAAATTTGATGGGAAGTCAAAATCAGCACAAGTGAAAATTCCGGTGGTTTATGTTACCAAAAATGCTTCCAGGAAATATTTGAGCGATAATTCTGCTGATCTGCAGATTGATTTGCAAACCGCCTTTGGAGATAAGAAAAGAACCGGCCATAATGTGATCGGTTATATCGATAACGGCGCTGCACAAACGGTTATCATCGGCGCTCATTATGACCATCTTGGTTATGGAGAAGATCACAATTCTTTGTGGACCGGAAAGCCGGAAATACATAACGGTGCAGACGACAACGCCAGTGGAACCGCTGCTGTACTTGAGCTCGCAAAGATTTTGAAAAATTCAAAACTAAAAAATAACAACTATCTTTTTATTTGCTTTTCCGGTGAGGAACTCGGATTATTTGGTTCAAAATATTTTACAGAAAATCCGACAATTCCATTGCAAACAGTTGATTATATGATCAATTGTGATATGGTTGGAAGATTAAATGACAGCACGCACACCATAAGCATTGCTGGTTATGGAACTTCTCCTGAATGGGGTAAAATCTTGCCACAGAAAACGCAATGGTTGAACGTAAAATTTGATTCAAGTGGAATTGGCCCAAGCGACCATACTTCTTTCTATCTTAAAAATATTCCGGTTCTATTTTTCTTCACAGGCACAAATTCTGATTATCACAAACCTACGGATGATGTCGATAAAATTAATTTTGTCGGAGAATTGCGGGTGATTCAATACATCGAAAATATTTTAAAAGAAACCAACAAGAATGAAAAGCTTGCCTTTTCCAAAACGCGTGAACCGCAAATGCAAACAGCTAATTTTACCGTTAGTTTAGGGTTTATGCCAGATTATACTTATTCAGGAACAGGAGTGAGAGCCGATGGAATTATTGATGGAAAAATAGCGCAAAAGATCGGAATGCAGCCAGGTGATGTCATCACAAAACTTGGCGATTTCAAGGTAACAGACATCAATAATTATATGACGGCATTAAGTAAATTTAAAAAAGGAGATTCCACAAAGGTTACTGTGATCCGTGGAAAAGATAAATTAAATTTGGATGTTGTTTTTTAAAAAGAATCAGTGATGAAACTACGGATTGATAATGAAATGATGCTGGAAGATTTTTTCGATAACACCAGGCTGCTCGGCATTATAGCATCATTAGAGCAATACCGGTTTTGCTGGCATCTGAACCAGGTTTTAAATTTTGATTTCAGGATAAACAACAGCATCGAAATTCATTTGAACAAAAAAATGAGAAATTATTTTTTTCCGGTTTATCAATATGGCCAGCAATCAGGAACGATCAAACATTATTTGTACAATAATGAAGACGATGGTGAATATTTATTGCCCGAATTTAAACATCTTGATTTTTTATGGCTGATGAAAGACGATATTATGCGAGATGAAGAAGTCAATATTTTTATGAGTTCAATAAAAACAATTCCTTCCGTGCAGATGGTAGTGGAACTGACAAATGAGAAAATTAAAAACAAACAGCATCTCATTTTTTAAAAAATAAAATCAAATATTATGTGGGAAGAAAAAAATAACAAGCTCTATAAAAAATTTGAGTTCAAAAACTTTTCAGAAGCATTTGCATTTATGACCCGCGTGGCGCTTGCCGCTGAAAAAATGGATCATCATCCAAAATGGACAAACGAATACAACAAGCTGGAGATATGGCTTTCAACACACGATGCAGGAGATGTGGTGACTGATAAAGACAGGAAACTGGCGAAGATTATTGATGCATTTAATTAAATGATTAATAACGAAGAAATAGTAAGTATTCTTACTCTGCTGAAAAGATATTCTTGTTGTTGAAAGACAGGGGAATTTCAAACATTCGCATTCATTTTACCCTTCTTTCTTTCCACTCATAGGTTCCGAATTTTCCGAGGAAGCCAGCAACCATGGTATATATAATATGAAATGGCTGGGATGGAATAAACCACCAAAGCAATTTTTGTTTGTCAAAGAATTTTGCAACGGGGTAAAGAAAAATCCATTCAACAATTATCTTAATGGCCAGGCTGATTAAAAAATAATAAAATATTTTTAGAGAAAAGAAAGAGCAAATGCTAAGTATAAAAATCCATACATTAAACAAATAAACCAGTACAAGAACAGCAGTTATTTTTTTATCGGTGTATTGATCTGCCTTGCTTGCCCAACGGATTCTTTGATGAATAAAATCTTTGAAAGTTTCTGCTGGCGCTGTTTCTACGATTACATTTTCTGATTTTAAAAACATTATTTTTTCAGAATAGCGGTTTTGAATTTTATGCATCAGCAGCATATCATCGCCGCTGGCAATCGCATCAATTCCTTCAAAACCATTCACTTCATAAAATACTTTCTTTTGATAAGCAAGGTTTGCCCCATTGCACATCGCATGAAATTTTTTATAAACAGATGCGCCGGTAATTCCCTGTAGCATCATAAAATCGAGCGATTGAAAGTTTATAAAAAATCTTTGTAAAAACGAATCCTGCTCTGAAGCATTTTTGAAAGCCACCGGTAAAGCAACAAATACAGGCGATTTGTCTTTATAAAACGCAGCTAAAGTCTCAAGCCATTTTTCAGGCGCAATACAATCTGCATCGGTAGTTACAATCAATTCGCCTTTTGCAAATTGCAGTGCAGTTTCGATTGATTTTTTTTTATAAGAATTCAAAACTTTCTTTTCTGTAAAATCTTCCAGATTGATGAGACGAATATTTCCCTGTTTGAAAGAAAGAACCACATTTGTCGTGTTATCAGTCGAATGATCATTCACAATAATTACTTCAAACTTATCCAAAGGATAAGTTTGTCTGAGAATGGATTGAATGCAGGCGCCGATATTTTTTTCTTCATTTCTGGCGGCGATTATTATACTTATAAACGGAAGATTTGAGGCGTCATTGATCTTAATGTAGTTGTGAAGTGGTATTTTCGTCCAACTGGTTTTATAAAAAACGATTATTCCTACATATAAGATTAAGAAGAAAAATGTTAGAAAAAATATCATCTGTTTTCTTTGTAAAACTCCGGGAATAATTTTTTGATGTGAAAACTTTCAAATTGCAAAGAAAAAGCTGAGGCATTTCCAGCAAATTCTTTAATGTTCAATTTTCGGAAAGTCAGTAAAATTTCTTACAAACTTTGTAAAATCCTGCCCGGAGCATTTTACCTTTTCGTCAAAATAAGAAAAGTAAAAGGTGATATTGCCATTTGCCTCAGATCCAGCCTCGTTTTCAAAATGTTCCAGCAAATAGTCCTGGCGAATTATAATGGGTTTTGACCAATTATCGTTATGCCCGGCAATAAAAACATAATGCACTAAAATATTAGAGATATTGCGAAGGTTTTTTAAAGAGATACTGAACTGTGCACTGAAATTTAATTTTCTACCAGTTGATTTGGATGTCTTAACCTGAACTCTTCTTAATGTTCCGTTATTATCCTGAACTACAAAAATATCATTTCCAATATCTACTTCGGGAATTGCGACGTTCCAACCTAGTATAAGGAACTCCGACATGACAGACAGATGGCCTGCTTTTCCTAAATATTGATTAAACTTTTTCGTCACGTGGCGTTAGTTTGTATAAAACTTTTCCTGTCTGAGTGTCAATAAATTGAATTTCATCTAATTTATATAAATCCATTTCATCTTCCACACCCAGCAAGGCAGGATATATATAGTTTTCCAATCTACCGGCATAAATTGCAAAATCACTTTTTGTATCGTAACCGACAAAAATATTGTTTGCAGGATGTGAATTTGGAAAGAGTTTCTTAATAAATTCACGAATAGAGGGAGTGATACTAAAAGAATATCCGTCCATTTGTTTATTTACATTTATTCTGATTGAATTCATTTTTGCAATATTATATCCTCAAAGATATAAAATGAAACTTAAAGAATTTTGTAGTATAAAAGCTGCTTTCAGTTACTAAATATTTCCCCACATCCATTTTCCTCCGCACCTCTTTTCGTAAATTTGCAATATGCAGGAATATTTACAGGGATTGAATGAATCACAACGCGAAGCCGTTCTTCACCGCGACGGCCCGATCATGATCGTAGCGGGGGCTGGCAGCGGGAAAACCAAAGTTTTAACGACAAGAATCGCTCATTTAATGGCGACGGGAGTAGACGCTTTTCAAATTCTGGCGCTTACTTTTACCAATAAAGCGGCTGCGGAGATGAAGGAAAGGGTTACTCATATTTTGGGAAATAACGAAGCAAAGAATTTATATATCGGAACGTTTCACTCAGTTTTTGCGCGGATATTAAGAGCAGAAGCAGACAAACTCGGCTATCCGAGAAACTTTACGATTTATGACACCGATGATGCAAAAAGTGTGGTGAAAACGGTGGTGAAAGAAATGAACCTGGATGATAAACATTACAAAGCAAATACAGTTTATAACAGGATTTCCAGTGCAAAAAATAGTTTAATTACTCCCGAAGAATACATCAACGATTATGGCTTGCAACAGGAAGATATGCGTGCAAACCGCCCATTGATTGGCCAGATATATACGGCTTATTGCAACCGTTGCTACAAAAACGGGGCGATGGATTTTGATGATCTTTTATTAAAATTTTACCAGTTATTAAGCACACATCCCGAAAGCCTGAGCAAGTATCAGCGGAAATTTAAGTACATAATGATTGATGAGTACCAGGATACGAATACATCACAGTACCAGATTATAAAACTGCTGGGCGCGATGCACGAAAACGTTGCTGTTGTGGGTGATGATGCGCAGAGCATTTATAGTTTCCGTGGCGCTACCATAGAAAATATTTTGCAATTTCAAAAAGATTATGATGAAGTGAAAGTAGTGATGCTGGAGCAAAATTACCGCAGCTCGCAAAACATTTTGCATGTGGCCAATCACATCATTTCAAATAATAAAGGGCAAATTCCAAAAAAATTATGGACCAGCAATCATGAAGGTGACAAAATAAAATTAGTGCGCACTGCAACTGATAATGACGAAGGAAAATATGTGGCGGATGCAATACAGGAGCAGAAATTGCGCAACCATTACCGCAACAGCGATTTTGCGATTCTCTATCGTACCAATGCACAGAGCCGCAGCTTTGAAGAAAGCCTTCGAAGAATGAATATTGCCTATCGGATTTATGGCGGTATCAGTTTTTATCAGAGAAAAGAGATCAAGGATTTTTTAAGCTACCTGCGTGTGGTTTTGAATCCCGGCGATGAAGAAGCGTTAAAAAGGATCATCAATTATCCGGCAAGAGGAATTGGAAAAACATCGATTGAAAAGGCAATTCTGTTTGCTAATCAATATAACATTTCCATGTGGAATGTGCTCGAACGTGCAGCGGAGTTTGGCTATAAGGCTTCAACGCTTGAGATTATAAACAATTTTGTAATCATGATCAAAATGTTTCAAAGTGAATTGCAAAAGAAAAATGCTTATGATCTGGCAATCCTTGTGGGCAAACAAACAGGTATTGTAAAAGATTTATTTAATGATAAAACCACCGAAGGCCTTGCGCGTTATGAGAACCTTCAGGAGTTATTAAACTCTATAAAAGAATTTACAGAAACACCAACAGAAGATGGCGAATTGCTGGATAAAAGCCTCGGAAGTTATTTACAGCAAATTACTCTATTGACCGATGCAGATGATGATAAGGGTGAAAGTGATGTGGTAAAACTAATGACGATCCATGCTGCAAAGGGGCTGGAATTTCCTGTTGTTTTTGTCGGAGGCTTAGAAGAAACATTATTTCCTAATGCAATGGCAATCAATACGCGGGAAGAGCTTGAAGAAGAAAGAAGATTGTTTTATGTAGCGATTACCCGTGCAAAAACCAGGCTGTGGCTTACGTATTCAAACAACCGCTACCGGTTTGGAAACCTTACCCAAAACGAACCAAGCAGGTTTGTAGATGAATTGCCGGGCGAGCGCCTGGATAAGTCTTTTGCCGGAGGCAATATGCGCAACAATCAAACCAATCACTGGAATGCATTTGATAAGCCGAAATATCCGTCTTACAATCAAAACCGGGAACCACAGCCTGAAAAGCAGGCGTATCTTGTTTCGACTCCCGTTATAAAAATTAAAGAGCATGTTCCTTCTCCCGGCTTTGCACCAAGCGATACCAGTAATTTACAACCCGGGCAAAAAATCGAACATCAAAAATTTGGTTTTGGAGAAGTAATCAAAATGGAAGGAGCAGCTCACAATCCTGTTGCGACCGTAAAATTTGAATATAACGGTGAAAAGAAAATCATGCTCAATTATGCAAAGCTGAGGATAGTGGAATGAGAAATAATTCCTTTCCCAGGTTTTGTTCAATGAATGTGTCTGCGTTTAATTATTCCTCCTGAAGCTTCTTTGATTGTGCTTGCAAAAACAAAAGAGCGCGGATCAATTTCACTCACCAGGTTTTTCAGTTTCCTGATTTCTAAACGGGTAATTACGGTAAAAATAATATCGCAATCAGCATGTAGTTCAAATTTGCCGGGCAGATATCCTCTTTCGCCTTTGTATATGGTAATGCCCCTTCCCATTTCATTTACAAGGCGGTCTTTGATTATTTCGCTCTTGCCGGAAATGATGGTAACACCGACGTAAGCCTCCAATCCTTCCACTACATAGTCGACGGTTTTGGTGGCTGTAAAATAAGTAAGCATGGAATACAAAGCCACTTCAATTCCAAAGCGAAAGGCCGCAATACTGAAAATTAGAATATTAATGGCAAGAATAATTTCGGTGATCGTAAAGCTGGTTTTTTTCCACGTATAAAGAGCCAAAATTTCTATTCCATCTATTGCGCAGCCGGCTCTCATAGTAAGTCCGATACCTGCACCGAGAAAAAATCCTCCGAAAATAGAAACCAGTAGTTTATCGGAAGTAATGGAATAATGAGGAAAATAATACAAACAAATTCCCAGCAATAAAATGCAGATAAAGGTTTTAAAAGCGTAACTGAAATTGATCGCGTAAATGCAAATAATGATGAACGGAAGATTGGCGAGCATGATCACATAAGAAATATCCAGGTGATAAATTTCGTGGATCAAAAGAGAAATACCGGTGATGCCGCCATCAAAAAAACCGTTGGGTATCAGAAAACCTTTCAAAGAAAATGCAGCTAAAATGACTCCAATACTCAAAAACATGGCATCATTGATCCAATCATAAATCGCGTAAGCTTTTTCCGGTTTTTTTTCAGTTGCAGCCCTTGCTTTCAGTTGAGTCAGCGTTTGTTTTAATTTTGAAGAAAGCTTTTTTTCCGCTGTGTTTGTAAAATACGTTTGTCCTTCTACAAATTTTATTTCTTCTTTTCGCCATTCATCCCGATCCTTTACAAATCCCGCTTCATGCAATTCTTTATAAAGCTTGTCGGCGTTTATAAAATATTTATCCGTGCCGAGGTAATACAGATCCGCATCGCAAAGTATTTGTCCAAGTTTGTTATCGGCAGTTTGTGGAATTTTAGTACATAAAATGAGGGCGCAGATCCTTTCAATTTCCTCTTTATTATATCCAAATTGCGGAAGCCATTTTCTTGCCATATCGCAAGAGATTTCTTCGTGATCCGTATAGGTTTCTAAAAAGCCGGAGTCGTGAAATAACGCGGCAGTTTTTAAAATGATTAAATTATCTTCCGAAACATTTTCAGATAACGCCAAACGTTCAGAAGCTGCGACCACGTCTTTCGTGTGTGCGGCATTGTGATAATGTAGGTAAGAAGGCAATTCCTTTTCCAATTTTTCAATCAAAAAAGAATACGCTTTGTCAAACTCCATTTGTGATGAATGGTTCAAAAATTAATTGATTTATTTTTTTAAAAAGTTGTAAGAGAATGCAGGTATTTTTTGGTTCCCGTTCAGATACCTTTGACAAATCTAAACAATAGAAGATAAATTTATTAAAAATGTATCTTCAAGTTTGAATTCAATTGTCAAAATACCTAATTGCTCTCGGATCAGCAATATTTTTGAAATAATCATTCTGCCTGATGAGAAAATCATATGATATTTTTATTTGGAAAAAAGCGCCATTTCTGCGTTTACTGATTCCTTTAATGTGTGGAATCATTTTCCAATTTTATTTCAAAACAGAAATTCTGATTATTAGTTTGTTTGCTGTAATTTTTTTTACAGCTTTTGTTATTTTTTCTTTTTTTCCCGAAGCAATCCGGTTTCGGTTTCGCTCAATCCAGGGAATCGTAATCTTTCTTTTTCTAACCATATTTGGCAGCTTCATTACCTGGCAAAAAGATGCGCGGAATCACCTGAATTGGTATGGAAAATATGATCAGAGACAAAGTTTTATTGTGGCAACGATCGATGAACCACCCGTTGAAAAAGCTAAAACTTTTAAAGCGCTGGCAGTGGCTGAAACTGTGATCCATAATGGCATGCAGCATCAAACAAGTGGCAATTTTTTAATTTATTTTGATAAGGATTCTGCTTCACAAAAATTAAAATATGGAGACAAAATAATTTTATCTGGCAAGAAACTGGTTGGCATTAAAAATAGTGGCAACCCTG
>JAICYZ010000229.1 GCA_025933935.1 Chitinophagaceae bacterium
ATTACATCCGCATTTATCTCATTCGCAGTTTCAATAATTGCATCTCCTGAATCACCATCTTTTACAATCGTTTTAATCAAAGGATCGCCGAGATGTAGTTTTGTTTTTCCAAGATAATCCCCGGCTGCATTTTGCAATTCAGTTACGGTATTTGTTTGCAACATTCCCAGGTTGCTAAAACTATCAAAGCCCATTATCGGCGAATAATCCAGTGAAGAATAATACGTATAATCTGCCACTACATGCAATAAGGCAACTTCCGCATTCATTGATTTTGCCAATGAATACCCGGTTTCGGCGATGTGTTGCGCGGTAGGATTGTAATCAATCGCGATCAGAATTCTTTTCATTGTTTAGAACTTTAATATTTTCAAAAATGAATGCCTTTTACATAAAGGTTTCCAACTTTTAAAAAGCTGGAAACCTTTATTAGAAATTATTTCAACAATGCCTTCGCTCTTTCAACCACATTCTCTACAGTAAATCCAAATTCTTTCATCACTTCTTCTCCGGGAGCAGATTCGCCGAATCTGGTAATGCCGATCACATCGCCATCATCGGTTACATATTTCAACCACCCGATAGGCGAGCCGGCTTCTACAGCCAAACGCTTGCGGATATTTTTCGGAAATACACTTTCCTTATATTCCTTGCTTTGCTGGTCAAAAATTTCCCAGCATGGGAAACTAACAACCCTTGCCTGGATGGATTCCTGTTTCAGTTTTTCCTGTGCTTCCAGTAAAAGATGAACTTCACTTCCGGTGGCCATCAGGATTACCTGTGGCTCTCCTTCACAATCCGATAAAATATACGCGCCTTTTTCCAGGTTCGATGCTTTTGCATATTTGTCCTGGTCAATGATCGGAATGTTCTGACGTGTGAGGACGATGGCAACCGGCCCATCTTTGTGTTCCAGTGCTACCCTCCACGCCTCGGCGGTTTCATTGGCATCTGCGGGACGAATTACCGTCATATTTGGAACAGAACGCAACCCAATTAACTGTTCCACCGGCTGATGCGTTGTTCCATCTTCGCCAAGCCCGATACTATCGTGTGTGTATAAAAAAACCGGCCTGATTTTCATAATTGCTGCCAATCTGATCGGCGGCCTCATATAATCTGAAAATATGAGGAAGGTAGCACCAAAAGGAATAATGCCTTTGGTAAGTACCATGCCGTTCAAAACCGCTCCCATTGCATGTTCGCGGATTCCAAAGTGAAAATTTCTGCCGCCGTGATTTTCATCGGAGAAAGATTTAAAAGAATCCAACTCTGTGTCTGTTGAAGGAGACAAATCAGCAGATCCGCCAATTAATAAAGGCAATTGATCTGCTATGGCATTCAGTGTTTTTCCGGATGCTTTCCGTGTAGCGATTCCTTTGGGATCCGGTTTGAAAACAGGCAACTTTTCTTTCCAACCTTCCGGCAAATTTCCATCCCTCAATAATTCATATTCTGCCGCTTCTGAAGGGTATTTTTCTTTATATTTTGCAAAAAGATCTTTCCAATCCTGCTCTTTTTTTACTCCTGCGCTTCCTTTGGCACGATAATAATCCAATACTTCACCAGGAACTACAAAAGATTTATCGGGATCAAATCCAAAATTCTCTTTTACCAACCTTACCTCATCTTTTCCTAACGGCGAACCGTGGGCCGCGGCAGTATCCACTTTATTGGGACTTCCGAAGCCAATATGAGTACGTACCTTAATTAATGAGGGACGATTGGTTTCATTTTGTGCATTAATAATTGCAGCATGAATCGCCTCTGTATCATTGCCGTCGGCTACCGATTGAACATGCCATCCGTAAGCCTGGAAACGTTCGGTCACATCTTCATTAAATGTGATAGACGTATCGCCTTCGATCGTAATTTTATTATCGTCGTATAAATAAATAAGATTGCCGAGTTTCAGATGTCCGGCAAGAGAAGCCGCTTCTGCACTCACACCTTCCATAATATCTCCATCACTGCAGATGGCGTAAATTTTATAATCAAAGATGTCGAAACCGGGTTTGTTGTATCTCGAAGCCATGTATTGCTGCCCAATTGCCATTCCTACTCCATTGGCGAAACCTTGCCCGAGCGGCCCGGTGGTTACTTCTATTCCTGGTAACAGTCCATATTCCGGATGCCCCGCTGTGCGGCTGTGAAGCTGGCGGAAATTTTTTAAATCGTCTAATGAAACATCATAACCGGTAAGATATAAAAAGCAATATTGCAACATACATGCATGGCCTGCTGATAAAACAAACCGGTCGCGGTTTGGCCATTCCGGATCATGCGGATTATAATTCATCACTTTTGTCCAAAGTACATCACCAATTGGCGCCAGGCCCATTGGAGTGCTGGGATGCCCTGAATTAGCTTTCTGTACTGCATCTGCAGATAAAACGCGAACTGTATTAATTCCTAATTGTTCTACTGATTCCATTTTTTCCATTTTTTTTATTTGATTATTTTTTGCTCAAAGTATGTGCCGCACATGGTATTCCATTAACAACAAATGTACACCATAGAATCTTTTGCGAAAAAATTGGCACACAAAAAGAATAAGTTTTTTAATAATTTGAAAATGAAGCAATATTAGGAGCAGTTTTTGTAGAAGGTATTTATCTAAAGAAAAAGGATGAAACATCCCTTCAAAATCGGCGATCATGTAAAATGGAATTCAGAAGCTGGTCATGTTTCAGGAAAAATTATCAAAGTGCATACGGGTGATTTTAATTACAAAGGTTATATCCATCATGCAACCGAGGAAGATCCACAATATGAGATAAAGAGTGACAAAAGCGATCATATTGCGGCTCACAAAGGCTCAGCCCTCAAGCTGATGCCAAAGGTCTAAGCGCGTTAATTTGAAAAGTAAACAGAATTTTTATGGAAGCAAAACACAATGAATCAACAGAATTAAGGCCTGAAGGCGGCAGGCTTATCGATGCGCCGGCTGTGCCGATTAATGTTCCTGAATTTATCAGGCAAATAAAAAATGAACCGGCATGGAAAAAAAGTGACCGCAACGCAATGACGATTTATAAAACAAATGGCATGAGAATCGTCTTGATCGCGCTGCATGAAGATGCTGTTATGGAAAAGCATACCACCAATGGAATCGTGAGTGTGCAGGTGCTGGATGGGGAAATTACTTTTAATACTGAAGGCCAGTCAATGGTGTTGAGAAAAGGAGAAATAATTGCTTTGCATAGAAACGTTCCTCACAGTGTGGCCGCTACCAAAGAATCCGTTTTTTTATTGACGGTTGCAGATTTTCTCGGATAAGTTTTTCAGGAATAAAATATTTTTATACTCTTATTACCAATGTGAAAGCGCCGGAAATCAAATTTGATTTCCGGCGCTTTCAGTAAACAAACAAATATGACGCTTTTAGTGTTTCTGTAATTTAAAATGAATATCAGGCAGCTTCTCCTTTTCCGTGGCAGTTCTTATATTTCTTTCCGCTCCCACAGGGGCATGGATCGTTACGTCCAACTTTTGGGCCTACTCTTATTGGTTCCTGTTTTATATTTTCAGATGGATCAATGTATTCATTTTCCTGTGGAAGATAATCAGGGCCGGCTCCTGCACCTGCAAATTCTTCTTTGCGCTGCCGCATCTTACTCATGTCGGTTCTTCTCTTTCTTTCTTCTGTAATTCTTGTTGGTTGGTTTTGCTCTGCCGGAATTGTACAATGCGCCAGAAAACTTACAATATCTTTATTCACCTGGTCATCCATTTGTTTGAATGCGCCAAATGCTTCGATCTTATAAATTACCAACGGATCTTTTTGTTCATACCCGGCAGTTTGTACACTTTGCCTCAAATCATCCATTGCCCGCAAATGCTCTTTCCATGCATCATCAATCAAAGCAAGTGTAATATTACGTTCCAACGCATTGGTCAGTTCAGCTCCATTCGTTTCGATTGTTTTATCGAGGTTCGCAATTGCCTGCATCCCTTTTTTGCCATCGGTAAATGGAACCGCAACATTAATGATGTGAGCACCTTGTTCTTTACGGATATTTTTTATTACAGGAAGCGTTTGCTGATTCATCAGCTGGTTCTTGTGATTGTAATGATCCTTAGCTTCATAATATAAAGTGTTTGCTAATTCACTCAAATCTTCTTTTTCCAACTGTTCTGCGGTAATTGCTGTATCAATTCCGAAATTCATAATCACCGCAAGTTTAAATTCTTCGTAATTATTGATTTCTTTAAATGAATTGATAATTCCTTCTGCTACAGAGTAAAATGCATTGTCCAGATCCAGCGCAAGTCTTTCTCCAAATAAAGCGTGGTTGCGTTTTCCGTAAATAACGGTACGCTGTTTATTCATCACGTCATCATATTCCAATAATCTTTTACGAATGCCAAAGTTATTTTCTTCCACTTTCTTTTGCGCGCGCTCAATGCTACTGGAAATCATTTTGTGCTGAATCACCTCTCCTTCTTTGTAACCCATTCTATCCATCAAAGCGGCGATCCTTTCACTACCAAACATGCGCATCAAATCGTCTTCCAGCGACACGAAGAATTTTGAAGAACCCGGATCTCCCTGCCTTCCTGCACGTCCGCGCAACTGCCTGTCCACGCGACGGCTTTCATGCCTTTCTGTACCCAGAATTGCTAATCCACCCGCTTCTTTTACTCCCGGGCCTAGTTTTATATCCGTACCACGACCAGCCATGTTTGTGGCAATGGTAACAGCGCCAGCCAAACCGGCTTCTGCAACTACCTGCGCTTCTTTCGCATGTTGTTTCGCATTCAAAACATTGTGCGAAATTCCTTTTTGCTTCATCATTCTGCTGAGCAATTCACTCACTTCCACTGAGGTGGTACCAACCAGGATTGGCCTTCCCTGCTCTTTCATTTTCTCCACTTCTTCTATTACTGCTTTGAACTTTTCTCTTTTTGTTTTGAAAACCAGGTCCTGCACGTCGTCGCGGATAACCGGAACATTGGTAGGAATAGAAACGACATCCAGTTTATAAATGTCCCAGAATTCTGCAGCTTCGGTTTCTGCTGTACCGGTCATGCCGGCCAACTTGTGATACATTCTGAAATAATTCTGAAGTGTAATGGTGGCATACGTTTGAGTGGATGCTTCGATCTTTACATTTTCTTTGGCTTCTATCGCCTGGTGCAACCCGTCAGAATAACGGCGGCCTTCCATGATACGGCCTGTCTGCTCATCCACTATTTTTACCTGCCCGTCAATTACCACATATTCCACGTCATTTTCAAAAAGGGTATATGCTTTTAGTAATTGCTGAACAGTATGAATTCTTTCCGCTTTTATAGAATAGTCATTCAATAAAGTTTCTTTCTGTTCTAATTTTTGTTCAGCAGTTAAATCGCTTTTTTCAATTTCAGCGAGCTTAACGCCGATATCCGGCATGATAAAAAAATCAGGGTCTTCACCCGATTTTGTGATCAAGGCAATTCCTTTATCAGTAAGCTGAACCTGGTTATTTTTTTCATCTATTACAAAATAAAGCTCATCATCTACAATGTGCATGTTCTTTTGCTGCTCGCCCAGGTAATAGTTTTCAGATTTCTGAAGTTTCACCTTCATTCCCGGCTCACTCAGGTATTTTATCAATGCATTATTCTTAGGAAGCCCGCGGTGAGAGCGGTACAAAGCCAATCCGCCATCTTTCGGATCGTCATTTCCTTCAGCAATTTTTTTCTTTGCTTCAATTAAAAATGCACTCGTAACTTTCTTTTGAGCTTCTACTATTTTTTCCACCCGTGGTTTCAGCTGATCAAATTCCTGCTGATCGCCACGTGGAATCGGTCCGGAAATAATTAACGGCGTTCTGGCATCATCAATCAATACGCTATCCACTTCATCCACCATGGCAAAATGGTGTTTTCCCTGCACCATTTCTTCCGGAGTATGCACCATGTTATCGCGTAGGTAATCAAAACCGAATTCATTATTCGTTCCGTAAATAATATCGCTTGCATAAGCTTTGCGGCGTTCCTCGCTGTTGGGTTGATGCTTGTCGATGCAATCCACGGTAAGTCCGAGCCATTCAAACAAAGTGCCGTTCCATTCGCTGTCACGACGAGCCAAATAATCATTCACGGTTACGATATGTACTCCGTGACCGGCAAGCGCATTCAGATAAGCAGGCAATGTCGAAACCAATGTTTTACCTTCACCTGTTGCCATTTCGGCAATTTTTCCCTGGTGCAA
>JAICYZ010000182.1 GCA_025933935.1 Chitinophagaceae bacterium
ATCTTTTTCCATAAAATGTCAGAAACCGAATAAGGGGCATGAGGTACAATGGCTGCCATCAAGTTATTTTTACGAAATTCTTCAAAAGCAATTTTCCTTTTTTCAAAACGTGCATCAGCAATTTCCGGAAGCCATCCGCTTATCTCAATGAAATTGTAATAGCTGATATTTCGTTTTATTTTTTGGGAAACAGTAGTTGAATAGTTACAGATATCACCAACAGCCACAATTCCATTTTGCAACATTTCTTCTTCGCCTTTTTCAATTGCATTCAGGATTTCTTCTTCTGCAAAATATCTTTCTGAAACTACTTTAAATACAAAATCGACCAACCCTGTTTTTTCAGGAATCACATTTTTCAGATGTGAAAGTTCAAGATGGCAATGCGCATTCACAAATCCCGGACAAAGTATTCCTTTGTAAGTTTCAATTTCTTCTCCTGCATCTTTTTCATCAATAATATCGATTATTTCCCCTGTAAAATCGGTAATCAATATCTTTTCATTAGTTAACAGCTTTTCACCCGTAAATAAATAATCAGCTTTCAATTTTCTATAACGCATCTAAAAAAGGATTAGTTTAATTTTGCACGATTATCAAAGATAAGGGGTAATATTTTCTACATAAACCGTTACACATTTTACCCATTACACACTTTAAAAGACTTTTGAAGAAATATGATGCTTGAAAAACTGGAAGCGATAAAAGCAAGATTTGAAGAATTGGGAATTGCGTTATCGAACCCTGAAATTGTTGCGGATAATAAAAAATATAAGCAATTAAGCAAGGAATACCGCAGCCTTGAGAAAATCGTAATTGTACGTAACCAATACGCAAAATTACTTGATGACATTGAATTTAATAAAGAGGTGCTGAATAGCGATGATGAAGAAATGCGTGAAATGGCGAAGGAAGAATTGCCGCAGTTGCAGGAAGAAAAAGAGAACCTGGAGAAGCAAATCCGAAATATGCTCATTCCTAAAGATCCGCAGGATGAAAAGAATGCCATCCTTGAAATAAGAGCCGGAACCGGGGGGGACGAAGCTTCTTTATTTGCGGGAAATCTGATGAGAATGTACCTGAAATTTTGTGAATCAAAGGGCTGGAAAACTTCGCTGTTGAGTGAGAATGAAGGAACAGTTGGTGGCTACAAAGAAGTACAAATTGAAGTAACAGGTGACGATGTATATGGAACTTTAAAATTTGAAAGCGGGGTTCATCGTGTACAGCGCGTTCCTGATACAGAAGCCAGCGGACGTGTTCATACAAGTGCGGCAACGGTGGCGGTAATGCCGGAAGCAGAAGAAGTGGATGTAGAGGTAAGGGACAGCGATGTGAAAATGGAAACTGCCAGAAGTGGTGGTGCCGGTGGACAGAATGTCAATAAAGTGGAAACAAAAGTGATGTTGACCCACATTCCAACCGGATTGGTAATTGTGTGTCAGACGGAAAGAAGTCAGTTAGGCAACCGTGAAAAAGCGATGCAGATGTTGCGTACGAAATTATACGAAGAAGAAGTACGCAAGCAGGAAGAGGAAATTTCCCGTCACAGAAAAAGTTTGGTGAGCACAGGCGACCGTTCGGCAAAAATAAGAACGTATAATTACCCACAAGGCAGAGTGACAGACCATCGTATTGGCCTGACGGCATATAATTTAGAAAATGTGTTGAACGGTGAACTACAGGAATTTATTGATGCTCTTCAATTTGCAGAAAATTCAGAAAAACTGGGCAATCAGTAAATAATTTTTATTTGTATCGCTTTTCTGGTCAGAAAAATGTCATTTTGCCAATATTTTCTAGATTTTTTAAAAATATTCTTTTGTCTTAATTTTTTCTTAACAAAAGACGCTTTACTTTTGGCATGGGATTTGAAAAATAATAATCAACAACATTAAATTTCAATTTTCTCATAAGCAGTTAGTTTTGGTAAACGGCCCCTGTTTCTACAGGGGCCTTCTTTTTGCCTTAAACAAAAGGAAATAATTTTTTGTTAAGCCCACTGATAACTTTGACAAAATATAAAGTTTAAAGTTGCAACCGATTTACCTTCGTGTGTAAAATGCAAAGAGGTATTGTATTTTCTGATATAAAAATATGAGCGACAATAATACTCCACAGATTTTTCAAACCGACAGGCCGACCAGGTGGAAAAGATTTAAGTGGACGGGTCGTGTGATTTTAATGGTCAGCCTTTTCTTTATTGTGGTACTTGCGATTGCATTGTACAGCGGCTCTTTGCCTAACGTTCCGAACATGGAAGCAAAAGCGCGCGAATATCAAACCACTCTTGATCCCTCTAATCCTCTTATTTTAAAAAATCATCAGAACTCAAAATATAAAGGCTTCAAAGATTTTTTAATCAATAAATTAAAATCGGATTCTTTAAAGAAAGTAAAGAATGGTGGGTTTTCAAAAGCCAGTTCACTTTCGCTGATCCGTGCTGCTTTTTATACACCCTGGAATGCGCGGGTTGCTCTGCCCGATCTTGAAAAAAATGCTGATAAAATCAACACGATTCTTCCTGAATGGTTTTTTATTGATACCGTTACCCATAAGTTGCAAACAAGAATTGACAGTGCCGGCCTCGCGTTGATGCAGCAAAAAAAATTGCGGATTCTGCCGATTGTTTCCAATTTTAATTCTTCGAGAAGTGATTTTGACGGAAAATTATTGCACTATATTTTAAAAGATACAATTGCCAGAAATAACTTCATCAAACAAATTTCTGACACGCTTTCATATTATCACCTTGCCGGAATTAATGTTGACTTTGAAGAATTGACAGAAAAAACAAATGAACCACTCACCGGGTTTCAAAAAAAATTATATGAAACGCTTCATGCAAAAGGATTGCTGGTAACACAGGATGTAGAGCCGAAGAATGCTGATTATGATTATTCGAGATTGTCGGACTACAATGATTACATTATTCTAATGGCTTATGACGAGTATAATGGATCTACGGGGCCAGGACCAATAAGCGGGCAGAAATGGATAGAAGACGCTGTGTCGTGGACTTCTGACAGAATTGATCCTTCTAAAATAATTCTTGGTGTCGCAGGATTTGGTTATAGTTGGTCTGATGGCAAAATTGATCCCTTACCACTCACTTACAATGAAGCAATTAATAAAGCGCAAAGTATCAATGCAAAAATTATTTATGATGATGACACTTATAATCTTCATTTTAATTATGCAACACAAAGTTCAACGGATACTACCGACATTACCAATCATGATGTTTGGTTTACCGATGCCGCAACCCTGTTCAATATTCTGAGATTCAGTGATGAATTTCCTACTGCCGGAACAGCGCTTTGGCGTCTCGGCAGCGAGGATCAGCGTATCTGGAAATATTATGGCCGGAGTTTGAGCAATGCGTCTTTACAAAAAAATCCTTTCAATTTTGATTCTCTTGCTACTATTCCTGTTATTCAAAATAGTGTTGGTTTCCTGGGGGAAGGTGAAGTGCTGGACATTTTATATACACCCCAACCTGGAAAAATCAAATTTGAAATCGACACTTCTGAACAGTTGATTGCCGAACAAAATTATCTACAACTTCCGTCCGGTTATGTAATCCGGAAATTTGCAGAAGACACAACTGTTGGCAAAGGACACAAACTCATTCTAACCTTTGACGATGGGCCAAGTGCAGAATGGACACCAAAAATCCTTGACATTCTTGAACGCGAAAAAGTGCCGGCAACTTTTTTTGTTATTGGCATAAACGCAGAGCAAAATATACCAATCCTACGCAGGGAATATAATGATGGCTTTGAGATTGGCAATCATACGTTCACACACCACAACATTGCAGAAATGAGCCTGACGCGGGCTGCGCTTGAGATGAAGCTGACGCGATTGCTGATCGAAAGTGTAACCGGCCATTCCACTATTTTGTTCAGAGCGCCATACAACGCTGACTCTGAGCCGCAAACTTATGATGAACTGGCACCGATCCAAAGAAGCCGCCAGGAAAATTATTTAACTATTAATGAAAGTATCGATCCAAATGATTGGGCTCCCGGAGTAAGTGCGGACAGTATTTTTGAAAGAGTAGTAAGACAGGAAGCTTCTACCAATGCAAGCATTATTTTATTACATGACGCAGGCGGTGAAACACGTCAAGCCACTGTTGAAGCCCTTCCGCGTATCATTGATTATTTTAAAAAGAAGGGTTATGTTTTTACTTCAGTTTCCGATCTGATGGGAAAAACAAGAAATGAAGTGATGCCAAGGGTTGCTGATTCCCGGGATAGGTGGACAAGAAAATTCAACTTTTTCCTTGCAGAAACTGCGTATTGGAGCGGTCAAATTTTATTCACTTTATTCATCATCGGCATTTTATTATCAGTAGGCCGCATGATCTTAATGGCAGTATTGGCCAGCATTCAAAAAAGAAAAGAAAAAAGTGAAAATAAAACCGGTTTTCCGGCATTCCTTTCAGGCAAGGAAAATAAACTTCCACTGGTAAGCATTGTTGTCCCTGCTTATAATGAAGAATTAAATTCTATCAGAACGGTAAACAGTTTACTGGCGCAGGATTACCCTGAACTGGAAATAATTTTTGTAGATGATGGCAGTCGTGACAATACATATTCAAAAGTCAATCAAACGTTTAAAGACAATCCAAAAGTTTTTGTTTACACAAAAATAAACGGAGGAAAGGCATCAGCATTAAATTTTGGCATTCAAAAATCAAATGCTGATTATGTTGTTTGTATTGATGCAGATACGCAATTAAAATCAGATGCCGTTTCTTTATTAATGAAAAAATTTGATGAAGAAAATGTAGCAGCCGTTGCGGGAAATGTGAAAGTTGGAAACGAAGTAAATATGATCACAAGGTGGCAGAGTATCGAATACATTACCTCGCAAAATTTTGACCGGCGCGCCTTTGATCTTTTAAATTGCATTACTGTAATACCTGGCGCCATCGGAGCGTTCCGGAAAGATGCGATATTGATCTCCGGCGGATTTACCACCGACACCCTGGCGGAAGATTGTGATCTTACTATGCGGCTTTTAAGAAAAGGATATATCGTTAGAAATTGCACAGCAGCCATTTCTTATACTGAAGCACCGGAAACCTTTAAACAGTTTTTGAAGCAGAGATTTCGCTGGAGCTTTGGTGTGATGCAGTGTTTCTGGAAACACCGTGATACGCTCTTCAACAAAAAATATAAAAATTTCGGAATGATCGCTATGCCGAACATTCTTATCTTTCAAATCATTTTGCCGATTCTTGCGCCGCTCGCTGATATTATTTTAGTGCTTAGTTTGCTTGCGGCTTCTTTTGGAATCGTAGTAGCAAGTATTCCGCATATTATTCTTTATTATTTCATTTTTACGTTAGTAGATATTGCGGGAGCTGCGCTGGCATTTGCTTATGAAAAAGAAAACCATTTAAAATTGATCTGGATGTTGCCTCAAAGATTAATTTATCGCCAGCTGATGTATTATATTCTCATCAAATCTTTTAATAAAGCCATTAAAGGTGAACTGCAAGGCTGGGGCGCATTAAAGAGAACGGGAAGGGTAAAAGAAGTAACGGTCAATGCTTAACACACGGCGACAGCGCTTTCTTCCCTGACGGTCGTAAATTCATGTTCACTGGGGCGTATCAATCCATATGCTTCGGTAAAGAAACAAATAACACGAATTTTTAATCGCTAAAAAAAGAGTTCAATAAACGATCGTTAAAGAATAAGGTGGCAGAGAAATCTTTTTTGATCCGTTAATTTTCTTCTCAACCGCTGGGAGATTCTTTGATGGATAACTATTGAATCCTTTGTCAACCCAGTGATACTCTTGCTTTGAGTATTGAATTAAATGTGTAAAATGCAATGAAGTTATTTGTTTTGAAATTGTATTTTCTAAATCAACGTCAATACTCCAGGTTCGATTTGGATCTTTATTAATAAGCATTACCGACCATTTGCCATCAGAGCTTAGAATAGGATATGCAGTAATAAGAGGATCTTTTTTTCTTCCGTAAATATTGCAGAATGCAGGATATATTGCTAAAACAGAATCCGAAGGCCGCAACCAGTTCTGGGTGATCATTTTTGCTCCATAATAAGCCGCTGTTTTATAATTTATTTTCGCATCTTCTCCGAGGCCAAATAAAATATTATTACCATAACCGGCGCATTTATAAGATTGCTGCAAAATAGCCGGTTCATACCCATAAAGAAAACTTTTATTGCCGCCTGATTCTAAAAATTTCCCCAAAATATCTGCGTACATTAACGCACCTTCTATTTCTACTTCGTGCTTTCCTTCATAGGCGGAATAACCATATTCAGTCAGGTACTTTGGAGTATCAGGAGGCAGAATATTTTTAAAATTGTTCAAAGCAATGGAAAGCATTTCGGGTGCTTTTTTGAGCTGAGATGCTGTTGGCGCACATAGATCATCAAACGGATACCACTCGAAGCTGAAAAAATTAAACAAATAAATTGCATCATGTTTTTTTAAGTAATTTAAAAAAAGACGTGTCCAGTCTGATTCTGAAAAAGTAGAACTGTCATCCGGAGTAAATGAAATGGCGGCAAATCCGGGACCGCCCAATCGCATTGAAGAATCGAAATCCTTTATCTTCTTTCCCAAATGATAATAAAGTGCAGCATAGTCGTCAGGCGAAACTAACTGACCTTCCGGCTCCTCTCCCATTTCCAATTCATTCACTAAATAATGTTTCGCTTTTAAATATTTCAGCATTGCCATCACATTATCGGGCGTATCGTATAAAAGTGCAGCGGGCATTAATACCGGTTGATTGGCAGTAATTCCGCTTCTAAAAAAATGATCTATTCCTGCCTGTTCTATATTCGGATCCATATCTTTTGATGTATGCCATGAATCGGTAGAAGAAACATAAACTGCGCTTTGATCATGATCCGCTGAATGACTGATAAAATCTGTAAATTTTCCCTTGTCGTTTAAAAAACCAATGCTCATTTCTTTGATGGCAAAACCGAGTTTGTCTCGGATATCACTGGATGTTTCTGCTGAAGTATAAGAACTTTCGGTCATTGATATTCTTATAAAACGAACGCGCAATTCTTTGCCTGTTATCCTGATGATTTGATTATTATTACCAATATTTTTAAAAGAATCTTTTTGAAAAGGCCTCCAGATATCCGGCTGAAAAGGATCAAAATAACCAGGATCTACGTCATGAGCATAATCTACTTTAAATGCCAGGGCATACGGATTGCTCCAATTGATTCGTATTGCATTCACGAGACGCCTTTTACCCAGATCAACAATTACCCATTGTGGATGAAGATTGTTAGCTTCTCTTGTAAAATGTTTATCAAGATATGGATTACTTTTCCAAAAGGTGGTCGTATCGCCATCATCTATTCTTGAATAACCATCATTATTTGCCTGATCAAATGTATTACCTCTTCGGGGCAACCGATAACCATTAGAAACTTCAATTGGCTCTTTACTTACTGTATCGGAAAGCCAATATCCCTGTTGTTTATCGGCCTCACTCCAGGTTCCGTTGGGATTCCAGTGCCATACTTCACCTGCCAATTCTGTTCTAAGCCGATAGCTCACCGGTTTAAGCCCAACCGTTTTCATTGCTTCAACACTTTCAGGATTCAGTGTTTTTCGGATTCCTCC
>JAICYZ010000084.1 GCA_025933935.1 Chitinophagaceae bacterium
TCAGGACAATCCGGGATTTTCCGATACGATTACTCAACCAGACACAAGAAGAAAAACGCTTTTCCTGGAATTTGAAGGAGGCCCTGTAGACAAATGCATTCTCCCAGGCATGAGAACACCACTTTCCTCCTATTGGCACACGTGGACAGTTCAAGGTGAAATCATTAATCCTGCGGCAGGACCCGGTACTGGCCCAGGTAAAGGACCAGGCGGACCAACGCCAATGGGCAAAGTAAAAGCAATTCGAGCCAGGCCCAGAATCATAAACCATAAGGGCAGCCAACCGGTTACTTCGGTTTACGAAGGAGGACTTCCAATCGACGCTACCCCTAAATCGGTCCATAATATTACTTTCAGCTTTAATGTGGATGGCAGCCCGGATCCTTATTATTACACAGTAGAGGTTCTGGTATTGGAAAATAATACCGACTCAATTAAGTTCGTCACAACAAATAATAACTCGCTGAATCTTGCGCCACCCGGTAAGCCTGAAATCATATTGAATGCGCACAAAGTAGTTACTATACCAAAATCATATTTGAAATAGATTTTGTGAAATCAAAAGCACGAAATCTAGTACAAAAGCCAACGCCCTGATGACTGATTTTGAAAGCATACATCATCCCAACGAAACACACGGTTTCCATAAGAGAAGCGATTATTTCTACCAACCGAAACTTGGCATCAATATGCCGAATGATCCTTACGAGCAGGAAGCAGATGCTATGGCAGAAAGAGTAATGCGAATTCCTGTAAATGAACATCGGTTTTTTTCTGCAAAACCGGTTTCCGTTTCAAGATTGCAAAGAAAATGCGAAGCATGCGAAAAAGAGCAAAAATTACAACGAAAAGGAAGTTCCCCGCAAGCAACAGAAGCAGGCAGCGATTTCTCGTCATACCTCAGTTCACTTTCTTCCAAAGGTTCTTCGTTGCCAGGCGAATCAAAAAATTTTTTTGAACCAAGATTTGGTTATGATTTTTCTGACGTAAAAATTCATACTGATGCAGATGCTGCAAAGTCAGCTCAATCTGTTAATGCTTTGGCTTATACTTCGGGAAATAACATTGTATTTAACCGAAATCAGTTTTCCCCAGGATCTGATCATGGAAAACGATTGTTGGCGCATGAGTTGACACACGTGGTGCAGCAAAAAAGTTCTACGCTACAAAAAAGTATTCAGCGTCAAGATGAAAAAAAAGATGATAGCAAGCTTCAAATAACCAAACATATTGAATTACCAGCGCCTCACGACAAATTATCTTCAGTCGTTGCATCACCTGAAAACAAAGCGACAGAAAAAGAAACGGCGCACCTCGGCTTCGATTTTTCAAAATCACTTTCTTCAAATCCACCTTTATTTCCAAATCCTGAAACATATGCCCTTTCACTTGTTTACAGAGATTTTAATATAAAAAGTTTTGGTGATGATAATGCACCATTCGGCGTTGATTTAGGCCACGAGCCAAATATTCAACTCACTCTTTCCCCGGATCCGCACAATGCACAGATTTACCAGGCAGCATTTACACTTATCAATCTTCATTTCCGCAGGAATAAAAACGAATTTATTGAAGCAGGTTTAGGAGTAGGAGCGAATTACGCAAGTCCGTCTGGAACAGTCAGCGGGCAGGCACAACTTCAGGTTGAATGGCATGTTACAAGTAGTTTTTCTGTAGTTGCAAGTTCTTCTGTAAGTACAAGCAAACATGACGACAAGGCTCCGGTAGATTACAGTTCGGTTCCTTTAGGGACAACAAAGGGATATGACTGGAGTTGGAGTCCTGTTTCTGTCGGAATGGTGTGGCACTTTAAATGACAAATAAAATGCAACGAAATTTATTCGTTAATGGGTGTGATAATCCAGTTAACCAGGAAATATCTGGATTTTGTAATTATTTTTCTATTGTCCACTATTAGCCGGTAAACAAATCTAAAAAGAGAAAATTATAACGCCGCAAATCATTCAAAATGAGCCATTTTGAAAGCTCACATCCGCCAGGTAAAATACCCGGGTTCAATAAAAGAAATAATAATTTTTATCAACGGAAAGATACCATTAATGAACCTCACGGGATAATGATAAAGGATCAGCCATTTTTTTCAGCAAAACCAATCCCTGTGATAACAGTACAAAGAAAATGTGAAGCCTGTGAAGAAGAAAAAGTGCAAAGAAAAGAAGGCTCTTCACAATCGAGCGAAGCGGGAAATGATATTTCTTCATACATCAACTCGCTTTCTTCCAAAGGTTCTTCTCTACCCGATAAATCGAAAAAATTCTTTGAACGAGGATTTGGTTACGATTTTTCGGATATAAAAATTCATACAGATAATGCTGCTGCAAAATCCGCTCAATCAATTAATGCATTGGCTTACACTGTTGGAAATAATATTGTATTTAATGAAAATCAATTTTCTCCCGCATCAGATGATGGAAAAAAATTGTTAGCGCATGAGTTGACACACGTTGTGCAACAAAAAGGAAATACTGTTCGTCCGCGTACTATTCAAAGACTTAAAGTATCATCTGCCGGTACTCATGTAGATGGAACTTGTGGAAAATTTGAGCGCAGATTTACTTTTACAATCGCCAAGCCAATCCCCACAGACGGATACCTGATCCAGAAAATCACCAGGTATGATAATGAGGTGAATTGTCCTGGTCGCGCCGGTGCCGCTAATCCTGCTCCTCCTTTCTGGGAGGCGTTTTTTGTAAAAGCAAATGCATCCACCTTCTATCGGCAGGGGATTGGCTTTACCGACAGTTCGAGTCATGATGCCAGACCAAATAAATCGGGTAAAAGGTATGCATATGGCGAAATCAGGTTTTTCCCGATTGCAGTTACAGGAAATTTGGGAAGGAACAGAAAAGCCGGCCTATGGAAGCCGGGCAACGCAGGCGGTGCACCACCGAGTGGCAACCTTCCGAGTGTAGATAAAGAGCCTCAATGGTGGAATAAACATATTGAAGGTCCGGAGACAAGGTATGTTACCGCAGACTGGAGATGTTGTGCGGATGGAAAGAATTATAATGTAATTAAATCCAGTGTATAAAGAGTAGCTTGTTCTAAATTATAAAAGACGTTCGATTCGATGGAACAAGCTTATAATAACATCATGCTGTCTTTGGAATTCCTTAGGGAAGTATGTGATAAACGCCTTCAATCATTTTTCCAGGTAGAAAACGCTCAACCGTTTAATTTTCCTCCAATAACGTTAGAAAAGGAAGAGTCACCTTTCAATAATTTTTTATGTGCCCATAATCTAAACATTGAAGAATACATCATACTGTTATTAGCACTTTCGCCACACATTCAACCTAATTTTCTTGATGTCCTTATTCAGCAGTACCTTCCTAATGGCGGCGATTTTCCTGAAATCGGGGGAGTAAAAGGTAGTAATCACAGAGGTACTTTACCCACCGGCGAAACGGCGTTATTCATTCTTGCAGGCGATAATATTAAGAAGCGGATAGAAGTGTCACATTATTTTTCGCCGGATCATTTTTTTGCTAAAGAAAATATTCTTCAACTCGAAACTGTTAATAATGGGGAGCCGCGAATGAGTGGAAAAATTATTTTACAACAGGAATATGTGGATTTGTTCTATCTCGGTACAGTTACGAAGCCTGTGTTCGGCCCGGACTTCCCTGCAAAAAATATTTCGACAAAAATGGATTGGAACGATTTAGTACTAAATCCAAAAACTAAGCAGCAAATACAGGATATAAAAATATGGCTGGATCACAATGCGTCTTTTATGAATGATTGGGGAATGGAGAAAAAAATTAAGCCAGGCTTCCGTGCATTATTTTACGGGCCTCCTGGCACCGGTAAAACACTAACTGCAACGCTTCTTGGAAAACAATTTCAAAAAGAGGTATATCGCATCGACCTTTCGCAGGTGGTTTCAAAATATATTGGAGAAACCGAAAAAAATCTCGAAAAGGTTTTTAATAAAGCCCAAAACAAAGACTGGATTCTGTTTTTCGATGAAGCCGATGCGCTCTTTGGAAAACGCACCAACGTGCAGAATTCGCATGACAAATATGCCAACCAGGAGGTCTCTTATTTGTTGCAGAGAGTAGAAGATTTTACCGGGCTGATCATTCTGGCCTCTAATTATAAAAGCAATATTGACCCGGCATTCATACGGCGTTTTAATGCAATTATCCATTTTCCCACGCCGAATGCTTCTGAGCGATACGAAATCTGGAAAAACTCTTTTCCTGCAAAAGCATTGCTTGCAGATGATATCGATTTATCCTCTGTCACAAACAAATATGAGCTTACCGGTTCCGCTATTATCAATGTCATTCATTACGCGTCCTTGCAAGCTATAAGCAATGGAAGTTTTGTCATTATGAATAAAGATATCATGGAAGGGATAAAAAGAGAATTCGAAAAGGAAGAAAGGGTGTTTACAGTCTAATATTTTTGCATTATTGCATCAGGAAACAGAAGCATAATTACAAGACTTTCGATTACAGTAAGAATGAGGACGTGTCTTCACATGCAGCCAGGCAACAGCAAAGAAACTAATAGTACCTTTTCCTGTTTCCACTAATCTTTTTTCCTTTTCCCCGCAGACAGCCTGAAACTAAAATTCCTTTTCCTTTTTCCTTCATAAGAATTATTTCGAAAAGGATCATTAACTACTACTTGACTTTCATCCTGAGGAATAATTTCGCCTTTACGATAATAACGGCCGCTTTTTCCATCGGAAAAATAACGCATGTTGGGATCGCTTTCTCCGGTTTCATTGATTTTTCCTAAATAATAGCTCTCATTTCTCCCGTCAAAATTCCACGATTGTTCATGATGACGAATAGAATCTCCATCATCTATTTTGAACGGGTTCCAATCATAATGCATAGTAACAATTTAAAAATGATCAGTTAGATTATTGTTCTACAAATCTAAAAGTCATTTTGAAACTGGCACAGCGCATAAACTCCTATTTCTCCTTTTCGAAAGTGGTTCATTTCTATTTTTCTTTTTTCGTAAATGAGTAAGATTTGGAATTATTGAAACAAATTGTATGCTGGTTGATCAGTAGCAGTTTTCTTTTTGATGTTTTTAATTTAATTAAATCTGTTTGTTTCTTATTCTAAACAATAACATCTACACCGTTTCGCCGCTTTTCTCTGCAGCCATTACCATTCTTATTTCTCCATAAGTTACTTCTTCCGGCAGGTTTTCCTTCAGGATCTTGAAACTTTCGCGACCATGAATCTTTGCTGCTTCTTTTATCAGGTTTTGCTTTTCCACCGGGACCATTTTATTGATATCTAATTCACCTTTTTCTACAAACGATGCAAGATGTCCTTCGATAGTAGTAATAGCAAAATTTCTCTCCTGTGCAATTTCAGCAATAGATTTTCCTTCTTTAAATAAATTGAAAGAGATAATATTTGTAGGAGTTTTTTCTTCAGTAGATTTTTCTTTCCGCTCTCTTTTAGGAGTGCCTTCTTTGGCAGCCATATTGGTTTCAAGGTCGTTTCTGTCGCAATAATCCCTGACGGCATCTAAAATATCCTTGCCGTATTTTTCGGCTTTTAGTTTTCCAAATCCACTTATTAGTGTTAAATCTTTTTTGGTAAATGGCAGGTACTCAGCAATTTCTTTCAACGTATTTTGGTTAGCAACCATATAAATCGGCGTTCCCTTTTCTTCACAAACCATATCCCGCCAGCGTTTGAGCGTATCAAATAATTCCGGGTTCGGCACATCGGAAGATGCTTGCTTTTTGCCGCTCGCATAACACGAAATATTGATTCTTGGAAGCGCCAATTTTATTTTATGTTGTAAAAAAGAGGTAACACAAAACGGCTCTTTACAATATTGCAAAAAATAAGTTTGAATAAATAAAGCCAAATACAACTCGTTCAGATATTGATTAATAACTGTTGCGGTTTCACGATGCTCGGTGATCAAAGGATGGCTTTTTATTGCGTCCTGCATCGCTAAAAACTTCGGAGCAAAATGATTGGCGGCATCATTAATTCTTTTTTGAAGCGTGGAGTTTTTTTCAATTACTGCTTCCTGTTTCATCAATGAAGTGATTTGACTGATAAATTTTAAGCCTGTTAGCTGGTCTGCGCTAAACTTATTTTTTAAATCATAAATCCATGGAAGTGCTTCTTTATTTAACTTGCCTTTTTGTTCATTTATGTGAAAATTCAAGACATCCACTAAGGTGCCAATTTCGTTAAAGGAAAAAATTTCTTCCAGCAATTGTTGGGTAAACACCTGCCTTGCTCCTGCAAATCGTTCTGCCAGAGAGCCTTTAGGAGTAAGGTTTTGATGTCCCTTTATTACATTTTGATTGCTGTAAATGGCGCTTGAAGGGATTTTCGACAAAAGGACGATTCCGGTCAAACTCGTACAACGGCTCAGTGCTACATATACCTGTCCGCTGCTGAATGCAGCAGCAGCATCGATCATCACTTTTTCAAACGTAAGTCCCTGGCTTTTGTGAATAGTGATGGCCCAGGCAAGCCTGAGAGGAAATTGGGTAAAAGTGCCCAAAGTTTCCTGGTCCAGCTTTCCTTCTTTCGTTAGCGTGTACCGCGTATTTTCCCACGTTTCCTGCGGAACAAAAATATCCTCGCCGTCACAGTTTACTATGATCTCATCCTGAGTTAATGATTTAACTACACCTATTTTTCCGTTAAAATATCTCCTGCCAACCAGGTCATTTTTTAAGAACATAACCTGGGCGCCGGTTTTTAAGACCAGCAAGCCTTCAGCAGGATAACTCTTTTCCGGAAAATCGTTTTCTACGATGGCCTCATAAGTAACTGAACTGGCGGGCAGCTTTTGCAATTCGCGGTAATTAATCTGATCTGCCTGGTTATTATGAGAAGTAAGGGTAATGTATTTTTCTTCGAGTGAAGGACGAAAACCGGCGTCAAATCTTTCGTGTAAGATATCAAAATCACCGGCATCCATATCATTTGTACGAACTTTATTCAGAAGGTTTACAAAAGAGTCCTCTTTTTGCCGGTAAATTTTATTGAGTTCGATGAGCATCGGCATTTGCTCTTTAATTACCATGCTGTCAAAAAAGAATTCAGAAGCATAAAATTCCTGCAGAATATTCATTTCTTCCCTTCTCGCCACTGGCGGCAATTGATATAAATCGCCAATGCACAAAAGCTGAACGCCTCCAAAAGGGAGATTGTGTTTCCTGCGCACGGATCGCAAAATCGTGTCGATTGCATCCATTGTATCACAACGAACCATGGATATTTCATCAATTACCAGCAGTTCCATTTTACGTAAAAGATCCTGGCGCTGCCTGTTGAATTTCAATTTCCCCAATAGAGCACTTTTGCTTAGAGCAGTTGGAAGATAAGGTTCAAAAGGCAATTGAAATAAACTATGCAGTGTAACACCACCTGCATTGATGGCTGCTACTCCCGTTGGTGCTGCAACAATAATATTTTTCGAACAGCTTTCTTTTAAATATTTGAGAAAAGTGGTTTTACCGGTGCCGGCTTTTCCGGTAAGGAAAATATTCTCGCTTGTTTCAGTTACGAAGCGATAAGCGAGGTCAAAAACGTCGTTATGTTCTATAGGATTTAAATCTTCCATATAAATTTCGGCTTAAATTTTTCAAATTTGCGGAAATGAAAAGTAGCCACGAATTACCATACAATCAAATTTAAGTATCCTTTCTTCCCGGTGGTAACCCGTGGCCACGAATTTAAGCAGTTGGTTTATTTCCTATCAGTAGTAATTCGTTGACCAATATTTCAGTGATATACTTTTTGTTTCCGTCTTTGTCTGTGTAATTGCGGCTAATTAACTTTCCCTCGATAGCGACTTCAGTTCCTTTAGAAAGAAATTGTTCTACGAGATCGGCCACCTTTCCCCAGGCGATCAAATTGTGCCATTGGGTTTCTGTTACCTTTTCACCTTTGGCGTTACGGTAAGTTTCATTGGTGGCCATTGCAAATTTTGCTAATTTTTTACCACTTTCTGTGTTCTTTACTTCAGGAGCATTTCCTAAATTTCCGATTAACTGAACTTTGTTTTTTAATGCATTCATGACTTTGAATTTGTGTTCATTTTTTAGATGAACTGTTTAAAATGACTTTTATTTCAGTTGAAGATTCAATTGTTTGTTTCGTCAACATTGCAAAGATGTGTTGCACCGAAACCGTTAGCCGGTTTTTATCCGTTTATAGTTGTATATAACCGTTTGTAAACGCTTATACTTGAAAAAGTTATTGTATCTTCCTTTTTGGAAATCAATACCAAACAGCATGACAGCCGCAAACCAAAGCACTTGCCTCACCTGCCACAAACCTGTAAAAGGTCGTACTGATAAAAAATTCTGTGATGACTATTGCAGAAACTCATTTAATAACCAGTTGAAATCAGCCACGAACAACCTGGTAAGAAATATAAATAATGCACTCGGAAAAAACAGGCGCATCCTGGAAAGTTTTTTTAATAAAGAAGAAGCAATAGCTAAAACAACGAAAAATAAATTATTGGAAAAAGGCTTTTTGTTCAAATATTTCACCCATACTTATACCAATAAAAAAGGGAACATGTATTTTTTCTGTTATGATCTTGGATACCTTCCATTGGAAAATGATTGGTATCTATTGGTAAAAAGAAAAAAAGAATAGCGGTTTTCAGTGGGAAAGTGTTTGGAAGATTCATGTTCTAAAAAGCTGTAATAAAACGCTATTTGTTTTTGTCGATTACAGCAAAGCAATAAATATTACGAATCTATATTTACTCAACCCGTTTTTTTAGGACATGGCCAATTTTGTTACATCAAAAAGCGATTTCCGCGATAAAACTAATGATCAGCAGATATGCTTTTCTCACAATGATCTCGGGTATTTCTTATTCATCAATCCGGTTTATCCTGCGACGCAATACAAGAGCATTTAGCGGATGTATAAACAGGAGGGTTTTTTCTGTCATGGATTGCTTCATGAGTTGTAGCCCAGATTATTAAAATAATATTAAGGCTGATGTAAACATATAAGATAACCAGATGTCCCTTTTCATCAATCCATTTTTTGTACTTGTAAACTTTCAAATTCCTGACATGGAAATTATTCGGTTTTTTTAAGCCAAGGGAAATAGCAGAAAAATAAATAACCAATAAAATGGAAAAAAAAGTAAAGAAATGAAACCAGTCAACAATAGTCCATTCAGGAGTTTGTGGCAGCAAACTTTCAATAACATATTTATTTGCAATGGCCGCAAACAAAGCGCCAACCGGCAATCCGAAGCGCGGTTCAACTTTCTGAATGTCAATGAAAAAAGCGATATATGCAACAAAAAATGCCACATACATTCCAATAAAACATTTGAAAAAAATACCCCACCCTGACCTGTTTATATCCATACTGAAACAAAGAATTGAATGTTTGTTGAGATGATCCAACGGCACTGTTCCGTAACCCATAACAACAGTGTCTCCTCTTGACGAACCGTGCTTATGAATAGTCCATCCATTTTCTATTTTAATTGAAGCATTATGAATCCGTTGCACTTTCTCCAGGAAAATTAATTTGGAGGAGTCATTTGCCACATCATAAATTTTAAAATTAAGGTGTTGGCTATCGAAAGGATACGCATCTACATCCCAATCCTCGCCCATCTCGCAAGCGAGTTTCAGTTTCGCTACATATGTTCCCTTCGTACTATCCAGTATTACCAAACTAATTTTAGTTTTTTTTGAGCCATATACCTGCAATTGCTTTTTAAAATCAAATAAAGGATTGTGATAGGTAATTTTTAACCAAAAAGTAACTGCGTATTGCTGGTCGCGAAAATCAATGTCTGAGATGCGTTCTACATACATGGAAACAATTGCTGTATCGGGCTTATTCTTTGTAATCTTGGAATCGCTCTTAGATTGGCTTCGGACAGCGCCACAAAACAAGAGTGAGAAAATAAAAAAGGAAATTATTTTATAGAAGTCTTTCATATTCCTGCAGAAATTTAAGTTAGTAAAGGAATTTTCCGGTCTTCATTTCCTGCCGACTATCAGGTATCATTCCGGTTCTGCGACGCTGGCAACAAACAAATAAATATCGCAGATTTAAAATGTGCAATTGATAAAATATTAGCAGCTTCTTACGTCTTAGACGATCACATATTTGTTTTGCAAAAAAGATAAAAACGGAATCGAACATCTCGTGACTACTTTTTCCGAGTTTCATGGTAAAGTTTCTGCTAATCATTTACCTTTTGCAAAAATTTGAAGCATTGTATCTTTAAACAAATCTATTCGCATGGTTATAGATCAATTAATTGGAAATTGAATTAATCGTCTTTCAAATCCTGGTCACTGGTAGTCGGCGGTTTAGGTCCTGTACTACGCAGATTTGAAATCTTATTTAAAATATCGAACCAGAAAGGTGCGCCCATCATAATCGCCAATATCGTTGCAATCCAGCCTGCGATATGCTTCTTTGAATAATCAAAAAAAGCCGGCCAATTTGTGATATTCGCTGCTTTCCATCCGAGAGGAAGATCTAAAGACTGCAAACTGTCAATATAATTTTGAAGTTGAATCTTTTGTACCTGGAGATCATTAGCCGTTATGGCCGATTGGGTATTCGATGTTGGCGTTTTGCCACTATCAATCGCATTTTTGTAGTTCGGAAAGTTGCTCAGCGCGGTAGCTGCAAGCTCTTTGCTCGCCGCATGATTATTATACAGGTATTTTCCTATTTCAAGACTGTCGGTGTTCAAACAAATTACCATAATTACCGCCACAACGATTGTAAGTGGATAAGCTCTTGTTTGTTTAAAAGTTCCGGTAATTCGCGCGGTATTTGTATTGTACCAGTTTTTGATCTTGCCGCGAAAAACTTCCAATTGCGACTTTATCGGAATAGCTATGTTGGCAGGTATGGAACTTTGCATTGAGCCGATTTGCACTGCTTCATTTGCAAAGGATAAAATGGTTCTTTTTAATTCGCCCGAAAGCAATGTTGAGTTTTGAATAGCGGTGATATATGCATTAAGATTTGCCGGAGGAAGCTGCACAGTACCGGTATCCGTTGTCGCGGGCGAAATCGTTATCTTATCTAATAAAGCGGAGACAAAATTATCAGGATCAATGTATGTGGTTGATCTTCCGCGTTTGGATAAAACTGTTACCATGCAGTGATCCATGATTGCCTGTCCCAGGGAAACATTCAGCGGCTTTCCCTCAGAATCCAGCGCCGGTAAGTTAAAAGTCTGTTTAAGCCAAACTTCCAGCAAAAATGCCCTTGATTTGAAAATTGTAACACAAAGCTCAACAGCCGAACTGCAAATGATGCTAAGGAGGAAATAAATAAATATGATCCCTACGACAAGGTCTAAAATTGGAAAACTGCTCATGCTAAATTTATTGACGATTATTTTGTTTTACAGCAGATCGTATCATAACCTTTTAAAGCTGGCTATGAACTGCCGGATGAGTCTGAATCATCTGATGAGGAATCCGAATTGTCGGATGACGAATTTGAATTGTCGGATGATGAATCTGAACTGTCTGATGATGAATCTTTTGAACCGAAAGAATCAGAAGAACCTGAACTATCAGAAGAACTTGAACTATCAGAAGATGAACTGCTTTCTGTATTTATCGGAAAATCAAAAGTACCTGCACAGTTTATAGACTTTTCGGGTGCAGACGGGCTGTAAATACAGGCTTCCAGCAAATAATCTTTAAATTCATTTGGAAAGGAACCGAAATGCACAACTGCTTTTACACTTTGCCCCGCATCAAGTCCTGCATCCTGTTTAAAGTCCTGTTCAAACGGAGGATTCTGGTCACCACTTAAAGTGAAATGAACATAGAAAGGGCCGGAAGGCAAATTGCCCGTATTGGTTACATCCACACAAAAATCATATTCCACACCCTGCTTTGGAAAGGATTCATCAGTTGTACCGCCATCGGGGCTAACATATACTGTATCGGTGGCTTTCAATTGTGTGTTGTCGGTTTTCTGATCACTGCCTCCATCGCTGCCGGAGTTATCGCCATTTGGAGAATAATATTTTGTTTGTTTCATGATATTTCGTTTTTATTTTTTTTTAGCTTGAAATAATAATTTGCAACGTTGGAATTCGCATCTTTAAATACTTGCAAAGTGGTCTTTACAATTGGTGTACAAATTATCCTACAACATCGTTTCAATATCTATCAAAAAAACATTTCTCTTTGCCTGCGCAGAATATGGGACATAAACTGCAGAACCTTTTGGCTTGTTGTAGCCTTCATAACTTTGGGCTGTTGTGACTGTTACCTTATTATTGGTAATGAGATTTTTCGCATTTGTAAAGGCATCACTCATTTGATTCGATTGCATAATTCTTAACCATGAATACAAAGCCTGGAAAGAACCATCGGTGTGGGCGTCTTCATCAATAACCGTTTTCCCATTCACAGTAATAAGATTTGAAACAGAATTATGTGATAAGATGCCCTTTACATCTGAATCAAAATTGTCCGGCCGCATATAATCGGTACCGCAACTGTAAATAAAAAATTTTTTCAAATCCTTTTTATCATCTGCAGGAATGTCGCTGTCTTTAAAATCCCATAAACTACTCACATCGTTGTAAGAAACCAGTTGCAGCCAGGTGGGATCTATGGATGGAAAACCGCTTTCGTTTTTTGAGATCAATCTTTCTATGAGAAGCACCAGATTTTCTAACTTATCGGTTGAAGGAACCGTGTAAGATGGATAATCGCCACTCCAGTTTGCGTCTATATATTCATTGGTAGTTGTTTTTTCCGTTTTTGCTACCCAATCGGGATTTTTAAATTCAATCCCGATTCCTGCATCATTAAAAATGGTAGCATGCCATTCAATTTCACACAGATCATTAAACTGGCGGATTTCGTCGGCTGCCACTACAAAATGAGAAGTAAACGGAGGATCAAAACCGCTGCCGGCATCGCTTCCGGATGTTTCATGCAAAAGAATAAATCTTATTGCAGATGATTCTCTCACTGTTTTTGCGCTCGTATTGTGCAATGCAGCATTGGTGCTCCAATTTTTAAAGTTAGAAATGGTGGAAGGAAACTCGTCCATATTTACAATGATGGTATCACTGTTACGAGGAACAAAGCGGTTGATATTGGCAGAAGTATTCAAGGCAGTTCCGCTGCCGGCATCTGCCCCGGAAACGACAATCACCGGTGTACCAGCAGAATATGATTCGATGCCTGTAACATTCTGAACCTGCTTCAAATCATCGGTTGAAATAACGGCATTGTCATTGCCGAAAACATATTTATAACCGGAATCAGAAAATGTAACACTTTTATTACCGGATTCATCCACATCCGTTAACTGTCCGAGCTGCCTGCTCCCATCTGCAAATGTGACTACGATATAACTTCCTGCCTTGAAGTTTTGAGTAGCGTCTGCGGTAAAGAGGGTATAAGAGGCAATCTGAGTTCCAATTGGTATTGTTCCGGCTAAGCTGGTAACCTTCATCGTTTCTGAATCAAAAGTGTATGATTCGCCGGTATTCAAAAAGCGGCAGTCAAAAGAAGTCGTATCCACATGCGTTATATCCCCAATGTAATTGGTCGTATCATTAGCGAACGAACATTCTATAAAATCTTTTTCTTGCATAAACCGATTTTCAATTTATTGTTTTGTTTATACCTGATGGTGATTAAGAAAACGGCTTATTTATCCGTTTGCCGGATCTCCCGGAATCCATGAAGAGAATAATTGCCAGGCGACGATAAATGCATCGCTATCGGTAGACACATCAAAATTCCATCCCATCGGTTCTGATCCAAAACAATCAAACCTGATATCACCCGTTTGCTGTGGCAGAATAATTTGAGATTTATTTCCTCCCAAGTTTGAATTGATTGATAAAGTAGTGCCGAGCACGTTTACATTTTTTACCTGGAAATGCATAACCTGACCACCCTGGTAATTCAAGGTTGCTGAGTTATTCCAGGTGCCTGAATCAAGAAGTTTAAAGCCTTCTGAGTCAGTATTGTCAGTTCCTCCCGACTCTGAGTTTTGTGCGGAACCGTCCGTGTTATCTGTGGATGCGTTGCTATTAGTTGACGAATCATCCGAAGAGGAGGCAGCTCCATTTGCTGAGGAAGTACCAGTTGAAGAAGATGAAGAGTCAAAATCCTCATCAATTCCTGAATTATCGAAATTCGCGGAATAGAACTTTTGTATTTGTTTCATTATCGTAAAGTTTTTATTGGTCGAAATCAGCTGGCCTAAGCAGTTGGCGTAGCAACGGCCGGGGTCGCCGTTCCTGTATCAGAA
>JAICYZ010000046.1 GCA_025933935.1 Chitinophagaceae bacterium
GACTGGAACCAGGTTTCGGATTTAAAGGGCTGGAAAAATTCTACCTCTGATGAATATGGAATCAAAGCGATTCCTTCCAATGTTTTGCTTGATAAAAACGGTGTAATTATCGCGAAAAACATTTTTGGAGAAAAACTGCTAAATACACTGCATGAAGTAATGGATTCGAAATCTGTGATGTCTGCTGTCGGTTATCAGCAAAAGAATAAAAAGGGGTAATTGATTTTTTTACAAAAAAACCAATTTCTTTTCAATCATAAATTTTGAAAAAATCAAATCAGGATCGTATAATATTGGTTCATTACTGTGCGAAAAAAGTTACTCTTTCACTACCAATACTTTAAAAGTACCGGGAACAAAACTGCGACGCCGGGACGTAGCATTTGGATCTGCCGGCGCTAAATCAGCTGCCGGCAAAAACAAACTATTGTTTGTCGGGTCAAGTGCTATAGTGCGGGCAGTTGTTTGTGTAGGAACTGTTTGTGCAACTGAAAAATGATTTGCATCTGTTTCTTTTATTACAGTCATGTTTCCTTCCCCACAAGAAGCAAAAACGAGGTTTTTATTTGCATCAAATACAACTCCATCACATCCTTCGCCAATTGGCAGGGAGGTAACTACTTTTCCATTTTCAGCATTTACTACTACCAGCATGTTATTGTCGCAACCGGCAAAAAGCCTGTGAGTTTTTTTATCTAACGCGAGACCTGTAGCGGATTCTCCCGGTGTGATCTCCCAGCGGTTAAGGACTTTAAAATTTGTCATGTCAACTTCTGCAATCTCATTTTTATCTTCAAGGTTTACATATAATTTTCCATTCCCATCGCTTACTGCTTCTTCAGGTTTTGCATCAAGCTCAATAGTAGCAACGACACTTCCCTTTTCCGGATCTATTACAGAAAGTGATTTGCTGCGGCCGTTGCAGGTGATTATTTTTTTAGAAAAAGGTTCATAACTGATCGCATCAGGATTTTCTCCGGTAGGTATTTCCTTTAAAATTTTATTGGAAGAAAGATCAAAAACAAATACGTTATTTAATCTTCCGTTGCTGGTATATCCTTTATGAAGTGCATTGTCAAATGCGATCCCATGCACTCCGGTAGTACCGGGAATAATGCCGATAGAATCGCCGGAATTTTCATCCAAAATATTAACCTGCGTGCCGTGAGAAACGTAAATTTTATTGTCATTCACAGCGATATAATCCCAGCCACCACTGCTTTTTATGGGATAAGTTTTTACAACTTTAAAGGAAGTGTTTTGGCAGAAAACGCTGCCACAAAAAAGGATTCCTGTCAGGAAACTTAGAATTTTTAATTGCATAAAAAAGATTCATTTGAACGTAAGGTATGAAAAGTTTTGAATCACCGGTTTCCTGGTTATAATTCCTTTCCTGTGAAATACGGTATAAAGAAGTTTGGAATCGCCGCAAAGGCTCTAAATCGCTTGTCATTTAAATTATGTCTTCTTAATCGTTCGTTCAACAAATCAAAAGTATAATCAACATAAATCGGTTTTTCGGTGGAAGAATAATGTCTAATCTAAACATGGTACTGTATAGAATAAAAAAACCCCGTTCATTAAAACGAGGTACTTGATTGTGGGAGCACACGGGTTCGAACCGCGGACCCTCTGCTTGTAAGGCAGATGCTCTAAACCAACTGAGCTATGCTCCCTGAATTTTTTCTCTGAATTGCTTCAAAAGGAGTGCAAATATAGGAGAGTAAGATTAATCCAAAAAATTTTATTGAAATCTTTTTAAGAAAAATTTAGATTAGCCGGTAATTTGCAAAAGGATTTAAAAAACTACTTTTAAATTCGTCACTCAATTGCTGTTTTCTCCTTCTTTAAAAAATCGAAACATGCTTACTTATATTTTATTTTTTACTGCCGGCGTAATTGTTACCGCTGTCGTTTCCGCCGTTTTGCATCGCTCCGTTTTAAAAACCGGATCGGTTGCGTTGCAGGAGCGATTACAGCAACAGATGAATGTTCATAATCAGCTTCTAAAAGAAAAACAACAGCTTGAGTCGATGAAAGACGCGTTGATTGCCAGAGCGACAAAAGCTGAAAGCGAGATCATTTTTTTAAATGAGAAATTGCAACAACAAAAAGAAGAACTGAATCAAATTGGTGAAAATTTCAAGTTTGAATTCAGGAACCTCGCGCAAAATATTCTGGAAGAAAAAACACAGAAATTTACTGAGGTGAACGAAGAAAAAATGAAAGCTATTTTAGATCCTTTGAAAAACGACCTCGGCATTTTTAAACAAAAAGTGGAAGAAACGTATGATAAAGAATCAAAGGAAAGATTTTCGCTCGGAAAAGAAATTGAGCGCCTTGTAATGATGACCCAGCAGGTAAGCACTGAGGCCAATAACCTGACAACCGCATTAAAAGGAAACAATAAAATGCAGGGCAACTGGGGAGAGATGATCCTTGAAAGCCTCCTGGAAAACAGCGGCCTTACGAAAGGAAGAGAATATTTCCTGCAGGAATTTATCCGCGATCATGCAGGAAATATTATCAAAGATGAAAACGGCGCCGGCTTACAGCCTGATGTGACCATTTGCTACCCCGACGAAAGAAAGATCATTGTTGACAGTAAGGTTTCATTGCTCGCCTGGGATGAATTTATCGCCTGTCAACATAGTGAAGATCAAAAACGTTGCCTTCAACAACATATTAAAAGTATCCGCCTGCATATTGATGGATTAAGCAAAAAAAATTATCAAAAATATGCACTGGCGCTCAACTATGTACTTTTATTTATTCCTATAGAACCCGCTTTCTTAGAAGCAGTAAAAACAGACATTTCACTTTGGAAATATGCTTATGATAAAAAGGTTTTGCTGGTGAGCCCTACTAATTTATTTGCTGTTTTAAAAATTATTGCTGATCTCTGGAAAGTAGAACAGCAGAATAAAAATGCGATAGATATTGCTGAAAAAGCAGGTTCGCTTTATGATAAGTTCGTTTTGTTCTACGATAATTTTGAAAGTGTCGGTAAAAAAATAAATGAAGCGAATAGTACGTACGAAATCGCTATGAAACAACTTTCAGCGGGACGCGGAAACGTCATTGGCCGTATTGAAGAATTGAAAAAAATGGGTGCTAACGCAAGCAAACAGTTGCCCGACAGAGTTTTGTCCGAATATTAAACGGCATTTGTTTCCGTCAAATAGATTGAAAACACAAATCTGTTTTATTTGTTCTTTCGCTGCCACTCCATTTGTTTTTTTTGAAAAAGACAAAGATGTTTTTGTGATGCAACTTTCAAATTCTTTTATCTTATAGCAATAATTAGTTCATTACTTCAGCGATATCACATTAGCAGATGAGAACATCAATAAGCCCTGGCAAACAAAACCCTTTCCGTGCTTGGTTTTCCTGTCAGAATATCGTTCCCTTCTTCTTTTTCATTGTTTAACGGAATGCAGCGAATGGTTGCTTTCGTAAGCTCTTTTATTTGCTCTTCAGTTTCTGCAGTTCCATCCCAATGCGCTGAAATAAATCCTCCTTTTTCGTCGAGTAACTTTACAAATTCTTCCCACGTATCGGCCTTGGTGATGTGTGCGTCGCGGTATTCTTTCGCTTTTTGATAAATGTTTTTCTGGATATCTTCCAGTAAAATCAAAACCGTGTTTGCAAGCCCATCCAACGATACGGATTCTTTTGTTTTTGTATCTCGCCTGGCAACTTCAGCGACATTTTTTTCCAGATCCCGTGCGCCGATGGCAATGCGAACAGGGACGCCTTTCATCTCATATTCTGCAAATTTCCAACCCGGACGGCGGCTTTCATCGTCGTCATATTTTACAGAAACACCGATGGCCTTAAAATCCTGGATCAACGGAATTACTTTTTCATCTATCATTCTTTTTTGTTCATCGCCTTTATAAATAGGCACTATGACAACCTGTACCGGCGCTAACTTTGGCGGAAGTACCAGCCCGTCATCATCGCTGTGTGCCATTACCAGCGCACCGATCAATCTCGTACTCACACCCCAGCTTGTAGCCCATACATAATCCAGTTTATTTTCTTTATCGCTGAATTTAACATCAAAGGCTTTGGCAAAATTTTGTCCCAGGAAATGGGATGTTCCCGACTGTAAGGCTTTCCCATCCTGCATCAGGGCTTCAATACTAAAAGTATCTACCGCTCCGGCGAAACGCTCATTAATACTTTTTACCCCTTTTATCACAGGCATCGCCATCCATTCTTCTGCAAATTCTGCATACACATTGAGCATTTGCATCGTTTCATCTATTGCTTCCTGAGCGGTTGCATGAGCC
This sequence comes from Chitinophagaceae bacterium, assembly GCA_025933935.1. Taxonomy (GTDB): domain Bacteria; phylum Bacteroidota; class Bacteroidia; order Chitinophagales; family Chitinophagaceae; genus Ginsengibacter. The sequence goes on from JAICYZ010000046.1 coordinate 4,299, forward strand.
GTATGTCCTTCCTGCCACAGAAATTCGGTAGTACGCAAAAACAGCCGGGTACGCATTTCCCATCTGACCACGTTCGCCCACTGGTTGATTAGCAGGGGTAAATCGCGATATGACTGGATCCATGTTTTATAAGTATTCCAGATGATCGTTTCAGACGTGGGACGCACGATCAGTTCTTCATCTAATTTTGCTTCAGGATCAACAATAATTCCGGTTCCGTTGGGATCGTTTTTAAGCCGGTAATGTGTAACGACAGCACATTCCTTGGCAAATCCTTCAATATGAGCCGCTTCTTTACTCAAAAAACTTTTAGGAATAAACAAAGGGAAATAGGCGTTTTGATGCCCGGTTTCTTTGAACATTTTGTCTAACTGGTCGCGCATTTTTTCCCATAGGGCAAAACCATAAGGTTTGATTACCATACAACCACGCACCGCGCTGTAATCTGCGAGTCCGGCTTTTAAAATCAGGTCATTGTACCATTGGGAATAATCCTGCTCACGACTCGTAATTTCTTTGCTCATTTATCTTTTTTAATTGTGTTTTCTGTATGGTTGGTGACGATGCCAACCATGTCTTTTTTTTGTGACGCTGGTGAAGACATCTAACACCGCTTTTTTTTGTATTGCTAAGCACCAATTACGGCGTAAATACAACTGCTGCTGCTACTTACATCTTTTTACTCATATCTCTTCCGCTGTTTACATTATTTTAACACCGTTCATAAAAACATTCCTTAAATAATCGGGGAATCTTCTTAAATTTACATTAAGATGACTGCAAAAGTAAACCTTCATCCTTAAACTTTTTTAAACTTAAAGCCATGAAAATAAAACATTTGCTTCTTTTTGGCGCTTTGGCTGCTTTTGGCAGTTGTACAACCGCCTATCGCTCCGGCCAGACTCCCGATGATGTTTATTATTCACCGGCGCCAGAGCAAGACAGTTATGTGAGCACTGTAAGTGAAAAAGATCAGAATTCCTACAGTTACAGAAATGATGATGAAGAGAATGACATTCGTAGAGGAATTGAAAATCCGATCTATCGCAATTCTATAACGTTTAGTATGGGATACGGATACAATCCTTATTCACTCTATCCTTATAATGCTTTTAATAACCCGTTCTATTATGATTCTTATGCGTATAGCCCTTATGGTATGAAAGGATTATACAGTCCGTATTATAGTCCTTATATGTATAATGATTTTTCTTTGTACAATCCATATAGTTTTTACAATCCATACAGCTTCTACAATCCATATAACGTTGGCTATGGTTACGGATATAACCCGTATGCTTATTCTCCCATCTTTTTAACAGGGGGAACTACAAACACAAACAGAGGCGTAAGAAAATATAATTTAAACGCTTATGGTCATACCGGTAATTCAGGGGTTCGTGGAAATTTCCGGCCGGATGGAATTGCGCAACCGGGTACTTCAGCGCCTGTAAGGAGTGCAACTACAGAAAATGCGGCACCGGTAAGGCGTAGCGGTGTCGGTAACGTGATCAGAAGGGTATTTACTCCATCAGAAAGGAATACTTATAATCCACCAAATAATAATACCCGCGTTTACAGAAACACAGAAAGCAACAGAACTTATAATAACAACAATTATAACCGAACTGAGACTCAGGCTCCGGTAAGATCATTTACGCCGTCCGAAAGTAGTCCATCTTCTTCCGGCAGCAGCAACAGCGCTCCTGTCAGGACTTTCAGAAGATAGAAAATATAAAAAGGGATGATTTTTCATCCCTTTTTCAAAAAACTTTTTTAATCTAATCTTTTTGATTGCAAAATCAGAAAGTCAATCTATTTATTCGTTTACTATGAAGGCAATTTTTTCAATTCTGTTTTTTTCGTTGGCAATATCTATTTCTTATGCACAGGAACCGGCCGATGCACTGCGCTATTCGTACCTGACTCAACCAGGCGGAACTGCGCGCAACCAGGCAATCGGAGGCGCCGGCGGATCTCTTGGAGGAGAATTTACTTCATTGTTTATCAATCCCGCAGGACTTGGATTTTACAAAACAGGAGATTTTGTTGTTACTCCTTCATTTTCTTTGAAAAACTCAAATGCTACGTACCTCGGTAATCCTCAAAGTGCTAAAGACAATAGTTTCAATATCGGTGCTACCGGTTTTGTATTGTCGTCTCCGTCCAGAAATAATGGCAGCGTAAAAAATTTTTCAATCGGTTTTGGCGTGAACAGGGTAGCGGACTACAACAATCACATATATTATAAAGGGAAAAACAACAACTCTTCCTTTTCAGAAAAATATTTAGAACAGCTCGCAGATGATAAAGTTTCTGATCCAAACGCTGCTGCCAATAATTATCCTGACGGTGCCAGCCTCGCGTTTAACACTTACCTGATCGATCCCGTGTATAATGCGGACAGCATAGTAACAGGATACAGCACTGTTGCCAACCCGGCAAGCGGTCTTACTCAGGAAAACACCATTAATACCACGGGCGGCATTACCGATGCTTCCATTGGAGCAGGTTTGAACGTAAAAGACAAATGGTATTTTGGCGGTTCGCTTTCTTTCCCTTTTCTACGGTATGACCGAAATGCTTCTTACAAAGAAAGCGATGCTTCAGGTAATACAAACAATGATTTTAATTATTTTGAAGCGAATGAAACGTTGACTACAAAGGGTATCGGCGTCAATGGAAAATTTGGTGTGATTTACAAACCGGTTGAACAAGCGAGGATCGGCCTTGCCATTCATACTCCTACCTGGTACCAGCTTACAGATGATTATTCGATTGAAGTAATTACAAATTTGGAGGGCAGAGGCAATTGGCATCAAAGCAATACAGATTTTAGCGATGGTCAGCCGCTTGAAACAAAATACAATCTCACTACCCCGATGAGGTTTATTTTAAGTGGTTCCTATTTATTTGCAGTAAATCCGGAAAACGTGCAGAACCAACACGGGTTTGTTACAGCAGATGTCGAGTATGTGAATTATAAAGGGATGTCTTTCAGGGATGTAAATAATGACCAGGACGCAGCGGCTTATTTTAGTTCATTGAATAAAACAATGGACAATCTTTATAAAAACGCTTTCAATGCCCGGCTGGGAGGAGAAATTAAATTCAACACTTTTATGGTGCGGCTTGGCGGCGCTTATTATGGCAATCCTTATCAAAACGAAACATCAAGTGTGATGAAAGTGACCGGCGGAATCGGCTACAGAAACCGTGGCTTTTTCATGGATCTGGCATATGTTTATTCTATGGCTAAAGACATCCATTATCCCTACCTGCTGGAAGATAAACCTAATGCTCCGGCATATTTGAAAAATAATGGAGGAAACATTGTCGCAACAATCGGGTTCAAATTATAGAACTTGGTTTCTTCTTTTATTTTATTCGTGAAAAGTAATTTCAGCAAAAGAACTCTTAAGGAGATTTTCTGTTTATGAGGAATATCAATACAATATTGCCGGGACCATTTTCTGCCTATGAGAGCGTATATGAGGTATGATACTTCTAATATTTATAATAGTCTTTGAGAGTTTTTTGTAATATAGACGATAGCTTTTTAATTTTTACCTATTCGAAAACTCTGCATAAATGAAAAAAGGGGAGAAGCAGTTTTCTCACCCTTTTTTAAAAAATAACAACCAAAAAGTTATTCAAATACAGATCGCATTATTTCTTTTCTGCTGCAACAGCTACAAAATGATCCACATGATTTTTAATTGGTTTCAATGACTGCAAATAGGTATAAATTGAACGAAGGTCTGAAGTATCCATTCCTGCAAACATCGTCCAGGGCATAATCGTATTTACGTCAGTTGCGCCCATTTCAGTAACATTTGCCGGATTTGAATATGTTTTAAACCTTGTTACAAACTGGTCAGCAGTCCAGTTCCCGATTCCTGTTTCCTTATCAGGGGTAATATTGGCAGAATGTACTTCTCCATAGGGCATTTTAAACACGCGTCCACCGGCATAGGCAAGTTCCGGAATGACCTGCCCTTTGTTTACCTGAGTGTGGCATTCCATACAGGCAGCAGAATTGACAAGATATGCACCGTAGTTCAGTGTATCAGATTTTGCCGGTTTTGTTACAAAAGAAGCTTTTACAGGAATGGTGTTGAGAATAAAATTCATTGGAAAATCAACATCGTGGTCAGGGGTCTTATTTTCAATCGGCGGCAAAGTTCTGATATAAGCAATGATATCATAAATGTCTTCTTTGTCCATATGCCCATAATAATGATAAGGCATTACCGGAAAAAGTGCATTACCGTCTTTATCAACACCGGTGGTAATTGCCCTGAAAATTTCTCCGTCAGTCCAGCCTTTAATATTTGCGGGAGTGATGTTCTTTGAATAGAAAGTGCCTGGAAAGCCCATTTTTTGATCAAACAATTCACCACCTTTTCCATTGGTTCCGGGGATCATCGGGCCGGAGAATTTTTTCCAATCGCGGCTAGAGTGGCAATCCATACAGAGTGTTACGTGATTCGCAAGATACTCGCCCTGTTGAACACGTTCCGGTGTCAGTGCAATATGCAGATTCTCCGGATTACCGACACTCGGCAATCCATATTTTACATAAGAAGCAGCAACGACAACCACCAAAACAACGACGATCAAAAGGGTAAATAAAACCTTTTTCATAATAAAAAATTATTGTTTGATAAATAGTTACATACCTGGTCAGTATATGCACATCAGCAGCGATTTTAATTGGATATGTGGCTTTCGAAAAATTCCGGCTTCTCAAACAGTTTTAGTCCTTATCTCATTTCTCATTGCACGGACGCTAAAATTAAATGAAATATTGTTATTTCAAAAGAAAAAAATAAAAAACGGAGATAATTCATTTGATTTTTCTGAGAAATATGAATTATTCGCTCAAGAACACCGTGTATTCTAACAAAAATTCTGATGAATATGTCACTACATTTCTTTTGCAAATATGGATATTCCCTTAAGTGAGTGTCGGAAAAACGGGATTTTTAATTCTACCTGAACAAGGGTATTTTTTGTAACGGTGTTTTAAGATTTTTAAAAATCGCTCAAACATCTCAACTTTGAAGAGTTAAAATCAAAAAAGCTTTATTTATTCTTTTACCGGTATAAAATTTTCCTTTTCTCACAAACGGCCTTAAGATTCTTTGTCAGCTTTACTTTCACAAGAAAACTTTCGCTTTTTTTAATGCTAAAGCTATTTATACTATTTTGTATAAACAGCGAAACGTATTATCTTTGCATACCAATTAAATATAACAATTTCAACTTAAAATAAGGGAATAATGAAAGAAGAATTGGATGTTTTGGAAGAAACCGTGTCGAGAGATTATCAATATGGCTTTGTTACCGATATTGAAACGGATGTAGTTCCAAAAGGCCTGAATGAAAATGTGATCCGGCTCATTTCACAAAAGAAAAACGAACCGGAATGGATGTTGAACTGGCGTCTGAAAGCTTATGCTCATTGGTTGAAAATGGAAGAGCCGGAATGGGCAAATGTGAAATATCCGCCAATTGACTTCCAGGATATTATTTATTATGCCGCGCCAAAGAAAAAGGCTAAAGTAAACGGCCTTGATGAAGTGGATCCTGAATTGCTCAAAACTTTTGATAAACTCGGAATTTCATTGAATGAACAAAAACGGCTGACAGGAGTTGCGGTGGATGTAGTGATGGATAGCGTTTCTGTTGCCACTTCATTTAAGAAGCAGCTTTCAGAAGTAGGCATCATCTTCTGCTCAATAAGCGAGGCGATTCAAAATCATCCGGAACTCGTAAGGAAATATCTGGGTTCTGTAGTACCGATGACGGATAATTATTTTGCCGCCTTAAATTCGGCGGTCTTCACGGATGGCTCGTTTTGTTATATTCCAAAAGGCGTTCGTTGCCCAATGGAATTATCTACTTATTTCCGGATTAACACGGAAAATTCCGGACAATTTGAACGTACATTAATTGTTGCAGAAGATGAATCTTATGTAAGTTACCTTGAAGGTTGCACTGCTCCAAAGCGTGATGAAAATCAATTGCATGCTGCCGTCGTTGAATTGTTTGCCCACAGGAAAGCTGAAATAAAATATTCTACCGTTCAAAACTGGTTTCCGGGAGACGAAAACGGCCAGGGAGGCATTTATAACTTCGTTACCAAGCGCGGAATTTGCATGGGCGATTACTCCAAAATTTCCTGGTCACAGGTAGAAACGGGTTCTGCAATTACCTGGAAATATCCGAGTGTCATTTTGAAAGGGGATAATTCTATTGGTGAATTTTATTCTGTTGCTTTGACCAATCACCACCAGCAGGCTGATACGGGAACGAAGATGCTTCATTTAGGAAAAAATACGCGGAGCCGGATTGTTTCGAAAGGCATTTCTGCCGGGCAGAGCCAGAATAGTTACCGTGGGCTGGTGAGAGCAGGTAAACATGCACTCAACGCGAGAAACTATTCGCAATGTGATTCCTTATTACTTGGCGACAAATGCGGCGCTCATACCTTTCCGTACATCGAATCAAAAAATAAAACGGCGGTCATCGAGCACGAGGCTACTACCTCAAAAATCGGTGAAGATCAGCTTTTTTATTGCCGTCAACGCGGTATTGATACCGAGGCGGCGGTTGCATTGATCGTTACCGGTTTTGCAAAAGAAGTGATGAATCAATTGCCAATGGAATTTGCCGTGGAAGCACAGAAGTTGCTTGCGGTCAGTCTTGAGGGAAGTGTTGGATAAGGAAGAAATATTCAATATTCAATATTCAAGTTGAAGGAAAGAAAATAATTATTAAATTTTATATCAGAAAGAAAATGTTATCAATTAAAGACTTACGGGCATCAGTTGAAGGAAAAGAAATTTTAAAAGGAATAAACCTGGATGTAAATGCAGGCGAAGTTCATGCGATCATGGGGCCGAATGGTTCGGGGAAAAGCACGCTGGCATCCGTTCTTGCAGGAAGAGAAGAATATGAAGTAACCGGAGGTTCTGTTGATTTTTTGGGAAAAGATATTTTGGAGTTATCTCCGGAAGATAGGGCTCGCGAAGGTTTATTTTTAGCTTTTCAATATCCGGTAGAAATCCCGGGCGTGAGCACAACCAATTTCATTAAAACTGCAGTAAACGAAAAAAGAAAATATCACGGACAACCGCCGCTGGATGCCGTTTCTTTTATGAAGCTGATGAAAGAAAAGATGAATCTGGTAGAAATTGACAAATCGTTATTAACCCGTTCTATCAACGAAGGTTTTTCCGGTGGCGAAAAAAAGAAGAATGAGATCTTCCAGATGGCGATGCTGGAGCCAAAGCTGACCATTTTGGATGAAACGGATTCAGGACTTGATATTGATGCATTGAGAATTGTAGCCAATGGTGTAAATAAATTGCGTGATGAAAACCGCGCTATTATAGTAATCACGCATTATCAAAGATTGCTCGATTATCTCCAACCCGATTTTGTGCACGTGCTTTTGAACGGGAAAATTGTAAAGTCAGGAACAAAAGAATTGGCATTGGAACTGGAAGAAAAAGGATATGATTTTATTAAAGATGAGTTTAGTTTGTCAGAAGCGGTTTAGGGTAGATCGGGAGGGGTTTAGAAGTTTTAGAGTGGTTTAGAATTGTTAGAAGGTTTAGGAAGTTGAGCAAACTTCATCAAAAAAATAGCAAATGGAAAAAATAAATTTAGAATATTTAGGACAGAAATTTAATCAGCTTCAGACGATTGATACTGATAATTTGCTGAGCAACGTAAGACGGGAAGGTTTTAATACTTTTAATAAAAAAGGCCTCCCTACTTTTAAAAATGAAGAGTGGAAATACACAAGTGTCAGCGATTTGTTTAAGAAACAATATCATTTGACAGAAGATGAATTAAAACCGGCAATCTCAGCATCACAGGTTGATGAAATTCGTTTGCCCGGTTTTGAAAATGCAAATGAACTGGTTTTTGCAAATGGGAAATATGTACCTGAACTTTCTACCATCCGTTCATCAAAAGCCCAGCTGGTTATTTTGCCTTTGGAGGAAGCGGCGAATGGAATTTATAAAGATTTAGTGAAGGAACACCTTGGAAAAAGTAGCCTTTTTATTAATGATGCCATCCATGCTCTTAACACTTCTTTCATTTATGGCGGCGTTTTTATTTATGCAGTAAAAGGACAAATAATTGAAAATCCGGTTTACCTGTATCACATTTCTGATGCAGTTGAAAATCATATTTTATCACAGCCACGAAGCCTGGTATTTGCTGACAGCAGTTCCAAATTACAATTGGTAGAAACATACAAAACGATCGGTTCGATGGATAGTTTTACCAACGAAGTAGTGGAAGTAGCGGTAAAAGCTAATGCGATCCTGGAATATTATAAAATTCAAAACGACGGACCCAACGGCAGCCATGTAGGCACCACACACATTCGCCAGATTGGGAAATGTTATGCGCATACAGTCGTTGTAAGCCTTGATGGAGGAATGATTCGCAATAATACCAACATCATTATGGAAGCTGCGGGCAATGAGGCGCACATGTATGGCTTGTATTTATTAAAGGGCAACAGTCATGTCGATAATCATACTTTGGTTGACAACAGGATGCCCAATTGTTTTAGCAATGAATTGTATAAAGGCGTGATGGACGAAAGGTCAACCGGTGTTTTTAGCGGAAAGATTTTTGTAAGGCCTGATGCGCAAAAAACAAATGCGTACCAGACAAACAATAATATTTTACTGAGCGAAAATGCGACTGTCAATACAAAACCTCAGTTGGAAATTTTTGCTGATGATGTAAAGTGTTCTCATGGTTGCACTGTCGGGAGGCTGGATGAAGAAGCGCTGTTTTATTTAAGAGCGCGTGGCATTTCAAAAGAACATGCACAGGCAATGTTATTGAAAGCATTTGCGGAAAGTATTATTGAACAGATTAAAATAGAATCGCTAAAGGAATATGCAGAGCAGTTGATCGAAGAGAGGCTGAAAGGGGACAACAGCTGAAAACGGACAAAAGCGGAACCCGGAAGGCATTCTTAATTCTTAAACTCTTAATTCTTTATTTCTTGGAAAAAACCACCACGATATCACCCACCTTTGATGTAAACACCATCAGGGAATCTTTTCCGGTTCTGGAAAGGGAAGTGAATAATAAACTTTTGGTTTACCTGGATAATGCCGCCACTTCACAAAAACCGCAGGTAGTCATTGACGCACTCGACTATTATTATTCAAATTATAACGCCAATATTCATCGTGGAATTCATACACTTGCAGAAGAAGCGACTGCGGCTTATGAAGCGACCAGGAATGCAGTAAAAGATTTTATTCATGCAGCATCACCAGAAGAAATCATTTTTACAAGAGGAACTACAGAAGGAATCAACCTGGTTGCTTACACGTGGGGAAGAAAAAATATAAATGCCGGGGATGAAATCATTATTTCTACGATGGAACATCATTCAAACATTGTTCCGTGGCAGATCCTTTGCGAAGAGAAAAAAGCAGTTTTAAAAGTGATTCCGATTAGTGATGAAGGTGAATTGCTGATGGATGAATATAAAAAGTTACTTTCTCTAAAAACAAAACTGGTTTCCATTGTGCATGTCTCGAATGCATTGGGAACGATCAACCCGGTGAAGGAAGTTATTGATCTGGCGCATCAAAATGGCGCTTACGTTTTGGTAGATGGCGCGCAATCTACTGTTCATCTTGATATCGATGTACAGGATATGGATTGTGATTTTTTTGCTTTTTCAGGGCACAAAGTTTATGGACCTACCGGGGCAGGAGTTCTTTATGGGAAGAAAAAAATCCTGGAAGAAATGCCGGTATTTATGGGTGGAGGAGAAATGATCAAAGAAGTGTCTTTTGAAAAAACGACTTATGCTAATTTGCCTTATAAATATGAAGCCGGTACTCCGAATATCGCTGATACGATTGCTTTGAAAGTGGCTTTGGATTTTATAACAGAAACTGGAAAGCAGCTAATAAGGAACCATGAAAATAATTTGTTGAAATATGCAACAGAGCAAATGCAATCTATTCCTGGTTTGCGTATCATTGGCAATGCAAAAAATAAAGTAAGCGTTATTTCTTTTATCATCAAAAACATTCATCCGCAGGATGTTGGTGTATTATTAGACAACCAGGGAATCGCCGTAAGAACCGGTCACCACTGCACTCAGCCCTTAATGAACCGTTTTCAAATTCCCGGAACTGTACGTGCCTCTTTTGCTATGTATAATACAAAAGAAGAAGTGGACAGGTTGATTTCAGGGATTCAAAAATCCATAAAAATGCTTTCGTAAAAAATGAGCGAATACAAGACGATAAAAGAAAGAGAGGAAGAGATCACAGATGAATTTTCTTTGTTTGATAGCTGGGAAGAAAAATATGAATACATCATTGATCTTGGTAAAAGGTTGGAACCATTAGAGGAAAAATACAAGGTGGAAGAAAACATTATAAAAGGTTGTCAGTCCACTGTTTGGCTCACTTCTCATTATAAAAATGGAAAAGTTTTTTATAAAGCGGACAGCGATGCCATTATTGTGAAAGGTCTGATCAGCATGTTGATCAAAGTTTTATCGGGACACAAGCCGGATGAAATTTTAAATGCGAAACTGGATTTTATCAGAGACATCGGGATGATGACTCATTTAGCGCAAACCCGCTCTAATGGACTACTTTCAATGGTAAAGCAAATTAAACATTACGCGTTGGCTTATAAATCAGCGGACGCGGCATAAATAAAAAAATATGGAAACAGAAGAATTAAAAGAGACAGTGATTGCAGCATTGCATGAAATTTACGATCCTGAAATTCCTGTTGATATTTATGAATTGGGATTGATCTATGAGGTTGAAATTTTGCCAATCAATAATGTTCAGATCGTAATGACCCTTACTGCGCCAAGCTGTCCTTCTGCACAGGAATTACCGGTGGAAGTAGAAGACAAGGTAAGAGCGATAGATGGGGTAAATGACGTCCATGTTTCTGTAGTATGGGATCCGCCGTGGGACAGGAGTATGATGAGCGAAGTCGCCATGCTCGAATTAGGGTTTATGTAATTTCGGGTTCGCAGTTGAAGGTTCAAAGCCGTTAAAAGTTACTATTCGTGTAATTTGTGTTTAAGAAGATTCATGTTAATCAAAAATTAATTCATCATGAAAATCACGTCACAGGAAGAATATGGTTTACGAATATTGCTTCGCATTGCACGATGCCATGACGAAGATAGTATGAGCATCCAGGCGTTGAGCGTCGCTGAAGGATTGTCTCCTGCTTATGTTGCAAAACTAACGCGCATTTTACGCCAGGCAGGATTTATCAATAGTACGCCGGGAAATATCGGCGGATATATTTTAGCAAAAACCGCAACAGAAATTAATATTAACCAGGTTCTTAAAACCCTGGGTGGTTCTTTATATTCCAAACACTTTTGCAGTGATTTTACCGGTGCAAGCAGGCTGTGTACCAATTCTGTTGACTGCTCCGTTCGCTCACTTTGGCAGATGATCCAGTTTTCTATTGATCAGTTACTCGATAAAATACAATTGAGTGATCTCATAGGAAATGAAAAAACATCAGACAATCTTTTGAAACAACTTTTACAGCAACATCAATACAGCGCTGATATGAAAATGAGTTAGCGAACTAATTTGCATCTTTCACCCTTGACCCTTTTTCCAACCCCATAATAAAAAGGTTGGAAATGCGTGTGACCATGTAGCTATGTCGTGTTTTCCATCCTTTAATTGCAAATAAAAAATATCGGTTTCCGGATGATAACCTTTTTTCTCCAATTCACTGATCAAAGCCAATGTATCGTCAATGGAATCAATAATTCCGTTGTTATTTCTATCCGCAGTTTCATCCGAAGTGCCGGTTTCGAAAAAGAATTTTAACCAGGGATAATAACTCCCATTTTTAATTTCATTGTGAATGATGCGGTGCTTTTCTTCAGAAAACTTCGGATCATCCTGTGAAAGCGTACGCCACCACAGAGATCCGCTAAATACGCCCACTTTTGAAAATTCATATGGATAATTCCAAACGATATCCAATGCGCTCAATCCGCCGAGTGAAAACCCGCAAAATGACTTTTGTTTGAATGATGAAATTTCAAATTCTTTTTGGATAAAAGGGAGTAATTCGTCTAAAACAAAACGGATGTATAACGATGCCTTTGCGCCTTCCCCTCTTTCATTTAAGACATTTGACGTTCCATATTCGTTTTTCCTATCCGGGCCGCAGTGAATGCCGACGCAGATTAATGGCGTTATTTTATCTGAAACTTCCTTTAAAATATTTTTAAAATCCATTGAGATGAGATCCTGTCCATCATTAATCAGTAAAAGTTCACATTCATTCAAGTCAATTTTAGTTACAGGAAAATAAACGTCTACAGTAACTTTTCTTTCCAAAAACGTTGAATCAATCGTAAGAGCTTCGATAGAGGAACCAGTTAAGTTTTCGATTTGCATAGATCTTCAAAAATAGAAATTTATGAATGAAAACGACTATTTAGGGGTTGAAGTTTGGAGGTTAAGGGTCGGTGACATTATCAACTTTGAACTTTCAACTTTCAATTATTGCTTATCGTCATCCAGAATCAGCAAAGTAGTAGTAGCAAATACAACGTGAGCGAGTATCAGGTGGTTATAAAAATCATTGAAATGTATTTGAGGCGGATCTGGGTGAAGGCTGAAAGTTGCTTTCCAGATGCCAACAGCAACAACACCATTTACCAATCCGAGCACAATCCCATCCGGTACATTCGATTTAAGTTTTGTGTCTTTTAAAAGATAGTGATAAATGATCGAAAATGTGAGACCTGTAGTACAGTGCAAAATCCATCCGACCACTTTTGCCTGTGGTTTTTTTATTTCAGGCACGGCTCTATAAACCATTTTGCCCAATAATCGTGGCTCTCTGAAATCCTTATTTTTTTTGCGTGATATTAAATAACTGAACGCCGTCATCGCTGCCGTTCCGCAGGCAGCGGCTATTAATACTTTCCCACTTTTCATGATGTTTTTTCTTAAAACAACTTAAATATTGTGCCAGATAAAAAGTGTGAATCGATACTCTTTTTCATCTGACGACTTTTTAGCACAAAGTTTGATAAACTTTTAAATAAAAACTTATGTCAACTTCAAAAACTACAACCGATCTGAACGTGATTAAAAAGTGGGCGGAAGAACGCGACGGAAAACCTACAAAAGTAAAAGGAGTGGGAGGAAAGGACGATGGAATTATCCGGATCAATTTTCCGGGATACTCCGGAGAAGATACACTTGAAGACATCTCATGGGATGAATGGTACAAAATTTTTCAGGACCGGAAACTTGCTTTCCTCTACCAGGATGAAACGGCTGGTGGAAAAGAGAGCCGCTTTTTTAAACTTGTAGAACGATAAGACATTCTACAAAGTTTTTGTTCAAACCTTACGGATTCGCGGAAATCAGTAAGGTTTTTTTATCCCAAAAATAATTTTGCTACATTAGTAACCGCAAATATTTTCAAACTCCGCAAATCATTCTCTAAATCAAAAAAACATTATGAAAAAAATTGGGATCTTGTTTGGCAAAGAAAGAAGTTTTCCGGAGGCATTTATAGAAAGAGTCAATCATAAAAATGCAGAAGGAATCATCGCCGAACCGGTAATTATTGACAAACTAATGCAGGGCGAACCAAGCGGCTACGACGTAATTATAGATCGCATTTCGCAGGATGTGCCGTTCTATCGCGCCTACCTGAAAAATGCCGCCTTAAATGGAACAGCGGTGATCAACAATCCATTTTGGTGGAGCGCTGATGAAAAGTTTTTCAATAATTGCCTGATGACAAAACTTGATGTGCCGGTTCCCAAAACCGTATTGATTCCGTCAAGCAGCCGTCCTGCGGAGACTTCGGATCAATCTTTTTCAAATCTTACCTATCCGTTAGACTGGGACAGCATTTTTGATTATATCGGATTTCCGGCCTACATGAAACCCCACGCCGGCGGCGGCTGGAAAAGTGTTTACAAAGTAACCGGCATTGATGATTTTTTTACCAAACATGGCGAAACCGGTGAGTTGGTGATGATGCTCCAGGAGGAAATTGTTTTTGATGAATATTACCGTTGTTATTGTATTGGCGGAAAAGATATCCGCATCATGCCTTACGAACCGCGTAATCCTCATCACCTTCGTTATGCAGCAGATTTCAAACCGGACAACGA
>JAICYZ010000061.1 GCA_025933935.1 Chitinophagaceae bacterium
CAAATCTTGCGATCGCTTTGGCAAGAGAAGGCGGCCTTGGATTTTTGCACAAAAACATGAGTATCGAAGAACAGGCGGCGCAGGTAAGAAAAGTAAAAAGAAGCGAAAGTGGGCTCATTTTAGATCCAATTACTTTGAAGCTGGATGCCACTATTGGCGACGCTTTGAAGCTGATGCATGAAAATCGCATTGGCGGAATTCCGATCGTTGATGCAGAAGGGAAACTAGCCGGCATTTTAACAAACCGCGATTTAAGATTTGAAGATAACATGAAGCGTCCCGTGAGTGAATTAATGACTCGTGATAATCTGATCACCGCTCCTGAAGGCACCGATTTAAAAAAGGCACAATCGATTTTAAGAAAATATAAGATTGAAAAATTACCGGTTGTAAATAAAAAAGGAGTTTTAAAAGGGCTGATCACTTATCGTGATATTTTACAGGTTCATAATCATCCTTTTTCTGCGAAAGATGAATTTGGAAGGTTGCTCGTAGGTGCCGGAGTTGGTATTACAAAAGATATCGGTGACAGGGTTTCTGCATTGCAACAGGTTGGGGTAGATGTGATTGCGCTCGATAGTGCTCATGGGCATACAAAAGGTGTAATAGATGCTTTAAAAAAAATAAAAAAAGATTTTAAGAATCTGCAGGTCATTGCAGGAAATATCGCAACCGGAAGCGGCGCAAAAGCATTAGCGGATGCAGGAGCGGATGCTATAAAAGTGGGTATTGGACCCGGTTCTATTTGTACAACGAGGATCGTAGCTGGCGCCGGCGTTCCACAAATTACTGCGTTGTTAGAAGTTTCGGCTGCCATTAAAAATAAAAACATCAGCATCATTGCAGACGGCGGAATCCGTTATACAGGAGATATGGTAAAAGCATTAGCAGCAGGCGCCGATTGTGTAATGATGGGAGGTGTTTTTGCCGGAACGGAAGAAAGTCCCGGCGAAACCATTATTTATGAAGGAAGAAAGTTTAAACAATATCGCGGAATGGGTTCGCTTGGCGCAATGGCGCAGGGAAGCAGCGATCGCTATTTCCAGGACGGTGAAGAACAAAGCAAAAAATATGTTCCGGAAGGAATTGAAGGACGTATAGCCTATAAAGGATTTTTGTATGAAGTGGTTCACCAGTTCACTGGCGGTTTGCGTGCGGGAATGGGCTATTGTGGAGCAAAGAATATTCGCGCTTTACAAGAAGCAACCTTTATAAAAATAACCAATGCAGGAATGCGCGAAAGCCATGCACATGACGTGGAGATTACGAAAGAAGCGCCGAATTATAGCAGGTAGATTAAGATTGGAATCGTTCGGTTAAGCTTGTTCCTTAAGAATTTGCTGTATAGTTTGATTCTTATCGGTCTCTTCTTGCTGATAAGAAACTGGTTTATGAAAACGTTTGTAATCAGCTTTAGCGGATTGAATATTTCTTGAAAATAAGAATTGCTTGTATTTATTTGTTTGTTGAAATCCAGCTTTCAGTCCAAAATTAACCGGCATCGCCTTCCGAACTTACCTCGCTTTCCTGCATTTCGAATTGCATTTTGTGCAGGTCATAATAATGCCCCTGAAGATTTATTAATTCCTGGTGTGTTCCCATTTCTTTGATTTCCCCTTTATCCAAAACCATTATTTTATTTGCTTTGCGAATGGTAGACAAACGATGGGCGATGACAATCGAGGTTCTGCCACTGATTAGTTTGTCTATCGCATGTTGTATCAGCATTTCACTTTCACTGTCAATCGAAGAAGTTGCTTCATCCAAAATCAAAATCGATGGATTGTATAAAAGTGCACGAATAAATGATAACAACTGGCGCTGGCCAAGAGAAAGTGTTGCGCCTCTTTCCATCACATTATAATCATAACCACCAGGCAATTTCATCAGGAAATTATGAACGCCAATCATCTTCGCCGCTTCGATTGCCTGTTCTCTTTTGATCGCAGGATTTCTCAAAGTAATATTGTCCAAAACAGAACCGCTGAATAAAAAAACATCCTGCAAAACCACGGCTATCCTGCTTCTGAGGAAATCAACATCATAATCTTTAATATCTCGATGGTCTATTTTTATTTCTCCTTGACTGATCGGATAAAGACGATTTAATAAACTGATGATTGAAGTTTTGCCACTTCCCGTGTGTCCCACAATTGCAAGGGTTTCACCAGGATTTATTCTAAAATTGATATTTTTCAACACATAATCCTCTTTGTTGTAAGCAAACCAAACGTGTTTAAATTCTACTTCTCCTTTTATGATTCCGGAATGAATGCCGTTGTGCGTATTTGGCGTAACATCTTCGTTTTCCAAAACCTTAAAAACCCTTTCGCTTGCCACCATTCCCATTTGCAATACATTGAATTTGTCAGCGATTTGCCTCAGCGGCCTAAACAACAAATTCAGGTACATAATAAAGGCAATGATTACACCCGCATTCGCAGAATAATTTCCACCCCACCAAACCAACAAACCAATTGAAAAAGCAAGTACTATTTCAACTACCGGGAAAAAAACAGAGTATGCAAAAATCGCTTTGATGTTTGCATTGCGGTGTTGCTTATTGATTTCATTGAACTTATTAAATTCCTTTTCTTCTACTGCAAAAGCCTGTACCACACTCATTCCTGTAATATGTTCCTGTACAAATGCGTTCAATGCAGCTACCGCATTTCTTACTTTTATAAAGGATTTGTTTACGCTTTCTTTAAAAAAATAAGTAGCAATGATGAGAATCGGAAAAGGCGCAAGACTTATCAACGACAGCCGCCAATCCTGGAAAAACATAAACAACAAAATAGAAATAATGGACAATAGATCAGAGATGATCGGTATCAATCCATTTGCAAAAATATCATTGATGGATTCTATATCGTTTATTGTCCTTGTCGTTAATGTTCCAATCGGCGTCTTATCAAATTGCCGGAGGTTCAAGCTCAATACTTTCTTATAAACCGTTACCCGCAAATCCTTTACTACCGTTTGTCCCAACCAGGATGTGATAAATCCAAAGTAAAAGCGTAACGCAGTTTCCAACAACAACATTCCTATCTGGATGATGGTAATCAGAATTAGCCAATGCATGTTTTTATCTTTAATAAAAACATTTACTGTGTACTGAATCAAATACGGGCGAAGCGGCGAGAGAACGGCAAGGATTACAGAAAGAAATATAGAAAGATATATTTTGTTTTTGTAAGGTAAGGCATACGCAAATACGTTTTTCAGAACACTGAGATCCATTAATTTTTTGCGCTGTTTCTTTTCCTCCATCGTACAAATTTAAAACGAAAAAGGCAGATGGTATTTTTTAGAAAGTGAAAAACTCTTCCACGTGAAGTTTATATGAAAGGAATTTCGTCTTGTTTGCCTTTTATTTTTTTAAAATAAACTAATAATCGTGTTATTTCTTCTTTTGCTGTCGTCTTTAATATTCTTTTTTATAAAACTTGAAAACGACTCCCGCATAATAATTTCTTCCGGGCGCTACATTATAGTAACGGCCAGCTGCAGCATTAATATCATTCCCGAGGCTGTACTTTGTATCAAAAAGATTATCAGCTCCGATAAAAATTTCAGCAGTTATCTTTTTCTTAAACTGTTTTTTATATCCCAGCCGCGCTCCTAAAAGATTATAGGAAGAAGCATAAGCAGAATTGGCATCGTTTAATGCGATTTTGTCTGAATAATTGTAAGTCACATTCAAGTAGCATCCGTCCTTTGATGTAATATCAAGTCCGGCCACAACTACATTTGGCGCTGCCCCAGGTAATTTATTCTTTGAAAAATCGTCGCTCACCTGTTTAAAACTTCCATAGTGGAAATCATGGAAGGCATAACTGGTCCATACTTTTGCTGAATTAATGAAATGATGCGGTGCATCAATAAACCGGTACGACGCATATGTTTCAATGCCTTTTTGTTTAGCCGAACCAGCATTTACATAGTAATAAACACCATTCGTATCTATGCGTTGTACGATTGTATTTTTCAGATCGAAGAAAAAAGTACTGATATCAAAAAAGATTTTGTTTTGCAGTAACGTGCCTTTAATGCCTGCTTCATAATCAATACCTTCTTCCGGTTGCAGATTAGTTCCGAATAATCCATCAGAACGAAGTACTTCTGAAACGGTAGGCGGAGAAAATCCGCGGGAAATACTTCCATAAACGGATACATTTTTGTCAATCTGTTTAAGGACGGCGATGTGCGGTGGCAGCTGATTTTTAAAAACTCTTTTCTGTGTGGAGGATGGACCGGACGAAAGGTGAACCAATTCAATGGATGATTTATTAAGACTTACTCCGGCCGTCACCGTCCAGCCATGAGGAAATTTTAAATCTGCCTGTGCAAAAAACATATATTGCCAGTTGTTTAAATTGTCGTCTGATTGCAATGAATCAGCAACTCCGGATTTATTGCCATAATCCCTGGTATTAAAAAAACCCTTCTGCGCTTCAGTTCCAAAATCAAGCTGCACAATCGTTTTACCCATTTGCTTTTTATATTCAAAAACACTTCTGCCGCCAAAATGCGGTTCTTTCCTTAATTCATACACTCTTATACCCGGATTGATAAAATCGGTGTAGGATCCATATAAAGAAGTGGTATTGTGCCAGTGATCATTAAATTCATATTCATTACTAAAGCCGATCAGAAAGGTCTTTTGATAAATCGCGGCTTTGTTTTGCACAGCTCCCGGCTGAGAACCAGAACCGGGCCTTGCCTGTTTTGGATCAGCATTGTATTGTGCGAGCGTTAAACCGCCGGGTGTTTGATAATAAAGATCGCCGTAAGACATGTAAGTATGCAACGTTTGTTTATCGTTTATTCTCAACGCATTTTCCCATGTAGCAATATCTTTTCGCATTTTCGCTTGCTGGCGGTATCCGTTGCTCGTTTGATGAGAATAATTGAAACTATTTTTGTCATCAGCATCGCCGGCTTTTACATTGACATTTATATTATTGGTATTGAAGCTGCCAGTGGTGTAATCCAATGAAATTCCCTGTTTCCAGTTAGCAGGTAAAGTATGAATCAACATCGTGCCGCCAATGCCCGCGCCATATAAGCTACTCGTTGGCCCTTTAATTATTTCAATGGAGTTAAAATTATAAAAACTGAGTTGATTTAAATAAGTATTACCGCTTGGGTCTGTAAGTGGTATATCATTCAGATATATCTTAACATCACGTACACCAAAGGGCGAACGTAAAGAACTGCCTCGAATATTAAGCCGGTAACTGCCGGGAGAACGCTCTTCCATACTTACTCCCGGAATAATATTTAAAGCCGGCAATATACTCATATTGCTGAACCGGTTTAATTGTGCCTGCCCGGTAACGCTTATTGGAGCGGCAACGTCAATCAACTTCCGGTTTTGTTCATACGCTTTGACGATTACATTTTCCAACGTTCTAACAGAATCTGCATCGTCGGTCGTTTGTGCGGATGCCGTACTTACCAGGAATAAAAAAAAGATGAAAACAACTTTCATTCGAAACAATGGTGATTAAGACACAAAAGTAATCCCAAAAATTTTCTGCTCTCGTTGAATACCTGTTGTGCCAATTACTCTTCACCCAAATTCTTTTCTAATCCTGCTACTTTTGGCAACATTTATGTTCCTTATTGAACCATTGACATTGAAAAAAATAAAAAAATGATAGATCCAAAAACAGTTTCGAATATCCTGAACGAATTAGGCGAAGACCGTGAAGATTATTTTAATGCCATTGCACCACCCATCATGCAGACAAGCAATTTTGCTTTTAAAAAAGTCGATGATTTCCGGGATGCGCTTGAAAACGAATCTTCCCGATATCTCTACAGTCGCGGAATAAATCCCACCGTTCAGATTTTATCTCAAAAGCTTGCGGCCCTTGATTGCGCTGAGGATTGCCTGGTTTTTAACAGTGGTGCGGCAGCAATTTTTACGTCTGTATTTGCGAATATAAAAAGCGGTGATCATATTATTTCTGTAGAAAAACCATACACCTGGGCACAAAAAATGTTCAACAATGTTTTGCCAAGGTTTAATGTATCTGTTACCTATGTAGATGGCAGAAATGTTGAAAATTTTGAAAAAGCCATTCAGCCAAATACAACGCTCATTTATTTGGAATCGCCAAATAGCTGGTCTTTTTATTTACAGGATCTGGCCGCTGTAGCAAAATTAGCACGATCCAAAAAGATTATTACCATTTGTGATAACAGTTATTGCACCCCATTGTATCAAAGGCCAATAGAACTGGGAATTGATCTTACATTGCAAAGCGCCACAAAATATATTAATGGACACAGCGATGTGGTAGCGGGCGTATTAAGTGGTACAAAAGCGATGGTGAAAAAAATATTCAGCAGCGAATATATGAATATGGGAATCGGCACTACTCCTTTCAATTCGTGGTTGTTGATCCGGGGATTACGGACACTTCAGATAAGGCTTGCTCGTATCTCTGCGACTACAGGAATTGTGGTAAATTATTTAAAAAGCCATGAAGAAGTTGAGGATCTCACCTTTCCTTTTGACAAAGATTTTCCTCAATATGATCTTGCGAAAAAACAAATGGACGGCGCTTGTGGATTGTTTTCATTTTATATTAAGACAGATTCCGTTAAAAAGATAGAGCTATTTTGTGAAAGTCTGCAACACATCATCATGGCCGTAAGCTGGGGCGGCTATGAATCTTTAATTATGCCAAATTGTGCTTCAGTAAAAGAAGAAGATTTTGATGCAAAAATTAAAGATCAAAGAAAACTGAGAATGTACGTTGGCCTTGAAGATCCGCAATATATTATTGAAGATCTGGAAAGGGGATTTAAGGGAATGGGCGCTTGATTTATTAAATTGATTTTTTCTTTATTATCATGTACCCTCATGTATTTTTTGTTTAAAAAAATAAGTAGAATGCTGCTTTGAAAACAATAAAAATTGCAAAAGGCGAAAACCCGTGATAAAAGAATTCGCAGCGGTAGTTTACAACAAAGGAATAAATATCGACGATTCTTATTTACTTGCCATAAGTTCAAGGGGGAAAATAGCTACTTGTTCCACCTGTATCATTCAAACGATGAATACCAACGTTCATCTACCGTATATTAAAGAATTACCGGCTTTCAAAAAATAAATCTTGTTTAAACGCAGGTTATTTTAAAGCTTGCTATCTTCGGCATTATTTTTATTTACCACTTATCCATCTGTTGGCATTCAAAACATTCAAATCATTATTTTTGTTTTATGTGTATAAAAATCAAGCTTCTGGTCATTTTTATTTTCTGCTCAGCAATTGGATTTTCTCAAAAAAAATGGACATTAATGGAATGCGTGCAATATGCCATGGAAAACAATATTTCCGTAAAACAATCTGCACTTCAAGCTGATCTGGCTTCAATCACCTATAAGCAAAGCAAGCTTTCAGAAATACCGAATTTGAATCTTACAAATAGTGACGGGCTCAGCTATGGTAAATCCAAAAATCCTTCAACAGGTATCCTGGAAAATCAAAACTATTTTTCAGTGAACTTAGACTTGCAGACAAGCGTACAGATTTTCAACTGGTTTTCTAAAAAGAATTCCATTCTTGCCAATCAATGGTCGGTAATGGCGGCAAATGCGGCAACGGATAAGTTGAAAAACGATCTTGCTTTAACCGTTGCAAATTCTTATCTGCAGATATTGCTGGCCCGAGAACAGGAACAAATTGCGGCGATCCAGGTACAACAATCCCGTGCTCAGTTGGACCTGGTAAACAAGCAGGTAAATGCCGGAGCGCTGGCTGAATTCAATGCAACGGAACTGGAATCCCAACTGGCCAATGATACAGCAAACTTAATTACAGCGGAAGGAAATGTAACGCAGGCAAAATATGTTTTGAAAGCGTACCTGAATATTGACGCCGCCGATTCTTTTGATATTGATGAACCGGCAATGGATCAGATTCCTGTTATGCCAATTGGAGAACTGCAACCTGCCGATGTATATGCTTCAGCCTTAGCAAACCAGCCGCAGCAAAGAATGAATGAGTATAATCTGAAAGCTGCAGAAAAAAATAGTCTTGCGGCAAAAGGAATGCTTTATCCCAGCATCTCTGCTTTTGGTTCGCTTGGTTCCAGTTATGGATATTTTCGTACTCCGCAATTTACACAGGTTTTTACAGGATATGCGCCAAGCGGATTGGTTATCACCGATAATTCAGGTAATGTCGTAGATGTGCAGAAACCAGTATATAAAAATGGCGTGCGAAGTGGATATATCACCTCAGATCCTTTTGGAACTCAATTCAATAATAACTTTGGACAATCGATTGGCTTGAGTATTTCTGTTCCTATTTTTAATGGCTGGCAGGCAAAAGGAAATTATAAAAGAACGCAGATCAATATTAAAAACCTCGAGTACCAGCAAGACCTGGATAACAAAACACTAAAGCAAAATATCTACCAGGCCTATAACGCTGCATTTGTTGCTTTACAAAAACTGACGTCGTCCGAAAAAGCTGTGCAGGCAGCACAGAAAACTTATGATTACACCTTAAAAAGATATACAATTGGAATGATCGGAACTCTTGAACTGGTTACCAATCAGAATAATTTATTTACTGCCAAACTTCAGTATGCATTAAACCAATTTGATTATGTATTCAAAATGAAAGTATTGGAATATTATAAAGGAACAGGGTTGAAATTTTAAAGATTATTTTAAAAAATACGAAACAGCAAAATATGAATAAAACGCTCAAATGGATAATAATCAGCTTAGTGATTTTGATTGTACTCCTTATTATCTTAAAGAAAACCGGTGTGATCGGAAAAGATGAAGGAGTAAAAGTTACGGCAGAAAAAGTAGCGCGCAGAACGATTGTAGAAACAGTGAATGCCAGTGGCAAAATATATCCTGAAGTGGAAGTAAAATTAAGCCCTGACATATCCGGTGAAATTGTAGAACTCGACGTAGCCGAGGGCGACAGCGTAAAGAAAGGGCAGGTACTTGCAAAAATTTATGGCGATATTTATCTCACACAAAGAGACCAGGCCGCGGCAATCGTAAATCAGCAGCAGGCGCAAATGGCTGACGCGCAGGCTTCGCTTGGTGCGCTGGAAGCACAGTTGGATCAGGCAAAAAAAACATACGATATGCAGAAGCAATTGTATGATGAAAAAGTAATTTCAAGGAATGAATTTAATACAGCTGATGCAGCTTATAAAACGGCGCTGGCAAATCTGAATGCAGCAAAAGCGGGAGTAAAAGGAAGTCAGGCATCTGTACAAAGCGCACAGGCGGCCTTACAGAAAGCCGATAAAGATATCAGCCTCGCTACTTTGCGTTCGCCAATGGATGGAATTGTTTCTCTATTAAGTGTAAAAAAAGGTGAAAGAGTCGTGGGCAGTTCGATGATGGCCGGTACAGAAATGATGCGTATTGCAGACATGGGTAAAATAGAAGTGCGGGTAGATGTAGGAGAAAATGATGTACCGAAAGTTCGTCTCGGAGATAGCGCAACTATTGAGGTTGATGCTTATAATGACAGAAAATTCACAGGAGTTGTAACGCAAATCGCCAGTAGCAATAACGGCGCGGCCACAGCAAGTGATTTAACAAATACCAGCACGGACGTTACGAATTATAAAGTATTCATCCGTCTGAATCCTGATTCATACAAAGACCTGATAGATACAACGCACAAAAAGAGATTTCCTTTCAGGCCGGGGATGAGCGCCAGCGCCGACATACAAACAAAGACACACACCAATGTATTATCCATTCCAATCAACGCGGTAACAACCCGGGAAAAAAATGATTCGACTCGAAATAAAATGAGCGGTAGCGCAGGCAGTCAAACAGATTTCGTTAACAACTCAGGTGATAACGGATTGGATATTGTAGTTTTTGTGGTACAACCGGATGGAAAAGTAAAAAAGCAAAAAGTAAAAACAGACATCCAGGATATTAATTATATAGAAATAACTGATGGTCTGAAAGAAGGCGATGAAGTGGTTACAGGGCCGTATGACGTGGTTTCTAAAACTTTAAAAGACGGCGATAAGGTAAAAGTGGTTTCTAAGGCGGATGTGTTTACTGGAAAGAAGTAAGATTATTTTATTCAGAATTTTTCTGAATAAGAACTTGTAATAAGTACAGGGAATGTTTTGATTGTTTGTCAACAATCTTTTACAGCCAACGAACAAATAAAAAGGATTTCATTTTTCAGAACTAGCGCCGGGCAATGGAGCATTTTATTTAAAATGCTCCATTGCTTTTTTTACGCCATTATATTTTAATAACAAAGCTTCGGCCGCAGCTTCATCTTTTATTCCGGTTTTTTCCATCAGCATCCGTGTTCCTCTTTTTACGATCTTTTGGTTGGTGAGTTTCATATTTACCATCTTGTTATCTTCGACCCTGCCCATTTGTATCATAGCAGTTGTGGAGATCATATTTAAAACCATCTTCTGTGCAGTTCCGCTTTTCATTCGTGTACTTCCTGTTATAAATTCAGGTCCTACAATTACTTCTACCGGATAATCAGCAACCTGGCTAATGGGAGATTCAGGATTACAGGCAATGCTTCCGGTTGTAATATGATGTTCTTTGCATTTTTTTAGTGCGCCGATCACATAAGGGGTGGTACCACTGGAGGCAATGCCGATCACTACGTCTGCGGCAGTTATCTTATGAGATTGTAAATCTTTCCATCCCTGGCTTGTATCATCTTCTGCATTTTCCACCGGATCAACAATGGCTTTTTTACCACCGGCAATAATACCGATTACCAATCCTTTTGGAACGCCATAAGTAGGAACACACTCACTCGCATCGAGTATTCCCAAACGTCCACTAGTCCCGGCGCCAATGTAAAATAATCTTCCCCCCTCAGTCATTTTTTCAGAAACGGCTTTTATCAAACTTTCTATCTGCGGTAATGCTTTTTGTACGGCTGCTGATACTAGAAAATCTTCTTTATTGATATTTTTGATAATTTCTCCAACGGACATTTTTTCAAGGTGGCGATATTTGGAAGATTGCTCAGTAACTTTTGTAAAAGCCATAGATTTTTTTTGTTGCAAAATTATAGGATTTAAAAATTCTTTTTTCAGATAAACGCAATTGCTTATTTGCTATTGTTAAAACTATATTCACCTTTGGTGCAAATCTATTCTTGGATTAATTTACACGACTTTATTTTTATGATAAAATGTTTTCTAAGATGAAACAACTGATCTCTGTTTTTGTTTTTTCCTTTTCCATGTTATTTGTGAATGCGCAAAATATCGAAAAAAATCTGGAAATACTTGCAAACAATTATGCACCGGAAAGAATATATCTGCATTATGATAAATCTACTTATGCCGCTGCCGATACTATCTGGTTCAAAGCCTATTTAATGCAGGCAATTTATCCGGCAGATTCAAGCAAAACGATTTATATAGACTGGACCGACGATAAAGGAAATTTACTTTTACATACAGTTGGACCGATCCAGGATGGCACATCTTTTGGCCAATTTAATATTCCTGAAAACTATAACGGACAATACATTCACGTAAAAGCATACACCAAATGGATGCTGAATTTTGATACTGCTTTTTTATACAATAAGGATTTAAGAGTTCTTTCCACTGCAAATAATTCTTCAAAATCTAAAAGCACGATCACACCTGAATTAACTTTTTTTCCTGAGGGCGGAGATGCGATCGCGGGGGTAACCAATAAAATTGCATTCAAAGCAAATGATCAATATGGATCGCCTGTAAAAATAAAAGGCGATGTAAAAAACAGTAAAGGCGTTGTTGTTGATCATCTTAAAATCATTCACGATGGCATGGGATATTTTTTTATCCGGCCTGAAAGCGGAGAAACCTTTTCTGCTTCATGGCAGGATGAAAAAGGAGTGAATCATGTGAGTCAATTACCGGCAATAAAAAGCTCCGGCGTTTCCTTGCAGATAACAGTTTCAGGAACACGAAGAACTTTCTTAGTGAGTGCTGCACCTGCATCAATTTCTTCAATAAATTCGGTGCATATTATCGGCACCATGTATCAGCAACCCGTTTTTAATATTACCAAGGACCTGAAAGATGGCGTAACAGAAGGAATCATTCCAACAGAATCATTGCCAAGCGGCATTCTCACGATTACTGTTTTAGACAATCAATGGAACCCGCTTGCCGAACGGATTACCTACGTCAACAATGAAGAATTTCAATTTGAACCTCAGATGACCGTGAAACATTGGGGACTGAATAAAAGGGCACGAAATGAAATTGAGATAACGGTTCCGGATAGCCTTTCGGCCAATCTTTCTGTATCTGTAACCGACGCAGCGATTGACCACGATACAAGTGATAATATTATTTCTCATCTTTTATTAACCGGCGAATTAAAGGGAAAAATAAATGATCCGGCTCATTATTTCTTAAACAACAGTGATTCTATCATGCAGCAGCTGGACCTTGTAATGCTGACTCACGGATGGCGCAGGTTTGATTGGGAACGAGTTGCGAGTGGACGTTTTCCGGTTATTAATTACAAAAGAGATACAGCTTACCTTTCTTTGTCGGGAAAGGTTTTGGGCGCTACACCGACACAATTGCGCTCGGCAGGAGCTATTGTGCTGATGGTAAATCAAAAAAAGGCCCCTATGCAAATATTTACCGCTCCGGTTCAACCAGACGGTAGTTTCGATGACCAGGACGTAATCATTTTCGATACTGCCCGGGTTTACTTCCAGGTTGGAAAACTAAAAGACGTAAGCGTACAATTTATGCAAAACCGGCTGCCGCCTTTTTCAAATAATACTAAAGCAACCGGATATAATTATAATCATCTTGCCGACACAACGGGCAATCATTATCATCTTCAATTGAGCGACGCCCTGGAGCGGGAGCTGAAATTTTTAAAAGGAAAAGTTTTGGCAACAGTTAACATCAAGGCGCGCCCCAAAAGCACACTGGACGAAATGGATAAAAAATATACTTCGGGCATGTTTTCAGGAGGAGACGCCAATGAATTTGATCTGGTAAATGATCCTTTTGCCGCTTCGTCAATGGACATTTTTCAATATTTGCAAGGAAAAGTTGCGGGATTGCAAATCAATACGACCAGCAACCCGCCTACACTCTCATGGCGCGGTGGTACGCCCCAGGTTTATGTAGATGAAATGTCAACAACGCCCGATATGGTTTCATCAATTCCGGTTTCTGATGTCGCTTATATCAAGGTTTTCCGTCCTCCATTCATGGGTGGTATCGGTGGTGGAAGTGGCGGCGCCATTGCCATATATACGAGAAAAGGCGGCGATCAAAAACAAGAGCCAGGCAAAGGTTTGTCCAATAACACGGTAAGCGGATATACAGCCATCCGGCAATTTTATTCGCCTGATTATGAAACCTCCAATCCTGCTGATGACAGGAAAGATTTGCGCACAACACTTTATTGGAATCCTTCAGTAATCACTGTTCCGGGACAAAATAAAGTAACATTGAAATTTTTTAATAACGATATAACCGATGCTTTCCGCGTGGTAATAGAAGGAATGACCAAAGACGGAAGACTAGCGCATCTCGAACAAATGATGGAGTAAAAACTGGTTAAAAATAAAAACCAGTAAAAGCACAAATACTGCGTGTTTCTATTTTAATCCGGAGATAATAGCGGCGGCTTTTGCTGCAATATTTTCCCAATAAAAATGTTCGAAAAAAAGTGCAGGAATGGATTCGCTTGTTTTCGTTGCCACTTCCATTTTGTCAGCAAACGACTGCCAATGCTCATTTTCACACAAAAATAATTTGCCATTGCAAATGTTTTCATTAACACCGGTAGAACCGTTAAAAGTGGATACCGCATTCAGATTATATCCTAATGCTTCCACCAATTTTGTTTTAATTCCTCCGCCATCATTTACCGGATTTATAAATACATCAGCGCCTTTAAAATAAACAGAAATATCAGGCACAAAGCCGGCGTAAATAATGTTTTGGCCGACATAATTTTTCAATTCATTCAATTCTTCCGGAAGCCCTTTGCCACAAATGATTATTTTATATGCCATGTTTTTCTGAATAAATAGTGGATTTATTTTTTCAAGAATGTTTTTTACTGCGTCTAAATTTGGCCCATAATCAAGGGTTCCGTTAAAGAGAAATAAATGAGTTCCCGGTGTTAATGAATATTCGTTCAGCAAAAAGTTTTTTGCCTCTGTCCGTTCTTCTATAGATGGCGGCCTATTCCAGGAAATCCCGTAAGTGATGACAGCAGATTTTTCAAATGGCACTTTATATTTTTCCAAAAAATATTTTCTGTCCTGGGCAGTGATGCAAAATGTAAAATCGGCCTTTTGATGAACCCATTTTTCATAATACCATAAAATTTTCCACCACCATTTTCCAACTGTTTTAAAACGTTCTGCTTCTATATTGTGCGAATGGATAACCACTTTTACGCCACAAAAATATTTTAATAAAATTCCCATCCAGCCATAATAAGGATGCTCAACGATAATGGGCGAAATCCCATTTTGCCTGATGATTTTTTTTATTAAACCAAAATAAAAAATATTGATATACCGTGAAGGTTTATTGCCTAATAAATTAAAAACAGGATAAGGAGCTAATGCAGGGTCGTTATCTTTAATGGTAAAACAAAAAAGGTTCACCTGTTTTGACAAATATTGATTGAAAAGTGCAATTCCTTTCTGGCCACCGAGTTTCGGTGGCAATATTTTGTAAGTGACAATACTTAAGACATTAGCCATTCGTAAAAAAAATAATTATTGCAACAAATTAATATTATTTTGTTGACAGTATTTTCAAACATTTATTTAATGAAATTAATTTCATTTTTTTCGAGGTTCACCTTTATCTGCAACGTTTGTTTTTTAATTTTTATTTTAATCAACAGGTTGGAAGCTAAAAAGCCGGCTGTTGCTACATCCGGCAACGTTTTACCTCTTCCGTTTTTTAAAGACCTCGTTATTATTTTAGGGTTTTCCGCAATCGTTATCAACTTATTCATGTGCATTGTTTATGCGGTTGTACTGTTATCAAAAAAAGTGCTTCCATTACCTAAATGGCTCGCTCCCGTTAATTTTATTATTTTATTGATTCAATTTTATTTTTTCTTTTTGTAAAATATTTCGCCCTGATGATCCATAAAATCTTAAACGATAAGCCTACGAAAATTTTTGTCGGCTTCACTGCTTTTTTTGTCGCCAACGCTTTGGTAGCAGAAGCAATTGGAATGAAATTATTTTCTTTTGAACAATTGTTTGGAATGAAACCAGCGAATTTCACACTTTTCGGACAAAGCGGATTAGCTTTTACGCTTACGTGCGGCGTTATACTCTGGCCCTTTGAATTTGTAATCACAGATATCATCAACGAATTCTATGGCCCAAGGGCTGTGCGAAGAATTTCTGTAACGGCTGTGGTCCTCATTTCATATGCGTTTCTAATGTATTTTATTGCCATTGCCTTGCCACCTGCAAAAGCGTGGCTTGCGAGCAGCCATCAGCAGGGAGTGGAAAATATTCAGACTTCTTTCAACGCCATTTTTGGGCAGAACATGCGGATTATTATCGGCAGTCTTGTGGCATTTTTAGTAAGCCAGGGCGTAGATGTTTTTGTATTTCAAAAAATAAAAAAAGCGACCGGCAATAAACATCTTTGGCTACGAGCTACTGGTTCCACTTTGGTTTCGCAATTAGTAGACAGTTATATTGTTTTATTTATCGCATTCAGCGGCTTATTTTCATGGCAACTGATTTTAGCGGTCGGCATTATGAATTATTTATACAAATTTACCCTGGCTATTGTCCTTACACCGGTTATTTATTTTATTGAAAAAAGAATAGAAAGATATGTAGGCCATGAAACTGCCAAACAAATGAAACTGGCTGCAATGGGCGATAAGACTTTGTTTGAAAATATTCCAACTGCCGGCTAAAAACTTTCAACCGGCAAACAAACAAATACCCACAATTTCTATTTCTTATTTTTGCCAAATGAATATTCGCTATTCCGAAAAAGAATTTTCTATCTTCAATAAAATAGCCGAAGCGGCTGATGAATTGAAAATGCCTGCTTATATCATTGGTGGTTTTGTAAGAGATAAAATTTTGAACCGCCCAAACAAAGATGCGGATATTGTTTGCATCGGCGATGGAATAGAATTGGCAAAGAAAACTGCAGAAAAATTTTCTCCGATACCCCCTGTTAGTTTTTTTAAAAACTTCGGAACCGCACAAATAAAATTGTTTTCCGGCGACAATTTTTTTGAA
>JAICYZ010000019.1 GCA_025933935.1 Chitinophagaceae bacterium
AAGCCGCTCCTAAAAAAGCTGCTCCTAAAAAAGCCGCCGCTCCTAAAAAAGCTGCCGCTAAAAAAGCTGCTCCTAAGAAAAAATAATTTATTTTTTCTTGCAGATAATTCTAAGTCCCGAAATTTCGGGACTTTTTTTATTCTTTATTGAAATGCAGTAACGACAAGGACTTCAGCAAGTGTTCCTAAAATATTCTCTCCCCGATTTAACTTACCAGCGCTAGGATTTTTTATATTTACTACATGAATAATAGAGAGATTGCACGGCAGTTTTCATTGCTTTCCAAATTGATGGATATACATGATGAAAACAGTTTCAAAGCAAAAACATATTCAGTTGTTGCTTATAAAATAAGCCAGCTAACGGTTGAGCTGCAAACGCTTTCTGAAGAATCTATTTCTAAAATAAATGGAATAGGCGAAGCGATTGCACAAAAGATTGTTGAAATTTTATCAACAGGAAAAATGAAAATGCTTGAAGATTTAATTTTAAAAACGCCAGAAGGCATTTTTGAAATGTTAAAAATTAAAGGGCTGGGGCCGAAAAAAATTTCGCTGATCTGGAAAGAAATGGGCATTGAAAACATCGGTGAACTTTTGTATGCCTGCAACGAAAACCGTTTACTTCTTTATAAAGGATTTGGAAAGAAGACAAAGGAGAATGTTATCGAATCGATCGAATTTTATTTGCGACAACAAGGAAGCTTTTTATTTGCACAAGTAGAACAACTCGCCACAGATCTCGAAAAGCTTTTACAAAAAATGTTCTCCTCAGAAAAAATTAAATTAACCGGAGATGTCGCACGTCACACCGAAACTGTTGACATGCTTGAATACGTGATTCCTTTTTCTGAAAAAATAATTATTAAAAAATTAGAACCATTAGATGAATTTGAATTTTTAGAAAATCAACAGGAATACATCTTGTACAAATACAATGACGGAATAAAAGTGAAATTGCATCCAACAGATCAAATTCATTTCGCAAAAAAAGTTTTTGAAACCAGCGGTTCTGCTGATTTTGTTGCTGCATTTACAAGCGATTTTCCTCGCATTAATTTTAAAAAAGCAAACAACGATACAGATATTTTTAAAGAAGCTGCAATCCAATATATACCGGCTTTTTTAAGAGAAAATAAATCTGTTATTTCCATTGCTGCTACAAATAAAATCCCGGAAGTAATACAGCCTGACGATATAAAAGGAATTATTCATTGCCATAGTAACTGGAGTGATGGCATCAATACGATCGAACAACTGGCAAGAGCGTGCATAAAAAGCGGAAAAGAATATTTAGTGATAAGCGATCACAGCAAAGCCGCAAACTATGCCAACGGTTTGAACGAAGAACAAATACAAGCGCAACATCAATTAATAGATGAACTGAATAAAAAGCTTCGCCCCTTCAAAATATTTAAAAGTGTTGAAAGCGACATTCTTAGTGATGGAAGCCTTGATTACAGCGATTCTGTTCTCTCTACTTTCGATTTGGTGATCGCTTCTGTTCATTCAAATTTGAAAATGAATGAAGAGAAAGCGATGGTGCGCTTAATGAAAGCGATTGAAAATCCATTCACAACAATTCTTGGACACATGACTGGAAGGCTGCTGCTGAGCAGAAAAGGATATTCAGTGAACTATAAAAAAATTATTGATGCCTGTGCTATGAACAACGTGGTGATTGAGATCAATGCTCATCCACGAAGGCTGGACATGAGGTGGCAATGGATTGAATATGTTCTTTCAAAAGACGTATTATTATCGATAGATCCTGATGCTCATTCAATTGCTGAATTCCAAAACACACGCTACGGCGTGCTTGTAGCACAGAAAGGCATGTTGACTGCGAAAAATAATCTAAGCAGTTTTAGTTTGGAAAAGTTTGAAAATTATCTAGCCACCTGCCGTAAATCATAGAAAAAGAATCATCACTATTTATTTCATTGCCGGCAAAATTTATTTTCGTTTGTCGTTCCCCGTTATTAGCCTATTTCTCTTTTGCAATTCTTAGGAATTTAAAATAAGAATCTGCAATATTTATTTATCGCTTTATTGTTACACATTTATTTTCGAATAGATGGCACCGTTAGTTTACAATTTCTAAGCTTCTTCGGAAGAGACAGGGACATAAACCGGCAGTTCTACAAAGAAACAAGTCCATTCTCCTTCTTTTGTTTCGAACCAGATTTTACCGTTTAGCGTTTCAACAATCCCTTTGCACATTGCAAGCCCAAGGCCGGTTCCGGACGTTTTCGTGGTGAAGTTTGGCGTGAATATTTTATTGATCTTTTCTGCTTCAATTCCATTTCCATTATCCTTCACCGAGATTAAAACTTTATCATCAACCAACTCACTTTTAATATCTATCATGATATGCCTGTAATCGGGAACAGATTGTACCGCGTTTTGAAGAAGGTTTGTAAACAACCGGTTTATTTGTGTTTTATCCGCTTCAATTAATATTTCATCAGGATAAAGATCATATTCAACATTGACTTCATCATTTGTAGAAAAAAGCGTAATCGAATTTTGAAGCATCTGATTGATATCAAAAATTTGTTTTTTAGTATTACCGATCTTTGCAAACTGCGCAAAATCACCGGCAATCTGTGACAGGTGTTCTATTTGTTCCAATAATATATTAGCCACATACAAGGAAATGTTTTTTACATCTGCAGAATTTTTATCTATCGCCATTTGCAAATATTGCAAATTCAGCTTCATGGGTGTGAGCGGGTTCTTTATTTCATGTGCTACCTGCCTCGCCATTTCGCGCCACGCTCCTTCCCTTTCACTTCTGGCAAGCATTTGAGCACTTACATCCAGCTTTTTTACCATCTTATTATATTCCTGAACCAATTCTCCTATTTCATCTTTCCTTTGCCAAATAATTTCTTCATTACCGGTTTCCAGGTTTATCTTTTTCATCTTATCGCTTATCAAAGAAAATGACCTGGTGATCCGGTTGGTAATAAATAATGCAATTATACCGGCAACTAAAAAGATAAAAGCATTCAAATTAATAATGGTAACAAGAAAATTTGAAATTTCATCCTGCAGTTTATTTTGCGATTCGAAATAAGGAATATTTAAATATGCATATTCCCTTCCCGACTCATCACGAACCGGCAAATAATTACTCAAATATTTCAGACTTCCGATTTTTTGTTCCTGGAAAAACTGTACATCTTTTAATTTACTTAAATGATAAAAGGCAACCGGATCCATCTTTTCGCTCACAATTCCTTTATTGTACGGAAGAGGCACAGAAGAGACTCTCAGATTCCCATTTAAATCATAAAGGTTAATATCGGCAGCATGAATATTCGAAACGCGGTTGATCACTTCCTCCAACTTATTATGCGATAGATTTTCAAAATTTAAAACGCGGTAATCATTCATGGGAATTGTATCAATCGCTCCTCTCAATTCATTTTCCATAACGTGAATAGTACGGCTTAGTTTTTCCCGGTTGTTGCTATGATACCTGTCTATAAAAAAAAGAATCGTGGTAACACCGATTACAATGAAAGAAAAAATACTTACGAGGATAATTGTTCCATGAACCTGGCTGCGGATATTTAATTGAACTAAAGACCTTAGGTTTGATTTAATTTTCTTTTCCTCCAGAAAGTGATGCGCAAGGTTAAAGAAAATTGCAATCAATAAAAATGAACAAAATAGATAAGCAAATAAAGTAACTGATTCTATAAAAAACCGGTCCTGCCGCGCAATTACGATGACCTTATCGGCATTCGCTTTATACCATAATTCTTCATACCCATTTCTCTGAACAGTTCTGAATTCATTGTAAGTAAAATTGTTGTTATCAATATCGGTCGTGAAAGGATAATCGTTGTAACTGCTGCTTAGCTGGTTGTTATTATAAACTGCAAATGCATATACAGGTGAACTTTCAATAGAATTATTATTTCCTTTCGAAAATAATTCCGGATATAACGCGTCACTTTTATACCTTTTTGGTTTTGAAATAATAAAAATATAACCTTGTTTCAATCCACCGGTATCAGTGATTTCCTTTTTGCTGATATAATTAAACCTGTCGTAAGAAATGTCATAATAATAAAGATCAGGAATGTCCGTTGGCTTACCCTGCGTTTGAATAATGGCATTTAGGGAATTATAAGTAGTCGAATCCTCATTGAACAACGGCATTTCAGCAGCATTGAAAGTATAAATTTTCGTATCGTACTTATTCAGGTAACCGGAAAAATTTTCATTGATCAGGCTATCTTTCAAAAATTTATTCTCCCCGCGGTTTTTGAAGCGATAAAAAATATTGGACAGATAATCATTGCGAAAATCTTTTAAAATAATATTTACAATGACCGGACCTGATGGATCTGCTTTATTCGCAAGGTTTTCAGCAAAATGTTTTCGTTCTTCCAATTCCTTGCTACGATTTTGGAAAACAATGATGGAAGTGATAGAAACTGAAAAAAAGAAAACCCAAAAAATAAATCTTGAAGAAACAAGATTGTATGCCTGCAGTAAAAGAAATTTAAAATTCAGCAGAAATAAAAAAAGCAAGAGCCATAGTAATACTGCAAGCTCAAAACTTAAATGGAGCGAATGTAATCTGAAAGTTAAAATAATGAGGCCCGCTATGGTAGTAATAAAATACATTAAATACTTTCTGTTGCCCAAAAAAACAATCAATGGCTGAAGTAATAATTGAATGAGGAAAAAATATCCTGTAGCGACACAGCTTAAGACTATAAATCCAATAACACTGTAGATATTTAAGGTAAAAAAATTAATGACGTCAAAAGAGATCTGCGAATCAGCAACGAGCGTTTGCACCGTGTAACTTCCCGTGAGGGTAATCACAAACATAATAACACAAATGAAAACGATTGTTGAATATTTTAAAAAATCATTTTTGAATTTAATTTTTGAGAAATCGTATCTGAAATGAAGCCACGTAAATAAAACAACCCAGATAAATAATAATGAATTAATCAGCAGATCGCCCAGCGATCTTAAAATAAAATTCGCTCCATAAACAGAAGGATTAAATAATTCGAGTGCTTTAAAATTTAATGGAAACGGAAATAAATAACTGAGTATTCGCAAAAAAATCAACGGTCCGATCAGAACCAGGAAGCCAACCCAGAATCCTTTTTTCCGCACATAATAATTTGCCAGTTTGTGAAGAAAGAAAAGAATAAAAACAGAAGCGAGGATTTTTAATAGGATTGCCAGGATATTATAATGGCCGAGAGGATTACTGAGTTGTTTCAGATAAAAAAGGGGTCTGCCTTGCTGATCTTTTATTACATAACGTGTCGGAGATGTGCTGATATCATAAGTCTTATCAATATTTTTTTCTGCTACAAAAGAATTATGCAAATATTTATTCTCAATATAATAATTCCATTTAACCGGAATTAAGAAGATCATTTTATAGCGTGAGCCTGAAGAACTTTGAAAGTTTCTGGTATCGATAACGTACCAGCCGTTTAATAATTTATGAAAACTGATCGCAGCAGATGAATTTAAAACTATTGAATCCGGCTCTATAACCTGTGTATTCCAAAATACAGGAATGAGCTTGTTCGATTCAGTAATTTTATAAAAGAAAATAAAATATTTTTTATCAACCTCGGTAGTTAGTTGTTCTTCATTATATTTCCCCGAAGCAATTTTTTTTATTAAAACCGAATCAGAACAGAGAGCATTAATTTCTTTTTGTTTTTTATTAATGTCCTTCTGAATTACTTTTTGTGCTGCATTGGAAGTTGAACTTCCGCTCCAGTAATTATTGATAATAAAAGCAAAAGTCAATAACCATGCTGCAGCAATCAGCAAAAAAGAATTTCTTCTAAGAAAACTATCGTTCGTTATCAGGTTCAATTTCAGTGTGTTGTTTTTTGATTTCATTCCATATCGCATCCATCTCAGCAAGCGTCATTTCACCCAGGTTCATTCCTTTTTTCAAAACCATTTCTTCCATTAACGTAAATCGCTTTATAAATTTTTTATTGGTCAGCTCCAGTGCATTTTCTGCATCGACGTTTAAAAATCTTACATAATTAATTACAGAAAAAAACAGATCACCAGCTTCCTCTTCAATGTGCTCACCGTTGCCCGATTCAACAGCTTCTATCAACTCAACTTTTTCTTCCTCAACTTTTTCCCACACCTGTTCCCTATTAGCCCATTCAAAACCAACCTGTTTTGCTTTCTCCTGGATACGCATTGCCTTTACCATTGCAGGCAGCGATTTAGGAACACCGCTCAACACTGATTTTTTTCCTTCTGCCAGTTTTATCTGTTCCCAGTTTCTCTTTACATCTTCATCATCGGCTACTTTAACATTTTCATAGATATGAGGATGTCTTTTGATCAGTTTATCGCTTATGCCATCTATTACTTCCTGTAACGTAAATTTATTTTGTTCATTGCCAATTTTGGCGTAAAAAAGAACATGCAATAATAAATCGCCTAATTCTTCTTTTATTCCCTCCCAGTTCTTTTCGGTGATGGCGTCTGCAAGTTCGTAGGTTTCTTCGATAGTTTGCTGTCTCAAAGTGTGAATGTTTTGTTTCTTATCCCATGGGCATTTTTCACGAAGTTCTTCAAGGATATTTACAAGGCGGCTGATGTCAGCGGATTGATTCATTTAATAAATTTTAGATTTGAAAAATAGAGACAAAAGCAAAAATGATAAAGAGAAACACAATCAGAATAAAAAATAACATCAAAAACAGAACGTATTTCAAAACCGTTTTGAATCTGCTTTGTTCATAAAAATTCCGCATCGCTTTATAGAGATAAAATAAAATGACCAATATGAACAGGTTACTGATAACGCTCAACCAGTTTAGGCCGTGCAATCTCTCTAATTGCTGAATTCCAATTTCAAAAAGCATTGCAATAAAAACAAAAATGTACAAATGAATTGTAAAAATTGCATGGCTTACGTAATAAAACTTTCTTTGGCGGATGTATAATAATTTTAATAGTAGCGCAACAAATGGAAGAGACACAAAAAGCATTTGGGGGAAGTGATGCATGATGCTTCCTACGAAATCACTTAAAAACCTGCCGCCCTGGTTGCGATATTTTTCTGTAAGCTCAATTTGTTTATAAGCAAGATGCCTTTTGAACCATCCCTGCTTTATACCATCTCTTGCCAGGGCAGAATCATATTGCCCTCTATTGTGGTAACGTTCAGTTTCCACGTTATTAAAAAAATGTATGGTCGCATTATTTTTCGCACTATCGTAGTAATGTTTAAATTGCTCACGGCTC
Source organism: Chitinophagaceae bacterium (assembly GCA_025933935.1). Lineage (GTDB taxonomy): Bacteria > Bacteroidota > Bacteroidia > Chitinophagales > Chitinophagaceae > Ginsengibacter. The sequence goes on from JAICYZ010000019.1 coordinate 7,278, forward strand.
ATCGGCACGCCATGATTAAGTAATTTGGTAAAATCGCTAAATTCTGCCGACGGTAAAGAATCAATTTGCTCGAAGGTTTTTCCCTGAAGGCTAAAATTTACTTTCTTAAATTGCTGATCATTGAAATGATATACAGAAAAGAAGACCAGGAAAAAAATAAATGAAGTAAACAAATACATCCTGATTGGATTCAGATAACGGGCTCTTCTTCCGATCATATATTCTTTTGATAAGAAACCAGGACGAAAAAGCAGTGGCTTTAAAGTGGAAAAGAACTTACCGTCAAAATGCGTGACATCATTAAAAAAATGAGAAATTAAATGTGACGCAGATTCTTTTGGTTCTGTATTTTCCTGGCCACACTCAGAGCAGTATTTTCCATGCACGGTTGCACCACAATTAAGGCAGTTGTTTTCTTTGCGCAGGGGAAGATGCGACATGAATTAAAGATTTGTTTTTATAATTTCCGGTTAAAAATAATAAACAAAAATTGCAATAAGAATTAATGAATTATTTTACATCCGTTTCAAAACTTTAAAATCCAAAAGCCTCGATTCTTAAAAAAATGAACAAACATATTTTTCGTTGTATAGTTTTCTTTATTGCTGTTTATTTTAGTTTTTCTGCCGCTGATGCTCAATATTATTATAAAGATATTCTGAGCACACTTCAGCAAAACAAGGAATTTTCGATTTTAAAAAATGGAAATATAAACCTGATTAAAATATCCAGCTTTGATGAAAACGATCAGCCAAGCGATGGTTTCTTTTGTGAGAAAAAAATCAATAAGACTTTTACACAATCGCAGATGCTGTCGAAATCGAATATTACCGGGCAATCTTTGCTGGTAACCGATTACAACAATAAAGGTGATGTGGTAAAGACAACAACTACTACACCCACTACCGACAATACAGTTGAATTTCAGTACGATCAGAGTGGAAACATTTCTCTCATCAGCACGAAAACGGTCGCTGATGGTGATAGCACAGGAATCACCGAAACGCATCAATACTTTTATGAAAATGGAAGGCCTGTAAAAATGCTTCGCAAAAAAAATAATGTCCTCGTCTCTACCATTACTTTCGTTGCAGACGATAAAGGAAATGTAATTGAAGAAGACCCGGCAGGAAAAAGCATCGATAAAAAGTATTATTATTACTATGACGATCACAACCGTCTTACAGATGTTGTGCATTTTAATGTCATTGCAAAAAGATTATTGCCTGATTATATGTTTGAATACGGCACCGGTATTCAGCCAAAACAAATGATCTCTGTAGATGAAACGGGCAGAAATTATTTCATCTGGAAATATGCATATGATGATAAAAGCCTTCCTGAAATTCAAAAGTGTTTTTCGAAAGAAAAAAATCTCCTCGGTACAATTCAATTTGATTATGTGCAATAAGATACAGCAAAGGCACTAATAACGGCAATTTTAAATCATCTGTGTGAAGTTGAATAGGATGAAAAAAATCGCAAGCAATACGGTAATTAACATCAGCACTCTTAACGAAATCAAATGTTTTTTAAAACTTCTTGACGCAAGGATAATTGCTATGATACAACAGGTAAAAGAAATGATATGAATGGTTGTCATGCTTTTTAGAAAGCCGGGAAAATAGCCGAGAAAAGTATCAAATTTATCACTGTTGCTCATGTCGCTATATCGAAGTCCGATAGACGACCACATCATAAAAAAGACCAAAGGTGGCAATAAAAAAAGGATGGCAATCGCTGCAGTAATTTTTCCAGGCACATGAGATTTCGTTGACATTATTTTAGTTTTTTGTTTAACTAAAAGTAACAGAAAAAAAGAAGAGATGCAAATGGCGGTTCACTTCATACATCGTTTATTCATTCTCTTTTTTGCGGTAAATTTTTCAATAAAAATTTGATTTTAGAATATTTAACAAATCAATTTTTCTTCTTAAAATCTCATTTAAAATCAAGCATAAACAATGTTTTTATTTTCATCAATTATTTTTTTTCAAACAAAAAAATAAGAATGGCATGATTTTAGACTTCTAGTGCTTGTATTGAAAAAATAAACCATTTTATTCTTTACAAAATCTCTTCTAAAACATCTTTTCAAAAACAAAAAAATACAAACATGAACGAATATACCGATCAGTCTGAAACAGTCAGAAAGCCGCGTGATTCAAGAAACTTATTCATTGGATTGTTAATCGCAGGCCTGGTTATTCTTGCCGGATTCTTTATTTATGATCACAGCAAATCTGCTGAAAATATTCAGGCACAGCAAACCGAAGTTGCAAAAGTAACAACCGAAAAAAGCAACATACAAAGCAGCTTTGACGCATCACTCGCAAGGCTCGATTCTATGCAAACTGCCAACACAGAATTGAACAACAAACTCACCTCAAGCAATGAAGAGATTGCAAAGATGAAAACTGAAATCCGCAGCATTTTGAATAAGAAAAATGCTACAGCATCTGAACTTTCAAAAGCCCGTAATTTAATCGCCCAATTGAACGGAAAAATCAATGATTTGGAATCTCAAATCGCATCACTGACCCAGGAAAATGATAGCCTGAAACAAAATGTGGTAACGCTTACCAACGAAAAACAAGCGATATCACATACGCTTGATTCTACCAATGTTGTAAAAACAGTATTGGAGAAAAAAGTAGATGTTGCTTCTACTTTAAATGCAGACAACATTACTATTACCCCGGTAAAAGTGCGGCATAATGGAAAAGAAGTTGTAAAAACAACTGCAAAAAGAGTGGATAAATTATTGGTAAGTTTTGATGTAAACAATCGCATCATTCAGCCGGGAACAACTGATTTGTATGTAGTGGTAATTGGACCAGATGGCAAACCAATTACTACCAGCGATTCTTCTGGAAATACATTTGTTACCCGTGAAGAAGGAAGCAAAACATTCACTGCAAAATTGCCGGTTGACCTGGAAACAGCAAAAACAAAAAATGTAGAATTTGCTTTTGCACCAGCAAGTCACTTTCAACAGGGAAATTATAAAATCCAGATCTATCAAAATGGATTTTTAATTGGTGAAAAAACACGCGAACTGAAAAAAGGCGGATTGTTTAGTTAACAATCTTCTAAAATATCTTGTCTCCTTTGAAAATTAAAAGTTACCCGGATATCGAATGATCCGGGTAACTTTTTTTTGTTCATTTCCCCCTAAATGATTTTCGCTTATCCATGACCGTTAGTAAAAAACCATTTCTAAAAAGGCACCCTTTTCATTTTCTGTCAAAATAGAATTGTCGCTTTTTTATTGCTTTACTGTAGCAATCAATGATAGAGAAGAAGAATAAAATCTCCCGGCTTTACTGACTTTGTTTTACATTTATTTCTCAATTTCATTATTCAATGAGAAATAATTCTAAAAGAATTGCGCTTGCTACATTCTTTATTTCTTTTTTCTGCAACAGCATCTTAGCACAATTTAATCCCTCTACTATTCCTGCAAACGAATTGCTGAAAGGATATGTAAAAGACATATCAGGCGAAAATATTTCGTATCATTCTTTTCATCCGTATGCGACTGAAGCACTCCTAACAAGGGTAACCGATGGAAACAAAGCCATTGAATGGCAAACTGAAAACATTCCTTCAAATTACGAGGACAGCGTCATTTATTTTTCATGGATAGCCGGTTATTCGTGTGGCACGAGTGCTGCCGACAGGCACTTTGACTTTTCCATCAACGATCAAAAAGTACTGACATTCACCACGATTGCAAAGAAAGTAATTAAAGCCTGGAATGTAAAAGGATCGAACGGAACAGAATTATTTTTTGATCAAAAATCTATTGATAATGCAGGAGATATTTTTGGAAATATGTATCTGAAAATTCCTGTTGCATTTTATAAAAAAGGCGAACCTCTTTTACTAAAAGTAATCGGAGAAAATGCAAATAGTCCTGATTGGTATATGACATTCAAATATGAAATGAGTGAAAAAATAAACATCGTACCGCAACCGGCACTAGTGAGAAATGGATCAGACACGCTTCAATTAATTGATGTGCAGGTTGATCATACAAAACCTTCCGGAAATGTGATCATTACTTCTGATGCTGTTAAAAATAAGATCAGTAAATCGTTATCATTGGGAGTAAATACCATTGAATTATTGGTTCCAAAAGTAAACAGGCCGAAAAGCATTCTCGTAAATGTATCAGTAGCAGGTTTATTAAACAAAAATGAAAACATTGATTTGAAGCCGGTAATTTTTCGCGAATTTGATTTTGTATCGCATTCTCATAATGATATCGGTTATTCTGACTTGCAGGATACGGTCGAACAAAAACAGATCAGGAATATCAGGGCTGCCATGCAGTTGATAAATAAAACAGCGGATTATCCAACGAATGCGAGATACAAATGGAATATTGAAAGTTTGTGGGCGGTAGAAAATTTTATGAAGATTGCAAGTGAACAGGAAAAGAAAAATTTTGTTGAGGATGTTAAATCCGGAAGCATTGGTTTACCGGCGTCTTATGCAAATGAATTGACTGGAATATGCAGTCCTGAGGATTTGATTCATTATACAGATTATGCTTTTCATTTAAAACGATCCTATGGAATTGATTTCAATACTGTAATGATCTCAGACATTCCTGGTGTAAGTTGGGCAATGGTTCCGGCTCTTGCTGAAAGAGGAATAAAATATATTTCCAGCGGTCCGAATTATGTTCCTTCAATCCCTGAATTAGGCGACAGGGTTGGTTATTCCGACCGGGCCTGGGGCGATAAGCCTTTCTACTGGTTATCGCCATCGGGAAAAGAAAAAGTTTTATTCTGGCAGGCAGCCAAAGGCTACAGTTGGTTTCACAATTTCAATGTAGGCCGTGCTGGTGAAAAAACAAAAAGCAACCTGATGGAATATTTAAAAGAATTGGATGCACAAAAATATCCTTATGAAATCGTTCAATTGCGTTATACCATTCCTGCAGATAATGGAACAACAGACTCTCATCTTTCAGACTTTGTAAAAGACTGGAATGAAAAATATGTTTCGCCTAAAATTGTGTTGGCGAATGTGGGTGAAATGATGGAAAAATTTGAGAAAAAGTATCATAATATCATTCCTGTTTATTCAGGTGATTATTCACCTTATTGGGAAGATGGTGCCGCTTCGACAGCAAAAGAATTAGCAATGACAAGGCATATCAGCAACCAGTTGAATCAAAGTGAGATATTAAGCACCATGACCAACCCAAGCAAATTTCAAAATGAAAAATTTTATAACGCCTGGCGTGATGTGGTTATGTTTGAAGAACATACGTGGGGTTCATGGAACAGTATTTCTGACCCGGATAATCCGTTTACCGTTTCGCAATGGAATTATAAAAAAGCATTTGCAACAGATGGAGAGGGACGTTCCAAAAAGATACTGGAAGATATTTTATCTCAAAAGAATCAAGATGATCTGTATGAAGTTTATAATACCAGTTCATGGAACAGAACCGATTTGGCTTTTCTTCCAAAACAACAAGATATGAATTTGATGAACGGCGTTATTGATTCAGATAATCACATTTGCCCATCTCAAACTTTATCTGATGGAACGATGGTCTTTCTCGCACAAAATGTTCCGGCACTCGGTTCAAAAAAATACCGCTTAATCACTAAAAATCCTTCTACCAATAGCCAACTAAAAATCAGCAAAACTGAACTGGAAAATGAGTTTTTAAAAGTTACAGTAAATCCTGAGAACGGCTCTATTGAAAGCATTATTCGTAAAGACAATAACGAAGAATTGGTGGATCATAAAAAATCAGGCATCAATCAATATTTATATGTTCCCGGAAAAGATCCATCAAAAGCGGTGACCACAAAAAATGTTTCTATCCGAATAAAAGAGAATGGACCGTTACTGGTTTCTTTACTAATAGAATCAGAGGCACCGGGCACAAAAAAACTTTCACAGGAAATAAGATTAGTAAAAGGAATCAATAGGATTGATATTATTAATACGATTGACAAATCAAAGGTTCGCGAAAAAGAAGCAGTAAACTTTGCGTTTCCATTTAATGTTCCTCATGGGAAAATAAAAATAGATTTGGGCGTTGGAATTTTGGAACCAGAAGTAAATCAATTAGCAGGCTCTTGTAAAGACTTTAACTGCGTGCAAAAATGGGTTGATATTTCTAACGACAAAACCGGAATTACGTGGACAACAACAGATGCTCCGTTGATAGAAATTGGGGAGTTAATCAATGAAGAATTAGTGAATGGTTACAAACAATGGAAAAAGAAAACCAATTTATCCAATACTTTTTATTCTTACGTAATGAACAATTACTGGCATACCAACTTTAAAGCAGACCAGGAAGGCGAAGTTACTTTTCGTTATTCGATATTCCCGCATAATGCATTCAATGAATCTGATGCAACAAAAAGAGGAATAGAAAGCAATCAGCCATTTATCGTTTCTGCCGCAGACGCAAATCCGGGTGAATTAAAATCTTTATTTACCCTGGAAAATCAAAACATCATTTTATCAACAATCAAACCATCTATGGACAAAAAAGGAATCATGCTTCGCTTGTACAATGCATGTTCTGAGTCACAAAAACCTGGTTTGACCTGGCAAAAACTGCAACCAAAAAAAGTGTATTGGAGTAATGCAAACCAGGAAAAATTACACGCTTTTAACTCTGATGAAAGCTGGCCGCCATTTGCATTTAGAACTTTATATCTCGAGTTGTAACTGAAGAAATTACAAAATGAAATGGTGGATCTGAAATCATTTCTTATTTTCATTCTCAAAAAATTATAATGAAAAAATTTCCTGCTTTCATTCTCCTACTTTTATCATTAAACACTTTTGCACAAAAAACGGATGTTCATCTGCAAAATCAAATTAAAGATTTAATACAAGGATTTAATGGTGATGTAGGAATTTATGTTTATGATATTTCTAAAAATAAAGTTGCAGAAGTAAATGCAGATTCCATTTTTCCTACAGCGAGTATGGTAAAAGTGCCGATACTGATTGGTGTCATGCATAAAATACATAATGGAGATTTGATCTATCACCAGGATATGCTCTTTACAGATTCAGTGCGCTATTCTGAAGGACAGGAAATACTCGCTTCTTTCAAAGACAGCCAAAGAATATCGTTAAATGCTTTACTAATGCTGATGATGAGCATGAGTGATAATGGGGCAAGCCTTTGGCTGCAAGGTCTTGCTGGTGGTGGAGCACAAATCAATAAATACCTGGATAGTTTGGGAATGAAATATACGCGTGTAAACAGCCGCACTGAAGGAAGAAAAGGTAATTGGCAACAATATGGCTGGGGACAAACTACTCCGAAAGAAATGGCGACTTTAATGCGGGATATTGTTGAAAATAAAATTATCAATAAACAAATCAGCGAAAGAATGCTTCGATTGATGAGCCGGCAGTTTTGGGATGAAGATGCTATTTCTCAAATTCCTCCAAATATTTTTGTAGCCGATAAAAGCGGCGCTGTAGATCGGACCCGCGATGAAGTGTTGTATGTAAACTGCGCAAACCCTTATATCTTCTGCATTTGCACAAAAAATATTCAGGACAGCAGCTGGGAAACAAACAATGAAGCATGGGTTTTGACGCGCAAATTGTCGGCTTTATTATGGAAACATTTTAATCCAAAATCCAACTGGCAACCGAGTGAATATTTAAAATAGGAATCTGGATTATTTGTTGTTTTGTTGGAAATGATCTTAAAATAAAAGGTTGCCAACTTTTCAAAAAGTTGGCAACCTTTTTAAAATAATGAATCAATAATCTTTTACAAATTTGATTGTTTGTGTTTGATTTTCCGATCTTACCTGCAGAATATAAACTCCCCCCTGAACGTTTAAAGGAATAGAAATTAATCCGTTTTGATTTTGGATCTGGCGTTTATAAATTTCCTTTCCTGAAAGATTGTGAATTGAAAGAATCGCCTGCGTTTTGATTCCGGACAACATCACATTCAAATTATTGTGAACCGGGTTCGAATAAATTTGTACCCTCAATTCATCTGCATTATTTATTCTTAAAGAAATCACATCACTGTTAGAGATTTTTCCATCAATGTCAACAGAAAGCAACCGGTAATAAACAACATTTTTTCCTGAATTCATTACTCCACGATCAGTAAATGAATAATCAGTTTTTTGAGATGAATTTCCTGCTGCTGTCACTTTTCCTATATTATTCCAATGAGTTGCATCCTCACTCGACTGAATGGTAAAATAACTGCTGTTTATTTCCTGTGCTGTGGTCCATTGCAATAATGCATCGGGCTTTTCCGGTGTAACAGTAAAGTCGAGAAGTTGAACCGGCAATGGCGAGAAAGCGCCTTCCACAACAAACAAATCTGTAATGGTTGTATCTGCCGGATTGCCGTCTGTGGCGTTAAAGAATATCTTTCCATTTACGAGAAAGAAATTTAATAGGGGATTGGAATTTCCGGCATTCGGATTTATATCTTTTACCATCGTAGTACCTGCGCTCGTTCCATCGCTTTTCCATAGCTCGATACCATGTGAGCCGTCGTTAGCAGAAAAATATAATCCCGAGCTTGTATAAAGGACACTTTCAAAAAAGGTAAGGTCATTCGGAATTCCATCACCGGTGCCGGAATTGATATCTTTTACCATCGTTGTGCCTGAAGCGGTTCCATCCGACACCCACAGTTCATTTCCTGATGTAGTGCTGTAGGCGGAAAAGAAAAATTTCCCTTTATAAAGAGAATATGCCACTGCCCCCGTACCAATATCGTAACTATAAGGCGGATATATGACTGGTGCACCGGATAAATAAAGCTGACCACCTATTACGAGCTGCTTTGGGTTAGCAGTAAAGGTTTTTAAAACATTTGTTCCACTGGCAGTTCCATCAGATTGCCACATAGAATAGGTGGCAAAAGTATTGTCTGTCGGATAAAAGAATATGAATTTGGTTGGAAATCCAACCATGCTTAAAACGCTGAAGCTAGTAGATCCGCTTGCGCCGAGATCTTTTAAAAAAGTAGTGTGAGCAGCGGTAGCATCAATGCCATCAGTGCTCCATAAAGAGACATTCGGATGAACGTTATCATTTATTAAAAAGTAAGCTTTGTTATTGAAAACATTAAATGCGGCAACGTAATTCGCTCCGGCCGTTCCTGTATTAATGTTGCTGACCAATTGAAAAGTTCCCGTAGGAGTTCCGTCTGTTCGCCATATATCAGCAGTCTTTCCGGTTGTCGCAGGCACCGAAAATATGAAGTAGTTCCCTACAGTTTTGGCAGTATCTCCCGAATTAAATGGAAGTGAGGAGGAAGCAGCTCCTGCCGTTATATCTTTTAAAATATTGGTATTTGGTGCCGTGCCGTCAGTCGAATACCAGTATTCATTGCCAGCTGCAGGAGTAGTCGCCTTAAAAACCAGGTTGTTATTTACGATCATTATAGAAAATTTAGAGGAATCAATACCGCTTGCTGTTTGGCTGACAATATCCTTTACAATACCCGTACTGGTGCCATTGGTGCGCCACAGTTCGCAGCCTTGCGAAGCAGTAACAGCCACAAAATAAAGATATCCCTTAAAAATTATTTTGTCTGATTCGGTGATTAATGGCTGGCTGCCGGCTGTTCCGGGATTAATATCCATTACCACACTTGTATTGGCACTTGTTCCATCAGATTTCCACAATTCGTACCCTGAAGCAGGAGAAGTAGCGGGAAAATACATATAACCGTTCAAAACATAAAAATCAAAAGAACCATCGTCCCTGGAAATTCCATCAGCGCTGCCAGGGTTAATGTCTTTCACCATGGTTGTATTTGCAGTAGTTCCATCACTTCGCCACAATTCACATCCATTGGCAGCAGTGATTGCGGGAAAATAAACATATCCGTTTAATAAAGTAACGCTGGTGTTACTGGCTACTGATCCGGCAGTTCCGGGATTAATATCTTTTATCAGTTTTGTGCCAGCCGGTGTTCCGTCAGTTATGAAATATTCTTCACCACAATGTGGAGAAGTAGCTGAAAAAATGAACTTTCCATTTAAAATGCCGTCCTGCGAATCAGTAGCTTTGATGGTATCAGAAAGTTTATGCGTACCGGCAGTAGTTCCATCTGTCACCCAAAGTGTAGAATCGATACCAGATTCATAAATTGATTTAGTCTGATTCAAGACCGTTCTCAGCTCCATGTTTTGATTGGCAATTAATTGTGTAACCTGCGCTTGTAAATTAGAAAAACAAAAAACAGTTACAGTAAAGAATAGAATTCGTTTCATTTTCTTCGTTTTAAAATGTTACAAAAAAGATATTATACAATAGGCTATTAAAAACCTGGCAATCAGCAGCGATCAAAAGTGATAGGAAAATGAATTTTCTTGTTTGCTAATGTTTAAGGGGTACGAAAACCGAGGAAGTTTTAATTAAACTAGAAGCAATCGAAATATAAAATTAAAATAAACAACGATAAATAAGCATCAGATAAAATATCGATTTTCTGAATAAAAATAAAATGACTATTTTCTGACTATATACATAACAAAATAAATTTCAGGCTATAAACCTGAAACCATCACGCAATTTTTAGTTCAATAAAAACAATGCAAGGAACGCGAAATGATAAAATATCGAGTAACTTAAAAAGTGAGTTTTTGAAATTTTAGTTAAGAAGAAGTAATCCTTTTAGCAGGTCACTCTTAACTTATAATTTGACCACTGCTCCATGAATCTCATTTTCAGTTTGCCAAATGCAAATCACATGTGCATCGTCAAGAGATGTTAAAACCGGAAGGCTTCCATTACCCAACGTCTTCTTCGTACCGTTGGATTTCACACAAATTATTTTATTTTCATCCGACCACGCATATACATTTTCATTGCCGACCGTTGTGATCGCACAACCCCTACCCTTTCCAATTTCAATTTCAGGAATACCGGGGACGGCCGTAAAAATATTACCCTTCCTGTTCCAGACAGTTTGTACTTCTCCGGTTTTATTGATTGCCAGGCTGCCTCCATCCATTGGACATGCGTTCAGCTTCCAACTGCCCTTTCCCAATTTCTGTGCGGCGCCAAATGAATGGCCGGCATCTGACGACTGTATCAGGTAAAGATCACGGTCACCATTAAGCCAATTGCGAAACATCACATAGACGTGGTCATTTCTGATGATCACAGAAGGTTTGCAACATGGACAAACACCGGTATCGGGTGAAGTATAGATCATGATATTTTTAGACCACGTTTTTCCGTCATCATTGGAGGCAGCCCCATATATTTTATTGCGTTTATTTCCTCGCAGATCCAACCAAACCGCATAAGCATTTCTCCCATCTGCAGACAATGCCATTAATCCTTCTTTGGCCACCGTATCTGCATCATTTATTCTTGCGCCTTGTTGCCATTTTCCATTTACTTCCCGATAAGAAAAAATATTTCCTTTGGAAGTGCAACCGGTTATAACCGCGCCATTACTGGTAACAGCGATCTGCGGTCCTCTCATCGCATAAGAAAACAAACCGGGCAAAACAGCCACCAGTACCGGTGAAGAAAATGAATTTCCTTTGTTGGAAGAAAAGCGGTACATGATGCTGTCACCTTCGCCATAAACCAGGTGAATGTCACCGCTGCTATCTTTAGCAATATCCGGCATGTGGCCTTTCACTATCACAAAGTCGGCTTTGGCCGTCGCTTGTTTTTCCTTACACGAAAAAAGGATGCAGCTGATCAGCGTCATTAGAAAAAAACGAGTTATTCGGCTATACATTTTACGTCGTCTTTTTTTGTTGAAAAACATTAAAATTACACAATTCAAATTTTCCTTTTAAAAAGCGATTCCGGCATGCTGATTCGCTGAAGCCGCTGACCACCTGATGGTTTCAGTATCTAAAACATAAAAGTTTCAGTATCTAAAACATAAAATGAGCTTGTTTGTTCTTTTGTTTACTTTGCAACAATTACTTAATTCTTTCGCTGCGTCTTTATTTAATCATTTACAAGGGGATAAACGTTTTCCCGCACAATTGGTCATAGCACATTTCTTTTATGGGGAGGAAAAACCAGCGGATTAAAATTTTAATCTTATAACCTTTTTTCAATAACTTTAATTTGCTAAATTTTTATTTATGCCTATTTACATGGACCGGCACGATCTTGGGGAAGCTGTCACAGCCGAAGCGGTCGCTAAAGTGCATCAGGAAGATCTTAAAATTCAGCATCATTATGGTTGCCGCGGAATCACGTATTGGTTCGACGAAAAACGCGGCACTGCTTTTTGTTTGATCGAAGCACCGGAAGAAAGCGCAGTAAAAAACATGCATAATGACGCTCATGGCATGATTCCCAATCAGATCATCCAGGTAGATACACAGCTGGTAAATGCTTTTTTAGGAAGGATAGAAGATCCCGGTGGAAGCGACGGACTCAATATTATTAATGAGGCCGCTTGGCGGACCATCATGATCACCTGCCTGGCCGACGCTCCGGTTTTGTCCGCGAGGGTGGGCACGGAAAAGGCTCACACATTTATGGGGCAGCACAATCGAATCATCCGGAAAGCCATACAACAATTCCATGGTCGCGAAGTAAAATGTAATCGCGGCAGTTTTATTGTTTCATTTCGATCCGTGATAAAAGGATTGCAATGTGCACAGGAGATCCGGAGTCAGATCCAATTGCTAAAGCATGAGGAAGCATATCTAAAAATAAAAATTGGTATCGCCACCGGATCGCCGGTAAATAAAAGCCCTGAACTTTTTGGAAAGACCATTTCTCTTACCCAACGGCTATGCCATATTGCCTCCGGTGACCAAATTGTTATGTCCTCAGAAATGAAAGAAGAATTAGCCGAAGAATTGACACCCGCTTTTTTTACTGATAGAACGAGGGCCTTAAATCCTGTTGATGAAAATTTTTTGAACCAGGTGATCGGGATCATTGAATCGATGTGGAATGTGACTGATTTTAATACCAACGCATTTGGCAGAAAGTTAGGTTTGAGCAAGGCACAATTATATCGCAAGATGACCCAACTAACCGGTCTTTCTACAAACGACTTTATTAAAGAATACCGGTTAAAAAAGGCAGTGGAAGCGATTGGCAAACAGGAAGGAAATGTATCTGAAATAGCGTACCACTCCGGCTTTAACAGCCCTTCTTACTTTTCAAAATGTTTTCTTGAGAGATTTGGAATCCTTCCTTCATCATTTGCAGCTTCTGTTAACTGATCTTTTCAGCACTGAATCAGAATTACCATTTTTTGAACCAATAGTGTTATTCGTCTTTAATAAGAGACTATAGCTTTGATAAAAAATAAATCATTATGAATCACTCAGCTAAATTGGATGCACCTGTTACAGAAGCATTCAGGAAACAGATCAGGGGAACCATTACTCTTCCTCAAGACAAAGATTATCATGAAGTGAGGAAAGTTTACAACGCGATGATTGATAAACATCCGGCAATAATTATCAAATGTGTAGATGCCGCGGATGTAATTGCATCAGTAAAATTTGCAAAAGAACAGAATCTTCTCGTGGCAGTAAGAAGCGGCGGCCATAACGGCGGAGGGCTGGGAATGTGTGATGATGGAATGGTAATTGACCTGGCCGGCATTAAATATATAAGGGTAAATCCTGCAGATAAAACAGTGAGAGTCGGAGGCGGAAACACTTTAGGCGAAGTGGATCATGCCACCCATCCTTTCGGCCTTGCAGTCCCGGCGGGGATTGTCTCCACTACTGGAATCGGTGGCCTTTCACTTGGTGGTGGCATTGGTTATCTTTCCCGCAGGTATGGCCTTACTATTGATAATTTGCTGGAAGCTGATATGGTACTTGCCGACGGCAGTTTTGTTACGGTAAATAACAAACAGAATGAGGATCTTTTCTGGGCGATCCGCGGTGGAGGCGGAAACTTTGGTATTGTCACTTCTTTCTTATTTCAGGCATACGACGTTGATATGGTTTACGGCGGCCCGACGTTATGGCCAATAGAAAAGATTGAAGAAATCATGCCGTGGTACCAGGATTTTCTTGAAAAAGCGCCAGATGAATTGAATGGTTTCCTCGCCACACTTGAAATTCCCGGACCTCCTTTTCCGGAAAGCCTGCACCACAAAAAGTTCTGTGCCATCGTGTGGTGCTATTCAGGAGATCTGGAAAAAGCAGAAGAACTTTTCAAACCGATTAGGGCAAAAGAGCCAGTGTTTGAGCATGTAGGCCAAATGCCTTATCCGGCGATGCAATCTTTGTTCGACGGACTGTTGCCGCCGGGATTGAGGTGGTATTGGAAAGCCGATTTTTTCAAAGATTTGGGCCCTGAGATTTCAGCACAATGCTTGCAATTCGGCTCCTCAATCCCTACACCGCTTTCTCAAATGCATATGTACCCGATCAGCGGCGCTGCCGGCAGAATAGCCAGTTCAGACACCCCATGGGCGCATCGCGATGCTAAGTATTCGGGAGTAATTATCGGAGTGGATGCTGATCCCGCGAATGATGAAAAGATCATTGAATGGTGCAAGGATTATTGGAACGCACTTCATCCTTATTCATCAGGAGGAACTTATTTGAATTTTGAAATGTCTGAAAGCAATGACCGGGTTAAAAAAAGCTATGGCGAGAATTATAACCGTCTTTTGGAAATCAAAAAGAAATATGATCCTGAAAATTTCTTTAGGGTAAATCAAAACATCCAACCATAAGATTTTCTTTAAGGCTACGAGCTCAGACAATTGTATTTTTGAAAAAAGTGTTTGAGCATGGCTTTATTGGAAGTACAACATGTCAGTAAACGACAACCAGACAGGACGATCCTCGATAACATCAGTTTTAAACAGGAGGTCTTACAAAAAATAGCCATCACCGGTGAATCGGGCGCGGGAAAATCTACTTTGCTGAAAATCATTTCAGGCTATGTGCAGAAGGATAGCGGAACAGTACTGTTTAATAGCAAAAAAGTAGCCGGCCCGGAAGAAAAATTGTTGGCCGGTCACAAAGAAATTGCTTACCTGTCGCAGCATTACGAACTGCATAATAATTATGTGGTAAAAGATCTAATCTGCTTTCAGATGAATGTCGACGAGGACGAAGCAACAGCCTTGTTCGACATTTGCAGGATCAGCCATTTGCTGCAACGCAGAACCAACCAGCTTTCAGGTGGCGAAAAACAGCGGATCGCGTTGTGTATGTTGCTCGTAAAGTATCCCAGGTTGCTCGTATTGGACGAACCGTTTTCCAACCTGGATCTGATACATAAAAACACCTTGAAAGCCGTGTTGGAAGATATTAGCGACCGATTGAAAATAACCTGTTTGCTTGCTTCTCACGATCCCCAGGATACCCTTTCATGGGCTGACGAAATATTAGTGATAAAAGAAGGCAGGATGATTCAACGCGGAACACCAGAGGAAATTTATTATGAACCACTAAACGAATATGTAGCCGGCTTGTTTGGGAAATACAATTTGCTTTCACCTGCGCAGGCTTTATGGTTTCGATTAGAAGCAAATGAAAAAGAAGTGATGATCAGACCGGAAGATTTCAACATCAGCTCAAGCACCAGGAGTGACGTAAAAGGAACGATACAGAAAATATCGTTCTGGGGAAGTTTTTATGAAGCAAAAGTTTTGGTAGAAAACTTAGTAATTGTTGTAAGGATGCGAGGAAGTCAGTGGGCAATCGGAGAAGAAGTTTATATAACGTTGCAAAAGAAAATAGCGCTTCAGATACCAGGATGAAACTTTCTGAAGAGAATCGATAGTGATATTAATTCGATGTTCTATTCGGTATTGGTGCGGCTTTCAGGTGGGTAAGTGCTCTAATTGGAGCACTTACCCCGGCAAAGGGCCGGAAAAGGGCAAAAGGAAAGCGACATGCCGATCCATTATACGATCCAAAAAGCAGTGAGCAAGCCGTGTGAAGAAACCTGTGAGAGTGACCCTCTCAAACCTTTGCCACTTCTCCTGAACACGGGCTTCTTTTTTCCCGCAAGATCTTTTTTGCAAAATCAAACGATTGAGAAAGTAATTTGATACAAAGTAGTGGCATTGTTACTACTATCCGTACCTTAGGCTTTTATATCAAATCATCATCTAATGAAAAAAAATTTCCGAAACAACTGTTTTACTAAGCGATCATTCCTTTTAGTTTGCTTTATTGCCTTTTTTTCTTTTACCACTTTTTATGCAAAAGCAGGCGATTCTATTTCAATCATTCCAAAACCATTAACCGTGCAGGTAGAAAACGGCCATTTTGTGCTGAATAATTTTGCCGGGATAACCGCAAACACTTCTAATGAAGACGTTAAACAAACCATTGAATGGTTTACGAGCCAGATCGCTACTTCAACCGGCTATCATCTTTCGACAAAAAAATCGTCAAACGGAATAAGTTTGATCCTGAATAAGAAGGCGGATACTTCTTTGCATGATGAAGGTTATACTTTAAAAGTTACTCCTTCGAACGTGATCATTAATGCGAATAAACCGGCAGGGCTTTTTTATGCGCTGCAAACGGTATTGCAATTATTGCCACCCCAAATTGCAAGCGTTTCAGAAGTTAAAAATGTGAGCTGGATAATGCCGTGCGTTGAGATAAAAGATGTGCCGCGCTTTGGCTGGCGTGGTTTGATGCTGGATGTAAGCCGTCACTTTTTCACCAAACAGGAAGTGGAAGAATATATCGACCAGATGGCGCGCTATAAATACAACACGCTTCACCTGCACCTTGCCGACGACCAGGGCTGGAGGATCGAAATAAAAAGCTTACCCGAACTTACAAAAGTGGGCGCATGGCGGGTAAAACGTACGGGCCGCTGGGGGACCTTTCTGCCTGCTTTAGCCGGAGAACCAACGCCGGATGGAGGTTTCTATACACAGAAAGACATGAAGGAAATCATCAAATACGCACAGGATCGTTTCATTTCCATTCTTCCCGAAATAGATGTGCCGGCTCATAGCCTGGCGCTGATTGCATCTTATCCAAATCTCAGCTGCACCCAATTGCCTTATTCTGTGAATGCAGGCGGGAAAGGCTATGAAAGAAATGACAACGTTTTGTGCATTGGCAACGACTCAACATTTTCCATGCTTGATAAAATATTTACTGAAATAGCCGCTCTCTTTCCCAATCCCTATATACACATTGGTGGAGACGAAGCATATAAAGGTTTCTGGGATCAATGTCCTAAATGTCAGAAAAGAATGGCGGAAGAACATTTGAAAAACGTAGATGAGCTGCAAAGTTATTTTGTAAAAAGAGTAGAGAAGATCGTTGAGTTGAAAGGAAAAAAACTGATTGGTTGGGACGAGATCCTCGAAGGTGGCTTAGCGCCAAATGCAACGGTGATGAGCTGGCGTGGAATGAGTGGCGGAATTTCAGCAGCAAAAATGGGACACCACGTGGTGATGACTCCATGGGATTATTGTTACCTGGATCTGTACCAGGGCGAACCAGAAGGCGAGCCGCCTACCTATGGCTTATGCCGGCTTTCTGATTCGTACAATTATGAGCCTGTTCCGGATAGCGTGGACGAAAAATATATTTTGGGCGGACAAGGAAATTTGTGGACGGAATCTGTTCCTACTTTCAGGCATGCTGAATATATGACGTGGCCGAGAGCGATTGCCCTTTCCGAAGTGTACTGGAGTGCAAAATCGAATAAAAACTGGAGTGATTTTGTTTCAAGGCTGGAACAACAATTTCCGCGTTTGGATGCAGCCAATATCAAATATTCCAGGAGCATGTACAACCCGATATTTGAGCCTGCACGCATTAAGAACAGCGACTTTGGTGTAACTCTTACCAGCGAAGTAAAAGGACTGGACATTTATTACACTTTTGATCAAACTAATCCCGACCGGTTTTCGCCAAAGTTTGATGGAAAGCCCATTCAATTTCCGGTAGGCGCCACCCAATTGAACGTGATCACTTACCGGGATGGAAAACCAATTGGGGAGCAGATCAATATGCCAAAGGACGTTTTAATAAAAAGGCTGGATCAGAAACGTCATGTTTATTAAGAAGTTTGCATAGAGAAAATGGCAACGGTGATGATTGATGGGCCGCCGGGATCAGATTAGATATGGGTTGAATAGAGGCACAATTCATTTTTTCCGACCATTATTTTACCGGTAAAGTGAAGTCCGAGTTTGTTCAATAATTTAATGGAGCGTACATTTCCAGGCAATGTGGTAGCCTGCACAGTCTGGTGTTCCGGTTGCAGTCTTACAACAGATAAAACTTCCCTTGCGGCTTCATAGGCATAGCCCTTGCCATTATACTCAGGAAGAAAGGCAAAGCCTATGTCAAAGTGGGCGAGGTAACCGCGCTTAATGAATGTGATGATTCCAACAGGAGTATGAGTTTCTTTCAGCCGAACCATCCAGTAATAAAAATTGTCCCTGCCGTTTATTGTATTGATATATCCAATTGCGGCTTCCCTGGAATGAATGCCTCTATCTCCTATAAATTGAATCCAGCCTTCGGTGTTCATCAGTTCCTGCATAAAATCATGATCTTCTTCTGTCAAGATATTCAGCAACAGCCTTTCCGTTATAATGTTTGTTTGCATCTTGTTTTCTATAAATAATGATAAAGGTAATTGAAGAACTAATGGTTATTCAGACACATAAGTCGGGAATATAAAATGGATGTATTTCTTGCTTTACTGTTTATTTTCCCAATAAAACATTATTTGCAGGAACACCTGTTAGAAATTAGGCCTACCGTAAGCAGTAGTGCAACGAGAATTCCAAAATCAGAGATATTTGGTACTTTTGAAAAAAGATTCACATGGCAAGCGCTTTAAAATATATGGTTGACGA
>JAICYZ010000249.1 GCA_025933935.1 Chitinophagaceae bacterium
AGCAAATGCAAAAAGCTAAAGACGATTCGATAAAAGCAGAGCAAATAAAAGCTCGAAAAGCCAAAGATGAATTGGCAAGACTGGAACAAATAAAAGTACAAAATGTCAAAGATGATTCGATAAAAGCAGAGCAAATAAAAGCTCGAAAAGCCAAAGATGAATTGGCAAGACTGGAACAAATAAAAGTGCAAAAAGCTAAAGATGATTCGATAAAATCAGAGCAAATAAAAGCTCAAAAAGCAAAAGATGAATTGGCACGACTGGAACAAGTAAAAGTGCGGAAAGCCAAAGATGATTCGATAAAAGCAGAGCAAATAAAAGTTCAAAAAGAAAAAGATGAATTGGCACGACTGGAACAAATAAAAATGCAAAAAGAAAAAGATGATTCGAGAAAAGCAGAGCAAATAAAAACCGAAAAAGATAAAGAACAAATAGCAAAAGCCGAACAAATGAAAGTGCAAAGCCTGATTCCGAAAGCTGCTGCTGACATTGAAAAGCGTAAAATTGAAACGATACGAACAGTGGAAATTTCGCAGGATAGCCTGGTCTTTTCATTATATGACAATGGAACAGTTGACGGCGATACTGTAAGTGTTTTAATGAATGGAAAAGTAATCTGGCCAAGGGTTGGTTTGCTCGAAAGAGCAATTAATAAAACGATTTATCTTACACCCGAAATGGGAGATACCATTTCTATCGTTTTATATGCCGAAAATTTGGGCAGCATTCCTCCAAATACAGGACTTCTGGTTATTCGGGAAGCAAGCAGAATCTATGAAATACGATTTAGCGGTGATCTGAATAAAAATTCCGGGATAATACTTATACGAAAAAAGAAAGAATAATTGGAAAATTTAGAAAATAAAGAGAAGATAAAACTAACGCAATATTCCCGCGGAGCAGGATGCGGTTGCAAGATTTCTCCACAGGTTTTGGAAGAAATTCTTCATTCGCAAATTACTTTTCCCGAACAAAAATTGTTGGTCGGAAATAACAGTAATGACGATGCAGCTGTGTATGATCTGGGTGATGGAAATGCATTAATTTCTACTACGGATTTTTTTATGCCGATCGTAGATGATGCTTTTTATTTCGGGCAAATTGCAGCAGCAAATGCCATCAGTGATATTTATGCAATGGGTGGAAAGCCAATACTGGCAATAGCTTTACTCGGCTGGCCTGTAGAAAAACTGCCGGCATCTCTTGCAAAAGAAGTCATGGAAGGAGCCAGAAAAATTTGTGCAAAAGCAGAAATCACATTGGCTGGCGGGCACAGCATTGATTCGGCTGAACCGTTTTTCGGTTTATCGGTAAATGGACTTGTGCCTACAGGTAACTTGAAAAAAAATAACACAGCGAATGAAGGCGATCTGATCTTCTTAACCAAGCCTCTCGGCGTTGGAATATTATCAACAGCGCAAAAAAGAAATGTTTTAAAAGAAGAAGATCTAGAAGATTTAATTGATCAGCTTACTTCTTTAAATTCCGTCGGAGAAGCTTTGGGGAAAGTAAAAGGTGTTACTGCAATGACCGATGTTACAGGCTTTGGACTTGCAGGGCATTTGACAGAAATGGCGGAAGGAAGTGATTTATCTGCGCACCTTTATTACTCACGCTTATGTATACACGAAAATGTAAAAGAATATCTTGCGAAAAGAATTGTGCCCGATGCAACTTATAGAAACTGGAACAGCTACAGCAAAAAAATTAATTTTGAAAAAGGAGTAAATGTAATGGAGGCATTTTCTATTCTGCCTGACCCGCAAACAAATGGCGGATTATTGATTGCAGTAAATCCTGCTTCTGCTCAAGAAGTAAAGGATGTTTTAAATGAATACGGATTAGCAAATTATACAGAACCGGTCGGAAAATTTATTACAAAAAATGAAAAAACAATTTACGTTCTTGAATAGAAATTGTTTCATGAAAACTTTTGAATCAATATGAACTGGATCATATTAATCTTAGCAGGATTTTTTGAAACCGGCTTTGCTACCTGCCTCGGCAAAGCAAAAGAATCATCGGGTACAACTGCGGCATGGTGGATTGCCGGATTTTTTATTTGCCTTTCCATGAGCATGTATTTGCTTTACCGTGCTACACAAACATTACCAATCGGGACGGCTTATGCGGTGTGGACTGGCATTGGCGCAGTCGGAACGGTGATTGTAGGAATATTTGTTTTTAAAGAACCGGCTCATTTCTGGCGGTTGTTTTTCATTAGTACATTAATTTGTTCGATCATCGGATTGAAAGTTGTATCCCATTAATCGTTATTAAAACTTCTTTTATAAAAAATCCTTAAACGATTCCTACATTCGCCAAACTTCTCTATTTTTATTTCAATGCAACAATCCTTTTCTTTTTCTCAAAATGCGTGGCGACGACTAAAAAAAAACAAGGGTGCAATGGTCGGATTGATGGTTATTTGCCTCTCGGTTCTCGTTGGAATTTTTGCGTATTACCTTGGAGAAGATTCCACACCTAATGCAGACAGGCAGGTGGTGGAGATCATGGCAAGTAAGCCCGGCTACACGCAATTATTTATTCGTGTAAAAAAAGAAAAAAAGATTCCTGAGACGGGATTCTTCCGTCGATTGCTTTTTGGAGCTGAAGACAAATATTTATATGTACCGATAAATAGTTACAAAGAAACTGCAGATTCCGTTTTTGTTGAAAAGTACATCGATGAAGGAATGGAAGAAAAACAGGCTTATGGAAAAAATGATTTGGCTGGGAAGGACTATATTGAAAAAAAGACTTTTTGGTTGGGGACCGATACATTTGGCCGGGACATTCTCAGCCGTTTGCTCGTTGGCGTACGTGTAAGTCTTGCAGTAGGATTGATCACTGTAATCATTTCTCTTTCAATAGGAATTATTCTTGGTGCTACAGCCGGTTATTACGGAGGCAAAACCGATAATGTAATTATGTGGTTCATCAATGTGATCTGGAGTATGCCTACACTGCTTTTGGTATTTGGAATCACACTTACGCTCGGCAAAGGATTCTGGCAAATATTTATTGCGGTTGGATTAACGATGTGGGTGAGCGTCGCTCGCGTGGTGCGGGGACAGGTTTTGGCTTTGCGCGAAATGGAATATATACAAGCTGCAAGAGCCTTGGGTCTCAAAGACATGCGGATTATTATCCGTCACATTCTGCCAAATGTACTCGGGCCGGTGATTGTAATTGCTGCTGCCAATTTTGCGAGCGCCATTATTATCGAAGCTGGATTGAGTTTCCTGGGAGTTGGTATTCAACCGCCGACACCAAGCTGGGGATTGATTTTGAAAGAAAACTATAACTTCATTATTACGCACAATCCGGCACTCGCACTTGCTCCGGGCGTTGCTATTATGATTTTGGTTCTGGCATTTAATCTTTTGGGAAATGGTTTACGAGATGCATTGGATGTAAGAGGATAATACTTTTATTCTTTAGCAAACAAGGAAATAATCAAGATTATTATTTTCGAATAAAGTATTAGTCCTGGTTTTTTGGATAATCAAAAAATAGAAATTGCTTTTCTGTTTCATGAAAATCCTTCCAATGGTCAGTTTTTATTTTCAAGGCAAAGACAGCACAGGTAGGCATATTATAAAGGGGAGAACAGTGCAATGAATTTACAAATTCGGTAATTCCGGGATTATGAGCAAAAACAGCAACAACATTTCTTGTATCTTCTAAATTTTCAATAGTGGAATAAAAATTATTTACAGAAGCTTCATATAAATCCGGTATCAACAACATCTCTTCTACATTCTTTTTGAATTCTTTCATAAAAATTTTAGCTGTTTTCTTTGCCCGTTTCGCCGGACTGGAAACAAAAGAATCTAAATCAATTGATTGCTGTTTCATTCTTTGTGCCATCATTTTCGCATCTGATTTCCCCCGGTCAGTAAGGGTTCTGTCAAAATCAGAAAGTGATGGATTATCCCATCCGCTCTTTGCATGACGAATTAGTAAAAGAGTTTTCATGTTATTTGTTTGTTTACTGATGGCCTTAATTGCAATAAATAAAATTAAAGCAAAACCGGTTCATTCTTCATTTTGTCTTTTATGAAAAATTATTTCATCTTTCAACTTTACAATTTCTGTTATCTTTAAACTCCATAAAACACGATCCTGTCATTCTAATTTTCATGTATGCCTTTAGTGCTTTGCATCGCAGCTATTCTTGTGTTGATAATATTAGTGGTTACTTTCAAAATTGACACATTCATTTCCTTTCTTCTTGTAAGTATCGGTTTGGGCATTGCAGTTGGTATGGATATTCATCGAATTTCAGCCTCCATCACCAAAGGAATCGGAAATACATTAGGGCCACTGGTTATTATTCTTGGCTTTGGCGCCATGCTTGGAAAACTGGTAGCAGATAGCGGGGCAGCACAACAGATTACAGCGTCCCTTACAAAAATTTTTGGTACAAAAAACATTCAATGGGGAATGGCGCTCGCCGGATTAATAATTGGAATTCCTTTGTTTTATACTGCAGGTTTCATAGTCGTTATTCCATTGATCTTTGCCATCGCAGCAACTACGCGTTTACCGTTGTTGTATGTCGGAATACCAATGTTGGCCGCACTTTCAGTAGCTCATGGCTTTTTACCGCCGCATCCCTCGCCTACTGCCATCGCAGAACAATTACATGCGGATATGAGCAAAACTTTAATTTATGGAATCATAATTGCCATTCCAACAATTTCACTTGCAGGGCCACTTTTTGCAAAAACGCTTAAAAGATTTAATCCAAAACCACCGGATGATATTTTACAGATAAAACCAATGCCTATTGAAGAATTGCCAGGAATTGGAATCAGTTTGGTAACAGCCCTGATGCCGGTAATTTTATTAGCCCTTACAGCAATTATTTTATTCATTGTTTCGCCTGATGGCTTTTTAGGAAAAATCATGTCATTCCTTGGTGACCCGAATATTGCCATGTTGCTATCGGTTCTACTCGCCATTTATTTTTTAGGAATGAGAAGAGGAAAGAAAATTCCATCGATCATGAAGCAGCTGGAAGAAGCTTTTAAAAGTATTTCAGTGATACTTTTAATTATTGCTGGTTCTGGCATATTTATGCAGGTGATGAGCGATGGTGGCGTCAGTGTTTATATCGGCCAACTGTTAAAAGATATGCAATTGTCACCGCTGATTTTAGGATGGCTTATCGCTGCCATCATCCGCGTTTGCATTGGTTCTGCAACAGTTGCCGGGCTTACTACTGTTGGAATTATGCTGCCGATTCTCGGCATTAACCAGGATATTCATCCGGAATTAATGGTGCTTTCTATTGGAGCCGGTAGCCTTATGTTTTCACACGTAAATGATGGCGGGTTCTGGTTGTTCAAAGAATATTTTAATCTTACTATTAAACAAACTTTTCTCACCTGGACAATCATGGAAACAATTGTTTCTGTCACAGGATTAGTTGACGTTTTAATTTTAAATCATGTTATTTCCTAATAATACTGGTACGCTTTCAACCAGCGAACAAACTAATAACCGCGATTTCATTCTTAAGATATATGTGCTCATTGTCAACAAGGCATAATGTTTGAGGTTGCATTTTTCTTTACAAGATTAAAATGCGGGCTTTCGTTTTTCATTCTTTTTAAAAACTCACATTTAGATTTAATAAGTATC
>JAICYZ010000286.1 GCA_025933935.1 Chitinophagaceae bacterium
CCGATGAGAGTGAGCGAAGCGGATGAAGAAATGGGACTGGATGCTTCACAACATGATGAAAAATATTTGCAAGGAACTTTATTGGTAAGGCAACAAGGTTCTATAATTGAAGAGGAGGTTCGGCTGGATTCTTCTGTTACAAAAGAATTTGAAAGCAGCATTTTGGAAAATGAACTCCATTCGTGATCATGAGTCAAAATACGTTTACAGGAAAATGACTAATACAGCCACAATGGTTCTTTCAATATAACAGAAAAGGGAATAGCTGAAAAAATTAACTTCTGAGAAAAGTTAACAGGCTACTCCCTTTCCATTTTTAAACTTTAATTCTATAACAATGTTAAGAAAAATTTTCTTAGGAACACACCTGTTTTTTGTTTGTATCTCCTGTTATGCACAAAGCGATTCTGTAAAACCAGCGGATCCGGTTTCTGATACAACATCAAAACCCTCGCTTTCAATTACCGGCGCTGTAGATGCTTATTACCGCTACGACTTTAATGATCCGATAGACAAGCCATACAATAGTTTTACGAGTTTTACAAAAACACAAAATTCATTTGCATTAGGAATGGCGAACGTGAAATTTGAGTTGCAAACAAAAAAAACAGACGTAGTTGCTGACCTAGGTTTTGGACCAAGAGAAGAAGAATTTGCTTATAATGATAAAGGAATTTCACAGGCCATAAAACAGTTGTATGTTTCCTATTCGCCGAACTCCTGGTTAAAATTAACTGCCGGAACTTGGGCTACCCATTTGAATTATGAGCTTGCAGATGTATTTGCCAATCGTAATTACAGTATGAGTTACTATTTTACTTATGGCCCTTTTTCCCATACCGGGATCAAAGCAGATGTTGCCACAGGCAAAAAAACTGCTTTTATGATTGGCGTTGCAAATGCAACAGACTACAGGCTTCCTCCTGATGGGCAGATCAATAAGAAATTTTTGTTGGCTCAATTTACTTATACACCAAGTGAGAATTTGCAATTGCTTCTCAACTACGTCAATGGAGAGGCTCCTGATTCTTCAAAATCCAGCATTAGTAACGTGATTATAACTGATAAGATTTCTTCAGAATTTAATATTGTTTATAATGGTATTCTTGCCAATGTGAAACAATGGGACGGAGTAAAAAACATGGCAACGAAAACGTGGTGGGGATCTGCTTTATATTTCAATTACGATCCCAAAAGCTGGTTTGGTTTAACACTCCGCAGTGAATATTTTAATGATGATAAACAGTTAAATCTTTATTCAGCACTACCTTCCGGAGGAAGTGTTTTTTCAAATACTTTGTCTGCGAATTTGAAAGTTGAAGGCATCACATTCATTCCTGAATTCAGATTCGATCATGCGAGCACACCAATTTTTGCAAAACATTCAGGAGCACTAACTGGAAACGATGCAAGTTTTATTGTGGCAGTTGTTTATAAATTTTAAAGATAATTTTTAAGGAAAATGAGTGGTCTGAATCTTTAAAAGCAAAAACAGGATATTGCAATATTTGTTTGTTTATTGTAAGGGAATGGAAACCGCTTCATCTAATTGTTTTTCCATTTTTAATAACGATTCCAAAAGATCATTACTTAAAATACCGGAGCTGTTTTCTTTTAACTGGGTGGCATACCAGATCAGTACCATTGAAATGTAATCCTGCATGTCCTTTCCGGCAAACTGGGTGCGGAATTCGACGATTTTTTCATTAATGGTTTTCAAAACTTTGCGCACGGTTTCTTCATCTGAAGGCAGAATTTTTATCCGGTAACTTCTGTCTCCGATCACAATATTCAATGGAATCAATTCGTCTTTTGCCATGATTATTTATTTAAAATACCAATGCACTTATCAATAGAACGAATGTAGCGGTTGATATTTTTTTCAAAATCCATTTTTTCTTTTCCTTCCAGTTGTCCTGCAGACGTTTTTAAAATATTTACCTGCTGTTGCAATTGCTCGGTTTTTTCAGCCAAGGTTTTTTCGCTTGCTCTAAAAGAGAGGTTTTCTTTTTTCAATTGTTCGTTTTCTTTTAACAGCAACGCGTGTCTTTTCAAAAGCAACTGCAGCTTTGACTGAATATTTTTTAGATGAATGTCAATAGAATCAGGCATTGCGACGAATTATGGCATTGAGTTTATTTTCAAGATTAGAAATAATTTTATTCATCATTGTTTCTACTTCATCGTCTGTCATGGTTTTTTCTTTGTCAAGAAAAGTGAAATTTATGGCAAGGGATTTTTTATTTTCTCCAAGTTTTTCATTTTCAAACACATCAAACAACTGGATATTTTTTAGCTTTTTAATATGCAAAGACTTTACCACATTTTCAATTTCAGCATAAGAAACCTTTTTATCGATCAGAATAGAAAGGTCTCTTTGCACCTGCGGAAATTTGGAAATCGGTTCAAAAGAAATATCGGCGTTATTGGTAAAAGAAATTAATTTGTTCCAGTCGATACAAAGAAAAAATACCGGTTGCTTAATTGAGAAAGTTTCCAGATGCCGTTTCTTCACACTTCCAAAAACTGCAATAGTTGGCCCCTTTACAGAAGAAATTAAACATTCGTTTAAATCCTCATTTTCAGAAATGGTCAATTGATAATTTTGAATTCCTATGAGAGAAAAAATCGCTTCTGCAATTCCTTTTACATAATAAATATCGATTTTTTTAGTCGCAGAATTCCAGTTCAATTCATTTTTATTTCCGGTAAAATACAAAGCAAGATTTTGCTTTTCATGATATTCATTTTCAACCTTAGAATATGTTTTTCCAAATTCGAAAAACAGCAAATTATTATTTTTTCGATTCAGATTATAGGATATACATTCCAATCCCGTTGGCAGCATCGAAGGTCGCATCACATTCAGACCTTCACTCAGGCTGTTGATAATTTTTACAGTGGTAGCAAGCGTTTCATCGTTAAAATATTTACTATTGGTAATGGAATTGGTAAAGATTTCATGAAAGCCGTTTCCGGTGAGCCAACCAGTTATTTTCTCTTTCTTCGCAGCATTTTTCAAACCGGTATCTATGGCTGGCGACATGTTAATGCTCGCGGGGATTTCGATATTATCAAGTCCGTCAATTCGCATAATTTCTTCTATAACATCCGCAGGAATCGCAATATCGGGATTGCTGAAAGGCACTGCTACTTGTATATTATCTATTCCTTCTCTCACAATCGTAAAATTTAAAGAGGTTAAAATATTTGTAACCGTATCAGGATGATAATTTTTTCCGCTGATTTTTTTCAAATAATGGTTGGATAAAGAAATTTCCTTTTTCTTTCGCGGTACCGGATAAACGTCTGTTATTTCTGAAGAAATTTTTCCACCTGCAATCTCTTTAATCAGCATGGCAGCCCGTTTGAGCACTTCAACAGTAAGGCTGATGTTGATTCCTTTTTCAAACCGAACTGCTGCTTCCGTTCTCAAATTATGAAGAAGCATTGATTTCCTTATCGACGCAGGATTGAAAACGGCACTTTCTAAAAATACATTTTTTGTTGCGGCAGTAACGCCACTATTCAATCCTCCAAAAACACCGGCGATGCACATCGGTTCATCGTTTGCATTGCAAATCATGATATCGTTCTTGCTCAGTTTTCGCTCCTTTTCATCAAGCGTAATAAAAGTGGTTCCTTCGGGAAGGGTTTCTACAATAATTTTATTTCCTTTTATTTTATCCAAATCAAATGCGTGCAGCGGCTGACCGGTTTCATGCAAAATAAAATTGGTGACATCAACAATATTATTGACTGGCCGAAGTCCGATACTTTTCAGTTTATTTTTCAACCATTCGGGTGATTCTGCCACCGTAATTCCTGAAATACTGACGCCGGCATAACGTTCGCAGTCTTCAGAATTTTTAATTTCTATCTCTATTCTTTCAGAATGATTGTCTGCTTTAAATTTATTTTTAAAAGGCGATATGGGTTTTGTCGGTTTATTATAATGATGCGAAATGTAGGCGCACACATCCTTGGCAACACCGATGTGGCTCATGGCATCCATTCTGTTTGGAGTAAGCCCGATTTCAAAAATCCAGTCGTTGTATAAATTATAATAAGCGTTGGCGGCCATTCCTGGTATTGCATTCTCAGGCAAGACAATAATTCCTTCATGATTATTGCTCAGACCGATCTCATCTTCTGCGCACAACATTCCATTACTTTCCACTCCCCGGATCTTCGCTTTTTTTATCGTAAACACTTCACCTGAAACAGGAAACAATTTGCTGCCTACCGGAGCTACAATTACTTTTTGTCCGACGGCTACATTTGAAGCTCCACAAACAATTTGCAATGTTTCTCCATGACCATCAGACACTATGGTTACTTTTAATTTATCTGCATCCGGGTGTTTTTCGCAGGTCAAAACTTCTCCAATAAGTAATCCTTCCAAACCATTCGTAACCTGTTCGTATTTTTCCAAATTTTCAACCTCAAGACCTACCGAAGTGAGTATTTCCGCTATTTTTTGTGGGTTGCCAATTATTTTCGATAACTCTTCATCGATCGGTAAATATTCTATCAGCCAGTTGTAACTAATCTTCATGTAAATTTTTCTAAAAGCTCATTTAATTTTTAAGAATCCCAAAAATAAGAAAGAAGTGGATAGGAACTTTCGCTTTATGTTTTATAAGATGTATGCAGCGCGCATTTCAGGAAAATTTGCTTTTTTTTACCAGGGAAAAAAATAAAAAATGGTTCACACTGCCTAATCATTTTTGATGAGAAAGGGCGAAAAAAAGCTGAATTATTTTCTTCACACGTAATGTGCATTTAACAATTAAAAAGTAGGAAATTTTTTTTATTTTGTTGAAAAGCTTAAATATATTGTTGATAACTTCGCATCTATC
>JAICYZ010000191.1 GCA_025933935.1 Chitinophagaceae bacterium
AGGCATTTTTGGCGAAAAGCAAACCAGGCGTCTCTCTCATCCGATTGATGGATGATGCTGTTAAAATGCCTGAAAGGCTTTTTCTTTGATAAGGCATCTGCCAAGCTGTTGCTGATTCGGCTTTCAGGCAAGGTGTTTACAAATTGTTCCATAAACGAAAATGATTCTGTTGATTCCGGCGGGTTGATGGTAATCGTTTGTTCCCAATCGCGGTGAATACGTTTCAGATCGGCATAAAAAGGGTCATCTTCATCTTCCTCGTTTTCCTCTTCCTCTTCCTCATCTTCCTCAAACATTATAGTATCAGCAATTGCTTGTGGAATATCAATTATTTCCAGCGTATCGGGATTGATATAGCAAACCAGGCCCGCGCTGAGCCGGTCTGCCACGTCCTTTACAAGTTCGATGTGTTGTTTCGGGACAAGAATCGCAGCGCTTTCGGTATCTTCAGTATCAAGCTCCGTCAACATATACTGATGCAGCTTTTCTAATTGCTCCGGTTTATCTTTAATTAACTGAAGCATTAGGAGGATTTCGTCTAAGAGGTTGTTGGTGTTCATGATTTTTGTTTTTTGAAACCAAAGACAAAATATATTGATAATATCCGGAAAAATTATCAAATCTTTATTCAATAACGATTCAAAATTTTGTATTACCTTTTGTTATATTAGAATGAAAATTTAAGCAATTATGAGATAATGAGAGGTGATTTATCTAAGATTGAACAAAAAAATTCATATCAAAAGATCATTGCTCCGCTACTTAAATGGTTTTCATCTATCCCTTTTTCATACTGATATATCTGCTCAAAATCAGAACTCTAACAATAATAGCCACATATTTTGAAACTACTTTTATCCTCGTCATATTCTAAAAATGGCTTAATGCTATTAATAAGTTTTTCATTATTAAACATTGAAAAAGTGAATTGCGAAATAATACCACCTGATATTTTCAAGTCAATTGCTTTTACAATGAAATTCGTTTTATTATTCCTTACAATTGAACAGTAGGTAGTCCAAACCTTGGCTCCAACCACTTCATTGGATTTAACACAGCCATTCTTTCGTAGAAATTTCCATTCGGATTCAGAGAAATTGGAAGCACCGTCTGGATTAAATAATTTTATGTTTAAAGGAACAAAAAATGAAACGTTATCATTATCAATTAGCTTAAAGTCATCGTTCACCTTGCTATATTGCAAATTTCTTATTTTCTCAATGTAATCATTCATGTTTTTAGTAAAATCCAATTCGTTTGTATTGTTAATTTTTTTTATTACTAATTCGTAGAGCAAATGAAAATCCTTATTTTCCAATATTTCTCTCCTATCATTTTTGTTTTTGTATAGAGATTTTGAAAATTCATACCTCAAATCTTTATTATAAAGAATGGCTCGTCTTTTTTAAATAAAAATAATCGGCATTTTTCCTTTTTTGCATTCCCATTTATCCTTCCAGCCAATTGCTCATCGCTATCTAATAATGAAATATTTTTAAATTCTAAATCCATGTCAATATCAACACCTGCTTCCACAACTTGTGTGGTAATTAGAAGGATAGTTTTTACCCGATTCTCATCATCTTTTAAAAAGTTTATAATTTCCTTCCTCCTTGGTTCTAAAATTGTCCCGGATAAAACCAAAATTTTGTCAAACGAAAATTCACCTTCTTTCTTTATTATACTATCATAGAAATCAGTTGTCGATTTTTTGTGAATAAATTCGACAATGGTGTGGACGCTACTCTTTTTTAAAGAATACTTAGAAGATTCTTTAAGTACTTCATCTGCCAAATCAGAAACTGATATTGTTTCATATTTATCAATTAATGAAAAATCAAATAATACCCTATTCTTAAAATTCGGATTCTGTAAATATCGCTTCTGGGCATCTTTAATTAATGGATTAAATTGAATATTTAAGCCAGTTGCTATACTATGAATTTTTGGTAGGGTTGCAGACATAATAATGAATCTTATATTGAATGCCTCTGCAAAGTTTGAAATAAAATATTTCAACTTATCCCACTCTGAAGGTGAATATGATTGTAACTCACAATCACTTTGCAAGACTAATTTTTACAGCTGTTTTTAGCGAAACATCGGTGAGCCTCTTCGCGGCTATTTTTGTACCGAACAGAAGTATGCATCCTTCGCTGCTAAGGTATAGATAAAGCATTCATCCTTCGCTCATACAGTATAGATACAGTATGGATACAGTATGAGTTAAGTATGAACAGAGTATCACTTATGTAAGTGATGACTCTTGGAAAAGTGCGACATCCTTTTGAATAAGAAAATCAAATTTTTAAAAATTTCCTCACGCAGATTCCATTTGCTGGAAGGTTGAACATTGCTTTTGTTGATAACTTTTCCTTCATAACACTTTATCGATTCCTCAATTATCGCTGAACGAAACCGTAATCTTCCTTCATGAAATTGAACGGATACCTGCTTTTTTTATTTACTCAAAAGAATTAATTTTCTTTGCTCATGCAAAAATTTAAAAATATCATTTTTGATCTTGGCGGCGTTATCCTCGATGTCGATTATAACCTTACCCGAATTGCATTCGAAAAACTCGGCGTTATTGATTTTGATGAAATGTATTCACAGGCAAATGCCGATAAACTTTTTCAGAAACTCGAAACAGGAGAAATTACGGACGATATTTTTTATAAAGAATTCAACCGTTGCACAGGCTTGCATTTGTCAGATGAAGAAATCAGAAAAGCCTGGAATGCGATGCTTCTTTCTTTTCGTGAAAAAAGCCTGCAATTTTTAGAGCGCATCAGGCCGAAATATAAAACGTATCTTTTGAGCAATACCAACTATGTTCATATTGCTGCTTTTAAAGAGACTTTACATCAGCAAATAGGCGTAAAAACACTGGAGGAATATTTTGATCAGGCATTTTATTCGTGTGAAATTGGTTTGCGGAAACCGGATCCTGCATGTTATGATTGGGTTTTAAAGAACGTTGAAATTGAACCTGATGAAACATTGTTTATCGACGATTCTTTACATAATATTGAAGGTGCAAAAAAGGCAGGATTGCAAACCATTCATCTTTTGCCAAATGTGAACATAGAAGATTTGGGCTTGTAATTTTTAGAAAAAAGGAATCTAAATTATTTGTGCTTTTGCTGTAGGGAAATTCTTATTTCACTTCTTCAAAATCAATATAATCCCCCTCTTTTTGTACTGGTTTTGACGGTTGGGATGGTGCAGGCTTTTGCTGATTCTGATATTGATTCATGTTATTCTGCATTTTCTCCTGCATCTCACCAAACTGCTTTTTTATTTTCTTAGATGATTCATACACAGGAATAATGAAATCAAAAATAAATTTATATAGAAGGTAAATTAAAAAGAGTTCGGCTGCTATTCTAAAAATATTCATAGACACAAAAATAAGTTTTAAAGTAACTCAAACGGTGCTTCCATTAATTTGCTTACTAAGCGAAATGTTATATTTTTAATGAATGACTAAAACTTTAAAATTTATTTTATGAGACGAAGCAACCAACGGGGAATGGTCATCTCACTTTTCGTAATCATCATTTCCATTTTTAACTTTGAAAGATTGACTGACAGCGATTGTATCCGCACAATTCATGTTGTTACGCTTTTAGTTTGTGGTATGGCTATTGGAATTTTCCTCATGAATTTTTTTAGCTGGTTAAGGACAAGAAAAAATTAATTGCGTAAAAAAAATCGGACGTGTCGAAAACTATAGAATGACTTTCCTCCTTAATTTTCTTTCTTCCAATTCATGTAAATTCGTGTAATTAGTGCAAAAAACAGGTAAATGAAACTCGGAAACTATATTACAGGAAAATGGATAGAAGGCGATGGGGATGGCCAACAATTATATAACGCAGTAAACGGAGAACTAATAGCAACTGCTACTACAAAAGGGCTGGACTTTGCTTCCATTCTCGATTATGGAAGAAAAACCGGAAGCCCCGCTTTACGCAAAATGACTTTCCAGGAAAGAGGCAGAATGCTGAAAGCTTTGGCACTTCATCTGCTGCAACACAAAGAAAATTTTTACCAGCTTAGTTACAAAACCGGTGCAACGCGAGCAGATAGCTGGGTTGATATTGAAGGCGGCATTGGTAATTTATTTTCGAATGCTTCTTTACGCAGAAAATTACCGGATGAAATTTTTGCTTTAGATGGAGAAAATATTGGTTTAAGCAAACGCGGCACTTTTGCTGCACAACATATTTTATTGCCAAAAGAAGGCGTGGTAATCCATATCAATGCGTTCAATTTTCCTGTGTGGGGAATGCTGGAAAAAATTGCAGTGAACTTACTTGCAGGAGTAGCGGCAGTTGTAAAGCCCGCATCTATTACTTCTTATTTGACCGAAGCAGTTGTAAGAGAAATTATCGCTTCTAAAATTTTACCCGAAGGCGCGTTGCAATTAATTTGCGGAAGCGCCGGCGATCTTCTAGACCACGTTACTTCCCAGGATGTGATTACTTTTACCGGTTCTGCATCTACAGGGTTGATGCTAAAATCGAATCCAAATATCCTTCGTGAAAATGTTCCTTTTAATTTAGAAGCCGATTCGCTTAATTGCATCGTACTCGGAGATGATGTAACTCCGGAAATGCCTGAATGGGATATTTTTATAAAGGAAGTGAGAAAAGAAATGACATCCAAATGCGGGCAAAAATGTACTGCCATCAGGAGAATTTTTGTGCCTGAAAATAAAATGGAAGATGTGTGGAAAGCGATCAGTAAATCACTGGCACAAACAACAATTGGCAATCCTGAAAACGAAAAAGTAAGAATGGGCGCGCTGGCTGGTCAGTCGCAAAAAAAAGAAGTTCTGGAACAGGTTCAAAAATTACTTGCTTCATCACAAATACTTTATGGCAGCCTTGACAGTGTCGAATTGATTGATGCGGATAATAAAAAAGGCGCTTTTATGAGCCCGCTTTTATTGAAAAATGAAAAGCCTTTTACAAGTGATGAAGTTCACAACGTGGAAGCATTTGGCCCCGTAAGTACCATCATGCCTTATAAAAATTTTGATGAAGCGATTGCGCTTGCTAAGTTGGGAAAAGGAAGTTTGTGTAGTTCTTTGGTTACAACAAACGAACAATTAGCGAGGGATTTCATTTTGGGCGCCGGTACTTTTCATGGCAGAATTTTAGTGCTGAACATGGATTGTGCAAAGGAAAGTACCGGCCACGGTTCGCCGTTGCCCATGTTGATTCATGGCGGTCCTGGTCGCGCTGGCGGTGGCGAAGAAATGGGCGGTTTGCGCGGAATAAAACATTATATGCAGCGCGTTGCCGTGCAAGGTTCGCCTTCAATGTTGACTTCAATTACAAATGTTTATCAGCCTGGAGCAAAGGGAAAAATTGATACAGTTCATCCTTTTAAAAAATATTTTGAAGAATTGAAAATTGGCGATCAGCTTATTACTGAAAAAAGAAAAATTACTTCAGAAGACATCGACAAGTTTGCCAACTTGAGTGGCGATCATTTTTATGCACACATAAAGACAACTGATTTTACCGATACCATGTTTGATGAACAAGTGGCACATGGATATTTTATTATGAGCGCGGCGGCTGGTTTATTTGTTGACAGTTATGAAAAAAATCCCGTTCTATTAAATTATGGAATTGACGAACTGCGTTTTACCAAACCGGTTTATTCCGGCACGGAAATTTATGTAAGATTTACCTGCAAGGAAAAAATTTCGCAGGAATTGAAAGAAATTACTCCTGAGACTGCTCATGTAAAAGGAATTGATATTCCAAAAGGAATTGTAAAATGGTTTGTTGAAATTTTGGATGAAACAGAAGAACCGTTGATTGGAGTTGCTACGATTTTGACAATGGTTAGAAAGAAATCGTGATTTCAAAAAAGAGAAATAAAATATATTTGAATTAGAAATAGAAAATTTTATGAACGACATTCAGGAAGGATACGTCAAATCGCATACAGAACATGGAATTACTACCATCGAATTTTTTCATCCGCATAGTAATTCCTTACCCACAAAAATGTTAGATGCATTGGCTCAGGAGATTCATTATGCCGGCACACATGATACAAAAGTGGTTATATTGAGAAGTGACGGCAATGGTGCGTTTTGTGCGGGCGCAAGTTTCGACGAATTAATTGCAGTAAAAAATGAAAAAGAAGGAACAGATTTTTTCCTGGGCTTCGCCAATGTAATCAATGCAATGAGAAAATGTCCTAAATTAATTATCGGCCGCATACATGGAAAGTGTGTTGGAGGCGGTGTTGGTCTTGCAGCGTCTGTGGATTACGCCATCGCTGTAAAAGAAGTGGAAGTAAAGTTGAGTGAGCTTGCTATAGGAATGGGCCCGTTTGTAGTTGGCCCGGCAATAGAAAGAAAAATTGGAAAGTCTGCTTTTAGCCAGATCGCCATAGATGCTACGTTATGGAGAAACTCTGATTGGGCCAAGCAAAAAGGATTGTTTGCAGAAGTACATCAGTCAGTGCACGATCTTGATGAGTCAGTTTATAGATTGGCAAATACATTGGCGCATTCAAACCCGCAGGCAATGACAGAAATGAAAAAAATATTCTGGCAGGGTACAGAAAACTGGGATGCGCTTTTAAAAGAAAGAGCGGCAATAAGTGGAAGATTGATTTTGAGCGATTTTACAAAAAACGCAATTGAAACTTTTAAAAATAAGCGAAAAGAAAAATCGTAGGTCGGTAATTGCTGATTCAATTTAAAACCTTTTAAATTTTATAGTATGCAATGGATGGGAAGAAGAGAAAGTTCTAATGTTGAAGACAGGCGTGGCATTAGCGGTGGCGGAATGGCCGTTGGAGGTGGCGTTATTGGCGTAATATTTATTCTCGCCAAATTTTTATTGGGTGGCGGTGATTTGAATGATCTGCAACAACTCGGAGCGCCGCAACAGCAGGAGTTGACGACCGAACAAAAGGCTGCGCAGGATACTGAAGCGGCTTTTGTAAAAGTAGTTCTTGCTGACACCGAAGACGTTTGGACGAAATTATTTAGCGATATGGGTAGAACTTATACAGATCCCACTTTAGTCCTTTTTAGCGGTTCCACTACTTCCGCTTGTGGAAACGCAAGCGCTGCAACTGGTCCGTTTTATTGCCCGGAAGACCAGGATGTGTATATTGATTTGTCTTTTGCCCAACAATTGAAAGATCAGTTTGGCGCTACCGGAGAATTTGCAATGGCTTACGTTGTGGCCCATGAAGTCGGCCATCATGTGCAGGATTTGTTGGGAACGACCAAGAAGATGGAACAGATTCAGCAGCAGGTGGGTCAAACTG
Source organism: Chitinophagaceae bacterium (assembly GCA_025933935.1). Lineage (GTDB taxonomy): Bacteria > Bacteroidota > Bacteroidia > Chitinophagales > Chitinophagaceae > Ginsengibacter. Next base: position 7,315 of record JAICYZ010000191.1, read on the forward strand.
AATACAATAAATATTCGGTGGCGCTGGAATTGCAGGCAGATTTTTATGCCGGCATTTGGGCA
>JAICYZ010000116.1 GCA_025933935.1 Chitinophagaceae bacterium
TTATAGCAGCTTCCAATTTCAAACAAAGATGCAGGATGTCTATGCTTTATTATCATGCAGAAAGATTGTATTACGCTGTAATTGGAACTCCAAATAAACATGAAGTGGAACAAGGCTTTTTTGTGAAACATGGTGATGGAGCTGCTGACATCATGCCCATCAGTCACCTTTATAAAACACAAGTATATCAACTGGCTGAACATTTGAATATTCCAAAAGAAATTATACGAAGAACACCTACGTCTGACACCTATTCTGCAGAGCAAACGCAACAGGAATTTTTCTTTCAGCTGCCGTTTCATGAAATGGATTTACTCTGGTATGGGTATGAAAACGGATATGATGCATCTGAAGTAGGAGCAGCTCTCGGAAAAAATGAAGAAGAAATAAAATCCATTTTTGGAAATTTTCAAAGAAAACAAAAGACTACTGAATATTTGAGAATGACGCCAATTGTTACTTCCGAATTCAGCATTTGATTCTATTTACGGTAGTTTATTTACGGTAGTTTATAATTTTAATTAATGATTTCAATTCCTCAACGCTTGCTTGGTGAAGCTCTGTTTCGTTCTGCGAAAAACTTTCCTTCAAAAACAGCTCTCATTATAAAAGATAAAGAATATTCTTACCAGCTTTTAAAAGATCATGCGAAAAAATTAGCAGCGTATTTTATAAAAGCGGGAATAAAAAAAGGAGAGCCGATTGCGATTTATTTAGACAATTCATGGGAATGTATTGTTTCAATTTATGCAGCAACCATTTCCGGAGGTGTGTTTTTAGTTATTAATCCGCAAACAAAAGCAGATAAATTAAATTACATCCTGAACGATTGTGAAGCAAAAATTCTGATAACGGCGCAAGCACTAAAAAATCAACTCACTTCTGGATTGAAGAATACACCTCATTTGAAAAATGTGGTTATGTGTGGAGTAAACAAAGCCCGCCCGGCCGAGTCAGTCGGCCAGGAAATAATACCAATTCCTCATTTACAATTTGATTCCTTTCATGAATGCATTTCACAAAAAGAGGAAGTGATTTTTCCAAATATTATTCCAAATGATCTTGCGGCTTTAATTTATACCAGCGGCAGCACCGGATTTCCCAAAGGCGTGATGATGACTCATCAATCAATGGTTTTTACCTGTTGGAGTCTTATTGAATATTTGAGATTATCAGAAGAAGATCGCATTATGCTGCTGCTTCCGCTTGCTTTCGATTATGGCTTATATCAACTTCTGATGTCAGTTACGATCGGAGGTACCTTGATCGTTGAACAATCTTTTATTTTCACTGCAAGCATTTATAAAAATATTGAAAAATACCGGCCGACTGTTTTCCCGGGTGTTCCAACCGTTTATGCAATGATGATTGCATCAAGTAAAGAAAACAACCTTTCTTTCGACTGCATCAAAAAGATCACCAGTACAGCGGCTTCTTTGCCGGCGGATTTTCATCCATACTTGAAAAAAATATTTCCAAATGCATTGATTTTTAAAATGTATGGACTTACTGAGTGCAAAAGAGTTTGCTACCTCGAGCCTGAATTAGTTGATGAAAGACCAACATCAGTCGGAAAAGCAATTCCGGGAACTGAAGTTTTTCTTTTGTCGCCGGACGGTGATCCTGTTCCCGCAGGAGCGCCGGGAATTTTACATATTCGTGGCCCACATGTAATGCTTGGATATTTGAATAAAAAAGAATTAAGCAACGAGATGTTGAAAGATGGCAAACTTCCCGGTGAAAAAATTTTATGCTCCAACGATTGGTTTAAAACCGACGAGGAAGGATTTTTATATTTTCTCGGAAGAAATGATGACATCATAAAGAGCAGGGGAGAAAAAGTGAGCCCAATAGAAATTGAAAATGTTATTTACAAAATAAACGGAATCAGGGAAGTTGCAGTCCTGGGAATTCCGGATCAAATTATGGGGGAAGCAATTGTGGTTTTCGCTACTACCGATGAAGATGCTAATTTATCGGAAAAGGAAATTCAGCGTGAATGCATGCAACATCTTGAATCCTTTATGATTCCTCAAAAAGTTATTTTTCTGCCGGAAATGCCGAAAAGCACGAATGGAAAAATCGACAAAAAAGAATTGAAAAAAATGCAAACAGATGCGGCTGTCAAGATCTGAAATTCTTAAACATTTTGATGCGTGGTTGAAGTCCTGGAATGAACATGATCTTGAAGGTGTGATGCAATTGATGCATGAAGACGTTTTTTTCGAAAACTGGAGTGGAAGCAGTGTTTCAGGAAAGGCGCTTTTAAAAAACGCCTGGCAAAGATGGTTCGAAAATCACGGAAATTTCAGATTTTCTACAGAAGATCTTTTCATTGATGAGCTGGAGCAAAAAATTGCATTCAGTTGGAATCTTGAATGGCCTTCACTGGAAAAGAATTATTTGGGACAAATTGAAATAAGAAGAGGAATGGATATTCTTCACCTTGAAAACGGAAAGATCAGGAAAAAAATAACGTATTCAAAAACCGTCCTCCAAATCCACAATCAATCTATAACCCTAATTGCTGAATAAAAACACCAAAGCCGTGAATACAATAACAACAGAAGACCTTTTTACTGAATTAACTTCTGAATTATCTGACACTTTTCAATTCCTCGAAGACAAGCCTGAGGAAACATTGGAATCGACTTTAAAAGCTTGTTGGTTTAAATCAGCCGGAATTCCAAAATCAGCTATAAAAGCCATGGAGGAGCCGTTGCCTGCTCTGGATGAAAACCAGATAAAAGTTCTTCTTCAGCTGATCGGTCAAAGACAAAAAAATATTCCACTAGCTCATCTTACCGGACGGCAAAATTTTATGGGCATTGAATTGCTTTGTGATAAAAGGGCGTTGATCCCAAGAAAAGAAACGGAAATCTTAGGAAAAAAAGCTGTCGCAATTTCTCAGGAAATGACATTTAGGAAAAGTGCAGTTTATGTATTGGACATTTGCTGCGGAGCCGGTAATCTTGGTTTGGCGGTCGCTTTTTATAATTCTAAAAGTAAAGTGATTGTTACCGATCTTTCGCATGATGCAGTTGAACTGGCCAAAGAAAACATTTGTTTTTTAAAGCTGAATCACCTGGTAAAAGCGATGCAAGGCGATTTATTTTCTGCGGTCGACCAGCATAGATTTTATGAAAAAATAGATTTGATTATTTGTAATCCGCCTTATATTTCAACCGCAAAAGTTACCAAAATGAATACGGAAATTTCTGCTCATGAACCGGTGCTTGCTTTTGACGGCGGGATGTTTGGTACAAAAATTATTCAAAGATTTTTGAGTGAAGCACCAAAATTCCTGGCAAAAGGAGGTTCGATAATGTTTGAAGTTGGATCAGGACAGGGAGAATTTATGATGCGTCTTTGCGAAGAAACGGATCGCTTTATTGATATCGAACCGGTAAAAGATAACATTGGAAATATCCGCGTTATTCATGCAAAAAAGAAATAGCGTTATTTGTTGGTTTGCTAAAAACGCATGTAATAAAAAGTTTCAATTCCTGAATAAAAGACAAAAACAAGAACGATGCAAACCAAATAGCTGAACCACTGAACCCAAACAGGCTGTTGTAAAAAAAGTGACCATATTTTTTTCCCTTTTTCATTAAATATTTCAATGATGAAAATGATGAGGAAGCAAAATAACGCAAAGAAAAACTGCGGTTGATTGCTTATGAAATTGAACTGAGCAGCGCCAAAATGTAGGTTGCTGAAAATATGCGAGATGAAATAACCAGCATCAGAAACGGTATTAGAAAAAAAGAAAACCATTGAAAAAGCCATATAGAAAAACACGATCAATCGGCTTAAAGTATTCACTGTGCTTTTTTTAAATCGGGAAGCAAATTTTAACCGGTATTTTTTTGTATAAAATTCATAAATGATCGCAATTGCCTGTAAAAGTCCGAGAATTACAAAGGTCAGATTGGGTCCATGCCATATACCAACAATAAAGAAGGTCAAAAAGATGCCTGTTGTTACGGCTACATTTCCAAACCTCCTGAATTTAATGATAAAAGGATTATAAATAAAATCATTGCACCAGGAGGATAATGAAATGTGCCATCTGCGCCAAAATTCTGAAACATTTTTTGATAAAAAAGGCCGGTTGAAATTATCGATGAGATTAATTCCAAATAATTTTGCCGAACCTAATGCCATATCAGTGTAACCGGAAAAGTCGCAATAGATGTAGATGGTTGCTATAATTAAAACAGTGAAAAGTTGTAAGCCGGAAAATTGATGGACATTTTCATAAACTTTTGAAACAGCACCATAAAGCGTATCAGCAATTACTACTTTCTTAAATAAACCCCATAAAAACAATCTAAGTCCCGGATTTATCTGATGCATGTCCGGATTGCCCAGTTTTTTTAATTGCGGGAAAAAATGATTCGATCTTTCGACAGGACCAGCAAGGAATTTGGGGAAAAACAGCAGATACGTTGCAAAGGCCGCAAAGTCATATTCAGGCTTTTCACTTCCGCGATCAATACGGATCAGGTATCCTAGACACTGAAAAGTGTAATAAGAGATTCCCAGTGGAATCATCACTTTTATATATGGGCTTTCGACGTAAATTCCGGAATCGAAGAATAAAGAATTGATTTCATTTAAATAAACATCAAAGTATTTAAATAAAGCAAGAATGGAAATGTCTGCTGCAATTGCGATCCAAAATATTTTATTTTTTAAAGCAGGTTTATTTTTATAATTTTCCAGTGCAATTCCCCAAAAATAATTTATTATTGTAAATAATAACGAGAAAAACGCCACTCCTATGGAAAACCAAGCTATAAAAACCAAACTGGTAAAGAATAATACGTAAATTTTGTATTTGTCGGACACAACATAATACGTTACAATTACCATCAGCAAAAAAATCAAATATCCAAACGAAAGAAGCAGCATAACAGCTAATTTTGCGGTAAATATATTTTAAACTTCCGCTTTTAGAAAGAAATTAAAAATATTTTGTTGCAAAAGGCGTTTCATTTGTTTCTTGCTTATACTCCAAATCCCAATAAGGAATCAATTCCTGAAACCACAAAAAAAAGTAAAACTGTAAAAAAATATTTGAGACAATGGAAGAAATTAAAAGTAAAATCAGGCAATACATACTAGAAAGCACTTATGCTTCGCCTGATTCAGTAAAAGATGATTCTTTAATTTTTATGGAAGGCATTTTTGATTCTATGGGATTCCTTTTGCTTATCAATTTTATTGAAGAAGGTTTTGGCATTAAAGCCAAAGATTCAGAATTGCTGGAAGACAATTTCGAGTCGATTGACGCGATCAGCAAATTCGTTGCAGGTAAAGTATTACAAGCCGCTTAATTATGTGTGGTATCGCCGGACGATATCGTTTTTATTCACCCACTTCTCAAACGGAAACGCAATCAGACATCAAAAAAATGTTGTCTGTTATTCGCCACAGAGGCCCGGATGAAAGTGGAATTTATCTGGACGAGAATGTTGGATTAGGAAGTGTACGCCTGAGCATTATTGATATTTCTTCTGGGCAGCAACCCATGTGCGATTCATCAGGAGAGTACTGGATTGTTTATAATGGAGAGATATTTAATTACCCGGAATTAAGGAAGGAAATTGAAAAAAAAGGGATAAACCTTAAAACCAATTGCGATACTGAAGTAGTAGTTCAAATGTATGCACTTTACGGCTCCGCGTGCCTAAAGCACTTCAATGGGCAATTTGCTTTTTGTATCTGGAATCCCAAAAAAAAGGAGCTTTTTTTAGCGCGCGACAGAATGGGGATTCGTCCTTTATTTTATTGGAAAGATCGAAATTCCTTTGCATTCTGTTCTGAAATAAAAGGATTATTTACCCTGGATGAAATTGGAAGATCCATCAATGTGAAAAGCATCGCCCAAATATTCACTTTCTGGACTACAATTTCTCCAAATACGCCTTTTGAAAACATTTACGAGTTGCCTGCCGGCCACTTTATGCTTGTAAAGCCAGCCTCTATTCAAATTGAAAAATATTGGTCACTTGATTTTCCCATTAGTGATAATCTTTATTCCGGAAATTTAAATGATGCAGTAGAAGAATTCAGGGATTTGTTGAAAGATGCGGTCAGAATTCGTCTTCGCGCGGATGTTCAAGTGGCAGCCTATTTAAGCGGCGGCCTTGATTCGAGCGTGATCACTTCTTTAATAAAAGAAATTGACCCGGGTGTTCTAAATACCTTTTCAATAGGATTCAAAGATAAAGCCTTTGATGAATCTGCTTATCAATTTGAGGCGGCAAAATACTTTAACACCAATCATACTGCGTTCGAATGTAGTTCTGAAGAAATAGCCGAACAATTTTCAAATACGATCTGGTACACAGAATTTCCAATTTTGAGAACAGCCCCAACGCCCATGTTCCTTCTGTCAAAAAAAGTGAGGGAAAAAAACATTAAAGTGGTAATGACAGGCGAAGGATCTGATGAACTTCTTGCAGGTTATGATATTTTTAAAGAGGCAAAGATCAGGAGGTTTTGGGCAAACCAGCCATCTTCAACGATCAGGCCAAAGCTTTTGGCAAAACTGTATCCTTACCTCCCGAACCTGAAAGACGGAGGCAATATCGGTGCGAAAATGTTTTTTGGCTATAAGCTGAATGAGACCTCAGATCCACTTTATTCTCATTTATTGAGATGGCATAATACTTCCAGAATAAAAAGTTTTTTTTCAGATGAAATTGTGGAGCAGTTAAACGGGTATCAACCTGTACGGGAAATATCAGAGAAGCTGCCCTTGGATTTTAGCAGATGGAGTAAATTGGCGCAATCACAGTATTTAGAAGCCACTATTTTCATGTCAGGTTATCTCCTTTCTTCCCAGGGCGACCGCATGGCAATGGGTAATTCGGTTGAAGGCCGCTATCCTTTTTTAGATTACAGGGTAATTGAATTTTGTTCCAAACTTCCGGATAATTTTAAATTAAACTGTTTAAATGAAAAGTTTTTATTAAAGAAAATGAGTGCGGGAAAAATTCCTGATTCAATAACGAAGAGATGCAAGCAACCGTACAGAGCTCCGATTACAACCACTTTTTTCAGTGCTAATTCTCCTTCCTCAATCTCAGATATTCTCTCTGAAAACTCTATAAACTCCTCTCATTTATTTAATCCCAGGAAGGTAAATTCGCTAATCAATAAAATAAAAGTTCAAAAACACATATCTGAAGTTGATCAAATGGCTGTCACAGGAATTGTGTCCGCGCAATTGCTTCATAAAATGTTTGTTGCAGATCGAACAATCTTTACCACTGATTTTCCGTTGAATACGAGAATTATAAAAAAATCGCGATCGGATGACACGGTTTTAATTTAAATCAAATTTCAGTTTCTTAAATGCGGTTCATGTTAATTAGATTTAGCATCGCCAGGCAAGTTATATAAATTCATCTTTTCATGTGCGGTATTGCAGCAATTATAAATAAAACTGGTCAAAAAGCAGCGTTGCCTCTTCTGGAAAAAATGGCATCAACCATCCATCATCGGGGACCTGACGATGATGGTGTGATGATAGACGGACCGGTTGGTTTCTTCCATAAAAGGCTTTCTATTATTGATATTGAATGTGGCAAACAGCCAATGACCTTTGATAATTGCACAATCGTTTATAATGGTGAAATATACAACTACATCGAACTTCGGGAAGAATTAAAAAAGAAAGGACATGCCTTTCAAACTTCATCAGATACTGAAGTGATTCTTCACATGTATGCAGAATATGGAAATGAATTTGTGAATCTTCTGAATGGAATGTTTGCTTTTATTATTTATGATAAAAATGAAAACAAACTATTCATTGCCCGTGATCATTTTGGCATTAAACCTTTGTATTGGTATTATGACCGGGAAATAATTGCTTTTGGAAGTGAAATAAAGGCTTTACTCGCCCATCCGCGAATTGAAGCAGAAGCAGATTCTGATAATTTATATGAATATCTAACTTTTCAATTTATCATGGGGGAAGGAACGATGTTTAAAAACATTGATAAAGTTCTTCCCGGTCATTGGATGTCTATTGATCTTCAAACATGGGATATTAAACAAATAAAATACTGGGAACCGAATTTTAAAATTGATCAATATCACACGGAAGAATACTTTATCGTAGAACTGAAAAAGATTCTAAGGGAAACGATCTCCCAGCAATTACGCAGCGATGTTCCAATCGGTACTTATTTAAGCGGAGGAATCGATTCGTCGCTTGTGACCATTGGCGCTTCAAAATTCCTGGATAACAGGCTTAAATCTTTCAGCGGCGCCTTTCGCGAAGGGCCGGAATTTAATGAACTTCAATATGCGCGGATCGCAGCACAAACTGCAAATGCTGAATTGTTTGAAGTCTTTCCAACCGAACAGGAATTTATTGATATTCTTCCGAAATTAATTTATTACCTGGATGAACCGGTTGCCGGACCAGGGCTTTTTCCTCAATACATTGTATCGAAACTCGCCTCACAACATGTAAAAGTAATCCTTGGCGGACAAGGTGGTGATGAAATCTTTGGAGGATATACCCGCTACCTGATTGCATACCTGGAACAGGCGTTAAAAGGCGCTATCAATGAATCGAACGAAGAGGATGAACACATTGTTTCACTCGAATCAATTCTTCCAAATCTTCCATCATTGAAACAATATGTGCCGATGATGAAAAGCTTCCTGAAACAAGGTGTTTTTGAAGCAATGGACAGAAGATATTTCAATTTGATAGACCGGATGGGAATTACGAGTCAATATTTTCAATCAGATTTTATGAAAGAGTGCAAACATGAGGCAATCTTTCAAAAATTTTCTATTTATTTCAATAATCCGGATACAAAAAGTTATTTTAATAAAATGACCCATTTCGATATGCTGGGAAGTTTGCCGGGATTATTGCAGGTAGAAGACCGCGTGAGCATGTCAGTTTCTATCGAATCGCGTGTGCCGCTTTTAGATAGAAGAATTGTTGACCTCATTTCCCGAATGCCCGCGGGAATGAAATTTAAAGGTGGAGAAATGAAGTATTTGTTGAAAAGAACCATAAAAGACATAATGCCTCCGGAAATAATGAATCGAAAAGATAAAATGGGTTTCCCGGTTCCTTTGCACATTTGGTCAAAAAATCATGCAAAATCCTTTATTCTGGATACGTTGTTATCGAAAAAAGCAAAGGAAAGAAATATGATTAATACGAAGTATGTAGAGAAATTAATTAATGCGGAAGAGCCTTTTAGTCGTGGCTTATGGGGGCTTTTATCTTTGGAATTATGGCATCAGCAATTTATTGATAAGTAGTTGTAAAATAAGGAATGAAGAATCAAAAATTAAGAACAACCGTATACAATGAAAATTTTTTAAATCAGAACTTGCCATATTTGTTTGTTTATCGACTGAGACTAATAAAAATTAGAAAAACAAAAGACTGACATTAATCTGGATTATAAATTATAATAAAAGAAATTTTACTTATTTGTTGCTTTACTAAAAATGAATCTATACTATTGCAGTTTTATTCATAAAAGCCACTTTTACCAAAAAGCATAATATTATTAAAATGGAAATTAGCTCAGTGCCGGTTGAAGCCGAATCATGGAAAATTAGAAAAATTGGAGTTATCGGGCCAGGGATAGTCGGAATGCCCATGGCGGCGATGCTTGCAAATGCAAAAATTAAAATAGGTACAGACGAACCGGCAAAGGTAGTTATCGTTCAAAGAAATTCTGTCAATTCCGGTTGGAAAGTAGATGCAATAAATAGCGGTAAATCGGTGATTGGGGGCATTGAGCCGGAATTGGATGATATTACGCGTGAAGCTGTAAAGGCAGGCCTCCTTTCTGCAAGTTCAGATTTTTCCGTTCTTTCTGATGCAGATGTCATTTTAGTTTCTATTCAAACTGATAAAAATGAAACCGGGTTTGAGCCGGATTACGGGCCAATGTTTGGAGGCCTTGAAAAATTAGCTGAAGCCTTACAAAAGAAGCCGGCTGAAAAAGTACCTTTGGTTATCTTCGAATCAACGCTGGCTCCTACTACAATGGACACCTTGTTTAGGTACCATTTTGAAAAATATGGACTGGTAGAAGGAAAAGATATTCTTTTAGGTAACAGCCCAAACAGGGTAATGCCAGGGCGACTTGTAGAAAGAATCCGTGATGCCGATAAACTTGCAGGAGGCTTACATCCTGAAACTCCAAAATTGATTGCAAAACTTTATGATCATATTGTAACAAATGGCGAAGTTTATCAAACAAATAGCTTGACAGCGGAGATTGTCAAAACGCTGGAAAATGCCTATCGTGATGTGAGAATCGCTTTTTCAACAGAAATTGTAAGATACTGTGATGATAACAACATTGATTTTTATAAAGTAAGAGATAAAGTAAATAGCAGGCTGTCTCAAACGGATAAAGCGACAACTGATCCAAATGCCGTTCCAAGCGGAGGAATATTAATACCGATGTTAGGTGTAGGCGGACATTGCTTGCCAAAAGATGGAATTCTTCTTTGGTGGCGTAATTTTCAAAAAGGAAATGATACTTCTAAAAGCCTCATCTTGCAATCAAGATTGATAAATGATCATTCTCCGGTACATACGTTTAAGCAGGCAGAAAAAGCCTTTGGAAATTTGCAGGATAAGAAAATAGCTTTGCTCGGCGTTGCTTATCGTTTCAATTCAGAAGATACGCGCAACTCTCCCACCCTTGTGTTGGCGAATTATTTAAGAGAAAATAATGTCGATTATATCATGCATGATCCTTATGTAAAAAATGATGATCAAAACCTTTTAAGATTTGATCAGCAGGATCATTTGACGCATGATTTAAATAAAGCATTAACATATGCAGATTATGTTTTTATCTGTTCTGCACATAAAGAATATATCGATCATTTTGAAATAATTTATTCGTATAAAAACATTCAGGGCATCATGGATGCTTCCAATATTTATCACCGCAAGATGTTTGCTCAAACTCCTGAAAGGTATGCCGGCATTGGAAAGGGAACAGAAGAACCGACAGCTGATTTTATAGAGTTTGTTTATGAGAGTTTCCGCGCCATGGAAAAAGGACTGGGTCATGAATTACTTGGGCTGATCAATTTTTATAATGATAACTACGCTTTTGATGAATACAACAAAGTGAAATTTGAAGATGTTCAAAGGTTGGCAAAAACGTGTTCTACAGGATGTGAAATAGCAGATCCCGAAGTAATCGAAAATGTTCCGGTTTATAATCAGTTTTCAAGCATTTTGGCAAAAAAAGGGTTTTCAAACAGTAAATATCAATTGGCTTGAGAATTTTCTCCATAGTAGGCGCACGGCCACAATTTATTAAACTTGCTCCCTTATCATCTGCACTCGCCGGTTTGCATGAAGAAATAATTGTTCATACAGGTCAGCATTACGACTATGCCATGTCGCAGAAGATTTTTGAAGACCTGGGAATAAGAGAACCAGATATTCACCTTGAAATAACGGCTGGAGGTGTCACTTCACAAATCACGCAAATGATGTTGATGTTAGATGCTGCCATGATAAAATCGAAGCCGGATCTAATCATCGTTTTTGGAGATACAAATTCAACTTTTGCGGGAGCAATGGTTGCGGCAAAACTAAATATTCCTATCGTTCATATTGAAGCCGGTTTACGCAGTTACAACAAGGCGATGCCTGAAGAA